>CAYLYJ010000063.1:0-8358 GCA_964388185.1 uncultured Coriobacteriaceae bacterium
TTCATCACCTGGATGAGACGCGAGCGGAACAGGGGCTTGGAAATGAAGGCGTCGACGCCTATCTCGCGCGCCTCCTGTTCGATCATCGACCAGTCGTAACCGGAGAGAATGATGATGGGAGGTGCCTGCTTGACTCTCTCGCGAATCGCTTTGGCGACTTCAAGACCGCTCATGCCGGGCATGCGCCAGTCGAGAATGACCGCTTTGAAGGGGTCGTCTGATGCATCGGCATCGATCACGGCCTGCACGCCCGCCGGTCCGGACATCTCGAAGTTGGCCCGCATGCCGATATCCTCGAGCAGTGCGCAGGCTCCCTCGCAGGCGACATCGTCGTCATCGACCACGAGCACCCTGATGTCCTTGAGGTCGCTCAGGTCAACTGCCGCGCCATCGCGGAGCTTGAGGTGCACCGTCACGGTGAATGTGGTGCCCTTGCCCAGCTCGGAGTCGACGTCGACCGTGCCGTTCATCAGGCTGACGACGCTCTTGACGATCGCCATGCCCAGGCCTGTGCCCTCGATGCCGGTGGTGCGTGAATCGTTGGCACGCGTGAAGGGCTCGAAGATGGTCTCCATGAACTCCTTGCTCATGCCGCAGCCCGTGTCCGAGAACACGAACTCGTAGCAGCCGCTGTCGTGCACGCGGCTCGGCAGCTCGGAGATGCGCATGGAGATGCTGCCGCCCTCGGGCGTGAACTTGATCGCGTTGCCCATGATGTTCACGAAGACCTGCTGCAGGCGCGTGAGGTCGCCGATGACGTGCTCGTGCTTGATGTCGACGACGTCGACGCGCAGGTCGAGGTTCTTGGCGACGATTTGGGGGTTGACGATGGTCAGGAGCTTTTCGATGGAGTCGGAAAGCTCGAACTCCTCGTCCGTGAGCCCGATGGAGCCCGACTCGATCTTGGCCATGTCGAGGACCTCGTTGATGAGACCGAGCAGGTGATGGCTTGCTGAAGAGATGTTGGCAAGGCACTCGCGCACGCGCTCGGGATCATCGGTGTGCATGCTCGCGATGGCCGTGAGGCCCATGATGGAGTTCATGGGCGTGCGGATGTCATGGCTCATGGAATTGAGGAAGTCGCTCTTGGCCTGCGATGCGTGTTCGGCGGCCTGGAACGCGTCCTCGAGAGCCTGGCGCGATGCGAGTTCGGCGGCCTTCTGCTCCGTGACATCCTGGATGGTGACGAGTATGTCGGTGGGGAGCGCGTGGGCGTCGCGGGCGATGCAGAGCGTGGAGACCTGCAGCCACCGTTCCTCGTCGCCGCGCATGACGCGATATTCGCACTGGAGGTAGGGGATGCCGGGCTGCAGGCGTTCTCGTAACGTCTCGATGTCATCTAGCTCGCAGAGGCGCTCGATGTCGGTATCGTTGGCCATGCGTTTCCAGTAGGAACGCAAATCGCTGAACTTGCCGTCCGTGGGAAGGGAGTCGTCCAATCCCTCGCGTTTGAGGTACTCGTAGCTGTCGTTTGCGAGGTCGATGGCGAGCAAGCGGCTGAACAGGTTCGTGGAGGCGTCAATGATGCGTGTCGCCTCCTGCCGTTCGAGCAGCAGACGATCCTTCTGCTTGCGTGACTGGAACACGAGCACGACGATGAAGAGCAGGCAGGCGACGACCACGCCCGCAACGAGGATAATGCCCGCCGCGTTAGCAGACGATACCATCTTCGCCGTAACGGATTCGGGGAAGATACGCAGAATCATCCAATCCGATGAGGTGAGTTGGGCAACGTATACGCTGCCCTCGCCGGAGGAGGCGTTATAGCTGAAGTTGAACGAGGAACTCAGGGCGAGGGATTGCGCGAGCTCTTCGGGGGTGATGTCCTTGAGCGAATCGCTGAGCTTCGAGTCGAGCACCGAGTAATCGATCTCGTCGCTCATGCTCGACTTTGCCAGGACATTGCCGTTACGATCGCAAAGGTAGGTGGCGGTCTCGACGCCGAAGAAACTCGTGCTCATATATTCGGCCATCGTCGCCTCGTTGTAGACACAGGCAAAGACGGCGACGGGCGTTCCCTGATAGAGGATGGGGGCATAGAACGCGATGATGCGATGCTCATTGAAGGCGGCGTTCTCGACTGCGCAGATGCCGCTCTCACCCTGCATGCCCTTGATGTAATACTCCTTGTCCTTCACCTCTTCAGTGCGTCCGTCGATATTGTGTCCCACGCCATCGGCGGTGATGAGAAAGGTGTAGTTGAACTGGGTTGAGTTGATCATCTGGACTGCCGTGTCCGGGTCGACGCTAGGGCTGGTCAGGGTCTGCCCGTATACCTTGGCTGCCGTTTCGACCGTGGCAAGGCCGTTGTTGAGCAAGTCGTTGACGCGTCGGGAGGTCTGTTCGGTCGTGCCTTCGAGATAGTCGGCATTTTGCGACGTGATGCGCTCCGTGTTGACGTTCATGAACATCAGGAGCGCGGCGATCACTATGACAATTGCCGCGCACGCGGCAAGGATCCTGTTACGTCTGATATTGAGTGACTTGTCGATGCTCTTCATATGCTGTGACCCAGCCTTTCAGGTGGTGGGGTACCATTCTGGTCATTATCCTTCATCCGACGGCTGCGGTCGAGAGCTTTTCACGCAAGCGAACGTCCTTTTCACCCGAGGGGCATACCCGATTCAGACATCATTCTATTCGCCATCGCGGGAAAGCAGCGACTTTACAGAGACTTTACCGTCCTCTTACGTCGTCCGTACATTGCCTCCGTAGACTTTACCTTGCGGCAGACGTTAGAGGAGAGGGACGAAGGTGGACGTCAATGAGATCATGAAGATCATCTTGGGGCTTGCAGGAGGCCTGGCGATCTTTCTGTACGGCATGAACACGATGAGCGGAAGCTTGCAGGAAGCGGCAGGCGAGCGAATGCGCTCCATCCTTGCTGCCGTGACGAAGAATCCGGTCATGGGTGTTCTAGCCGGCGCGTTTGCAACCGCTGTATTGCAGAGTTCGAGTGCTACGACAGTCATGGTCATCGGATTCGTGAGCGCGAGGCTCATGAGTCTTCGGCAGGCGATTCCCATCGTCATGGGCGCGAATATCGGAACGACCATAACGGCGCAGATCATCGCGTTCAAGCTCTCAGATTACATCTTGCTGTTCGTTGCGGTCGGCTTTCTCGTCATGGCGCTTGCCAGAGGTGAGCGGATGAAGCTGTCGGGACGGGCGATATTCGGCTTTGGCCTGCTCTTCGTCGGCATAGAAACCATGGGATCGGTCATGAAGCCCCTGGCGGAAAGTCCCGTCTTTACGGAGATGATCGCTCAAGTCGCGGGCGTACCCGTTCTCGGTGTCCTCGTGGGCACGGTGATGACGCTTGTCGTGCAGAGCTCGAGTGCGACCATCGCAGTGCTGCAGAACTTCGCCGCCCAGCCAGGCGTCGATGGAGCGAGCGTCCTCGGTCTCGAGGGCGCCATTCCCATCTTGCTCGGAGACAATCTGGGAACGACCGTCACGGCGCTTCTCGCCTCCATCGGCCAGTCGCGTGATGCCAAGCGCGTCGCCCTGGCGCATTGCATCTTCAACCTATCGGGTTGTCTGCTCTTCGTCGGATTGACCGGTCCCTTCGCGGCCGTCGTGGCGGCCATTCCGCCCGCTGGCGAGGGAGTCGAGATCATCGCGCGGCAGATTGCCAACGCGCACACCTGCTTCAACGTCGTGATGACGCTCATTTGGCTCCCGCTCGTCTCGCTCATGATGAAACTCGTCATGTTGATACTGCCCGAGCGTCCGGTGCGCCCGCATGACATCGCCACCTCGTCGGGATCCCTTGGTCCCGGGGAGTGCTCTGCGGCATGAGCATGCTGAGGTAGAATTGACGTGTTTTGATGGCGCGAAGGGGGCATGCATGACGACACGGGAGTCCGCTGCGCTCGTCTTCTACGTCGAAGACGACGAGAACATTCGCGATTTGACACTCTATGCGCTTCGCCAAGCCGGATTCGAGGGAAGGGGCTTTCCCGACGCCGATGCGTTTTTCGCGGCATGCGCCGATGATGTTCCTGCTCTCGTGCTCCTCGACATCATGTTGCCCGGCACCGATGGTCTGGGCATACTCGCCCGGCTGCGTGCTGACGCACGCCTTTGCGACGTTCCCGTGATCATGCTCACGGCCAAGGGCACCGAGCTCGATACGATTAGCGGACTTGATGCCGGTGCTGACGATTACCTTGCGAAACCGTTCTCGATGATGGAGCTCATCTCGCGTGCGAACGCGCTCTTGCGCCGCACCCGGCGCTCGTCAATGACCGTGCGGGAGGGGACCCTCGTCTGCAATTCCCTCGTGCTCGACCCTCACGCCCGGAGGGTCGAGGTGGGAGGAAACCCGATAGACCTCACGTTCAAGGAGTTTGAGCTGCTCAAAGTGCTTATGGAGAATCCGGGCCATGCACTCTCGCGTGCGCAGCTCTTCGAGGAAGTGTGGGGCTCGGAGTTTATCGGCACGACGCGCACGGTGGACGTTCACATGCAGACGCTGCGTCAGAAGCTTGAGCAAGCTCAGACCGGGCTAAGCTCCATCCTCAAGACCGTCCGTGGCGTCGGCTACCGTCTGCGTCCCGAGGACGAGACATGAGCGCCGCCGCTTCTGCACGTCATGGGCGCAGTCTCTCGCGCAGCATCCTGGTGACGGTGCTCGCCTTCACGCTTGTCGCCATTCTCGCGACGGCCATTGCCTTGGTGACGGTCGCGTACTTTTCCGAGGAGGAGCGTTCGGAAGACCTACTCGTCGAACAGGCACGGTCGTGCGCCCAGGTACTCGAGGGGTATTCCGCTGATGCGCGTGTCGCGGTGCTCGAGCAGCAGTTTGCCGGTCCCGAGCGATTCACCCTCATCGATCCTGCCGGTGATGTCATCTTCGATACCGCAGTCAGGGGCGGGGCCCTCGAGAATCATTTCGAACGTCCAGAGATGCTCGCTGCCGAGCACGCTGGCGAAGGAGTACTGGTGCGCCATTCGGATACCCTGAACAGGGATACCGTGTACGTCGCCGAACGTCTCTCCGATGGTTACTTCGTGCGCGTGAGCGAGGAGCGCCTCTCCTTGCCGGCCTTTCTCGGCTCGATGGCCCTGCCCGTCGGAGTCGTCCTCGTCATCGCTCTGATTCTCGTCATCATGCTCTCACGTTTCCTCACCTCGCGCATCATGCGTCCGCTTGACGAGCTTGACGTGCATGATCCGCTTTCCGGCGATGCTTACGAGGAGATGCGCCCGCTTCTGCTGCGTATCGACGAGCAAAAGGAACAGCTCAGGCGACAGAACGAGGAGCTGAAGGAGGCGGATGGTCTGCGTCGCGAGTTTTCTGCGAACGTCTCTCACGAGATGAAGACGCCGTTGCAGGTCATTTCCGGATCGGCCGAGATGATTGCCAGCGGATTGGTCGATCCCGCCGACGTGGAGGAATTCGCAAGGCGCATCTATCTCGAATCACAGCGCCTGCGGGCGCTCATCAACGACGTCCTCACGCTTTCGCGTCTTGATGAGTCGTCGTTTGCGAGCGCCGAGCGCGTTCCCATCAACATGCTCGAACTCGTGCAGCGTACATGCGAGCGCTTGCGTCCCCTTGCACGCGAGCATGGCGTCGATCTTGAGTTTTCTGGTGCCGAGCTGCGCACACTGGGCAACGAGGCGCTTCTCGAGCAGGCGGTTTCGAACCTCGTGGAAAACGGCATTCGCTATTCGGACGAGGGAGGTTCGGTTGGCGTGTGCGTCGAGGTCGACGAAATGTCCGAGAAGCCGTGCATCGCCGTGCGCGTGAGCGATGACGGCATCGGCATTTCGGAGCAGGATCGCGAGAAGATTTTCGAGCGGTTCTATCGCACCGAGAAAAGCCGTTCGAAGGAGACAGGGGGCACGGGACTCGGTCTTGCCATCGTGAAGCACGCCGCCCTCTATCATGGAGGGGACATAGACGTCGAGAGCGCCTTGGGCGTGGGAAGCACCTTCATCCTGCGCTTGCCTCTAGAGCCTTCGAATCGCTAGTAGCTGCGCGTGCAAAACGTATCGGCCTCAGTCGAGATGACGCAGCGTGGCGCGTGATTTTCCTGCCCGCTTGGCGACGTAGAGCGCCTCGTCAGCCACTTGGTAGAGCTCATCGAAAGCGACGGGGTAGCGTGTCGTTGCGGCAGCTCCGATGGTTATGGAGGGATGCAGGTCGGCGGGCATGTCGGCGGGGCGATCATGCTCGGTGTACAGGCCTGCAGATAGCTTGCCGAGCACACGGCTCAAGGCAGGCTCGTTTCCCAGACCAGCCGCGAAGATGGCGAATTCGTCACCACCGAGGCGGGCGATGATGTCGTCTTTGCGCATGTTGCGAGTGAGGAAGCGTGCGATTTCCTGGAGCACTCGATCGCCCTCGGGGTGGCCGAAACCGTCGTTTACCTGTTTGAAGTCATCGACGTCAATGAGGAACAAGCAGCAGCCATCACGGCAGCTATCGCCGCTGAGCTCCTGTTCGATGCGCGCGAGGGCCGCTTTGCGATTGAATATACCCGTGAGACCATCGAGCTCGGCCATCCTGCGTAGGTTTGCCTCGCGCATGACCATCGCATGCGTGTCGAGCAGGCGGCCGACGTGACGTACGGGCAGGCCGGTAGCGTCATCGAAGATCACGAAAGACTGGTAGCGGCACCAGATGGGGTTTCCCTCGGCATCGGGCAGCGATGTCTCGATGTCAATGAAGTCGCCTTTTTCGATCACCTCGCGTAGAGATTCGATGTCGTGTATCTCGAGGGCAACATCGCAGTCCTTATCGCAGCGCTTGCGCAGGATGAGATCGCTCGAGAGGGGAGGCCGCCCGAAGCGCGTCTCGAAGTCACCGAAGAGCTCGCCGGTCTGGCCTTGGCAATCGATGTCGAACACGACATCGCGAGAGAGCATGGTGAGCATGTCGACGCGCTCCTCGGCGCGTTCGAGCTGACGCTGGCTGCTCACCTTGTCGGAGATGTCGATGATGGTGACGTAGAACCAGGCGGTACCGCTATCATCGAC
The DNA here is from genome assembly GCA_964388185.1 of uncultured Coriobacteriaceae bacterium. GTDB lineage: Bacteria > Actinomycetota > Coriobacteriia > Coriobacteriales > QAMH01 > QAMH01. Next base: position 6,991 of record CAYLYJ010000063.1, read on the forward strand.
GATGTAATGGCCACGGTCGTCGACCCAGAGCTCCGTAAGGTCGGGGCGGTTGAGGCGATAGGTGACGGCATCCCTGTCACCTATCTTGATTTGCTCGTCGATTTCGTAGAGGACACGCTCGCGGTCGTCGGGATGAACCATGCCGGGAAAGGTGTTGTCGGTGATGGCGCAGAACTCGTCGTAGGTCTTGCAGCCGAACATATCCAGGACGTCATGGCTCACGTAGTCGATGGTCCCCTCATCGTCTGCGCGATAGCGGAACAGGCCCCCGGGTATGCGGTCGAGGAATTCCTGGGAGACTTCGTCTTCTATGACGCATCCGTCATGCGAGCCGAGCTTGCCTTCGGTAACGCGGTGAAATACGGTCACGTCGCCCCCATCCATGACGTTTTTTTGTCAGTGACCTTGCTATGGTACTACTTTGGGAGAGCCTCGTGCCCTGACATCTGTGACCAAATATGACAGACATGGCATTCGTCACTCCACCGAAAGACGCGAACTTCGCCATGCGAGGGAAGACCATGCTTCGTGTGCATGCTCTGTTTTTCGTCCGCTTTTCATTCGTCAGCGAGTACAATGGAGCGCAAGGTGAAACGGGCCGCCCGATGCGACCGTTTTCATGCGGTAGGCGCAAGAGCGCCCACATTCAAGTCAAAAGGAGGATTTGAATGAAAGAAGTCCAGCTTTTCATCAACGGCGAGTTCCTCGACAATGGCGATCGCGAGATGCGCGATAACGTCAATCCGGCAACCGAGGAGGTCATCTCGCGTTTTCCCATGGCGACCGAGGCCGATGTCGAGGCGGCAGTTGACGCGGCGTACGAGGCGCAGAAGTCGTGGGAGAAGGTTCCCGCCATCGAGCGCGCCAACTACCTGATGGAGCTCGTCGAGCTTCTCAAGGAAAACCAGGAGCTCCTGGCTCGTACCACGTCCGAGGAAATGGGCAAGCCGCTTGCGCAGGCCATGGACGAGGCCGGTTGGCTGCCTGCCTACGTGCAGTACATGGCTGCCCAGGCACGTCATCTCAAGGGCCAAATCATCCCGTCGGACCGCCCCAACGAGAACATCTTCCTCTACAAGATGCCCATCGGCGTAGCTGGCCAGATCATGCCGTGGAATTTCCCGCTGTTCCTCATCGGCCGCAAGGTCGCCCCGGCGCTCATCGCCGGCTGCACCGTCGTGCTCAAGGCATCATCGGATTGCCCCAACGGCGCATACGAGTTCGCCAAGATCGTCGAGAAGTCGTCCCTTCCCAAGGGCGTCATCAACGTCATCACCGGATCGGGCGCGCTCACGGGTAACGCGCTTGCCTCCAATCCCAAGATCTCCATCGTCACCATCACCGGTTCGACGGAGGTCGGCAAGAAGA
>CAYLYJ010000064.1:0-8197 GCA_964388185.1 uncultured Coriobacteriaceae bacterium
CGCCCGCGCCGCGTCCGTGCACGACCGAGCCGACGATGGCATGTGGCCTACCCGCAAGCAGGCGCTTTGCCTGCGCAACCGCACCCTCGCGCAGCTCGCCGCGTATGCGTGTCGCCGAGATGACCTCACCATCTTCCTCGATGAGCTCGCAGGCGACGTATGCGCAGCCGCGTGCGAGAGCCCAGCGCCCAAGATCCTCAGCCGTGCCGCTCGCCTTGCAGCCGAAGCGAAAGTCCGAGCCCGTGAAGATGGCTCGTGGATGCGCAATGCTCCCTAGGAAGTCGAGGAAATCCATCGGCTGCATCGAGAACAGCTCGGGGCTTGCCGGCAGGGCAAGCACACCGCCTTCGGCTTGCTCGGCGACCATCGCCAGTCGTCTCTCGTTCGAGAGCAGCTTGCCAAAGCTCGGGTCATCGGCGCGAAATATCTCGTCGGGATCACGCTCGAAGGTCACGGCGACAAGCGGCACACCGAGCTCGCGAGCTTGCTCGCGTGCCTGGGCGAAAATCGCGCGATGCCCGATGTGCATGCCATCGAAGACGCCGATGACGAGCACGGCATCACCCAGATTGGCAGGCACGCCGCCCACCGGATCCGCGCGCATGATATGTCCCACCCTAGACAACGCCAACGACACCTCCGGGAATGACTGTCGCGGGGCGACACGCGCCGGAGACGAAGTTATAGACCGCAAGCAGTTTATGGCCGCACGTACACGAAACCATACCTTCACCCGCATCGACGTCCGTGAGCTCGCGACCGTTCGCAACACATTGAACCTGCTGCTCGCCAAGTTCGATGACGGGAAAGCCCAGCAGCTTGGCCGGATCGCACCAGGGAAGCGCACGTCCTTCTTCCGCACAGTTTGAAAGCTCGTCGATAGAGCAGGCCTCCTCAATGCTCGTGCTCGCAACCGAAGTACGACGCAGCGAGCCCAGATGCGAGCCGCATCCCAGGTACGCACCAATGTCGCGCGCAAGCGCACGAATGTACGTGCCCTTGCTCACGTCGAAGTGAACATCCCAATATGGCAGCGTGCGCATGCACGTCTCACCGTCAGCGTCGGCAAGCTCGATATCCTGCACGCCCATGGCATCGAGACGTGCCACATGCACAGTGATGGGGCGCGCCTCTAGTTCGATTGCCTTGCCCTCTCGCGCTGCCTTGTACGCGACAACACCGTTTTTCTTGATGGCCGAGTACGCGGGTGGCAGCTGTTCGAGCATGCCCGTGAACTCGTCGAGGACGGCTTGTGCGTCGACCGTGCGCATGATTGCCGCCAGCTCCTCGTCGGCAGCACTCGCGAGCACGCGACCCTGTGCATCATCGGTATCGGTGGCAACCCCGAAGACGATACGCGCGTCATAGCCCTTGTCATGGCCAGTGAGGTATTCGGACAGGCGTGTCGCCGCGCCCACGCCCACGAGCATGAGACCGGTAGCCGCCGGATCAAGCGTGCCAGCATGGCCTACGCGTCGCTCGCCCGTGATCTGCCGCACGCGATTGACCACGTCATGCGAGGTCATCCCGTAGGGCTTGTCGAGCGCGAGTACGCCGCACAATCCGCTGGCGCCACGCGAATGACGGCTCATAGCATGTCCTCGCGAATCCTGGCGAACATCGTCGTGTTGGTGACCTCGGCATCTGTCGTCATCGACGCACTTGGCTGCTCGGCGAGCGATGCCGCGACGAGCTCCTCGACGATGGCGCGTGCCTCGGGCAGCTTGCCGTGAATGGTGAAGCCAGCCGCGGCCTTGTGGCCGCCACCGTTCATTTTGGCGGCAATGGCGGCGACATCGCGGTCGGTCTTGGAGCGAATCGAACCACGCACGATAGGACCTTGCTCGCGCAGCATGACGGCGATCTCGACGCCGTCGAGCTGGCGAATCGCATCGATGAGCGAGTCGCCGTCCTCCTTGCTCGCGCCAAGCTCCTCGAAGTCAGCCTCGCATGCCCAGGACAGGGCGAGCTTGCCATCGAAGAGGAGCTCAAGACGACGCACGACGAGAGCCTCGAGCTGCAGGGCGGCCCAACTGCGACGCTGGTAGACATAGCGCGCGACCTCGGACGGAAGCGCACCAGCTGCCGCCATGCGAGCCGCAGCCATGAGCGCGCGCGAATCGGCGTTCTGGAACTGGAACCTGCCCGTATCGGTCACGAGCGCGGTGTAGCAGCACGTCGCGATAGCCGGCGTCATCTCGACGCCAGCCTGCTCGAGGAAGTCCCAGACGAGCATGCCAGCTGCCGCAGCCGTGCTATCCACGAAGCCCACATCGGCAAATGCCGCATCGCCCTGGTGATGGTCAATCATCATCGTCTTCTTCGCGCGCTTGAACACGTGCTCGCCATCTCCTGCGCGCGAGGCGCTCGGCACGTCCACCAATATGAAGACGTCCGGACGGGCATGATATTCGCAGGCGGGCACGAAGTCCTCGTAGCCCTCCATGAAATCGTAGAGCTTGGGCTGTTCGCGCGTCGCGAGCAGCGGCGTAACCTCGTAGCCAAGGCTACGCAGGCCGAGCGTGAGCGCAAGGGCACTGCCCAGGCAGTCACCGTCCGGATTGACGTGACCGCATACGGCGATGCTATGTGCTCCGTCAAGCAACTCAATGCCTTGCGTGTAATCGAGCTTCGTCATTAATCATCCCTTTGTCGTGGTGCCGTGGCGTGAAACGACAGGTGCCGCTAGTCCTCGTCAGAGAAAAGCGATGCGATGCGCTCGGCCGCATCGACCGACGGGTCGATGAAGAAGCGCAGTTCGGGCGTGACACGCCAGCCGAGTCCCTTGCCGACAAGCGAGCGTATGCGCCCTTTGGCAGCTTCGAGGCCTTCCATGACCTCGTCGTAGCGGCTTGCCTCGGCGCTTACGTAGACGTTGGCGACCTCGCGGTCCTTGGAGACCTCGACATCGGTGACCGTCACGAGCTCGAGACGCGGATCGGCGATCTGGAACAGCAGCACGTTGGCGATCTTCTCACGTAGTTCCTCGTTAACGCGCCGCGATGTGGGTGACTGCTTCATGTCTATTCCTTACGGGCGACCTGCTCGATACGATAGCCTTCGATGACGTCGCCTTCCTTGATGTCCTGGAAGTCCTCGATGCCAATGCCGCACTCCGTGCCCGAACGCACCGACGATACGTCATCGCGGTAATGGCGCATGGACATGATGGAGCCATCATGGACGATGACGCCATCGCGTACGATGCGGACGTGGTCGGTGTTCGCGATCTCGCCCTCGGTGACGATGCAACCGGCGATAACGCCGATCTTGGGCATCTTGAATGTCTCGCGCACGGTGGCAGAACCGGTGTCGACCTCGACCTCTTCGGGAGCGAGCAAACCGACACGCGCGGCGTTGATGTCCTCGATGGCCTGGTAGATAACGCGATACAGGCGAATGTCGACCTTCTCGCGCTCGGCGACCTGACGCACGCCCGACTGCGGGCGCACGCCAAAGCCGATGATGATGGCATCAGATGCCGCGGCAAAGTTGACATCGGTCTCGGTGACGCCGCCGACAGCGGCGCGGATGACGTTGATGCGCACCTCGGACTGATCCATCTTCTCGAGAGCACCGCGCAGCGCCTCGATGGAGCCCTGCGTATCGGCTTTGACGATGAGATTGAGCTCGGCATGCTTGTTGGCTTCGATGCGAGCGAAGAGGTCGTCGAGGTTCATGTGACGCGGGGCCTCCTGGGCAGCCAGGCGCTGCTTGAGCTCGCGCTCGGCAGCCAGGCTACGGGCCTCGGACTCGTTTTCGAAGACGGCGAACTCGTCACCGGCACTCGGGACCGAGGACAGACCCAAGATCTCGACCGGGTCGGCGGGCTTGGCCTCCTTGACCGAGTTGCCCTTCGGGTCGATGAGAGCGCGCACATGACCGAAGCACACGCCCGCGACGAGCGCGTCGCCCACGTGTAGGGTGCCGCGCTGCACGATGACAGTCGCCACCGGGCCGCGTCCCTTATCGAGATTGGCCTCGATGACAAAGCCGCTCGCAGTCGTATCGGGATTGGCCTTGAGCTCGAGTACCTCGGCCTGCAAGATAATCGTCTCGAGCAGCTCATCGATGTTGAGGTTCTGGCGGGCCGAGACCTCGACGAACATGTTGTTGCCGCCCCATTCCTCGGGGATAACGCCGCGCTCGGCGAGCTCGGTTTTCACGCGCTCGGGATTGGCGCCCGGCTTATCGATCTTGTTGATGGCGACGACGATGGGCACGTCGGCGGCCTTGGCGTGGTCGATGGCCTCGATAGTCTGCGGCATAACGCCGTCATCGGCGGCAACGACCAGGACGATGATGTCGGTGACCTGAGCACCGCGTGCGCGCATGGCGGTAAACGCCTCATGGCCCGGCGTGTCGATGAAGGTGATCTGGTTACCATTGATCCAGACCACGGATGCGCCGATAGCCTGAGTAATGCCGCCGGCCTCGGCCTGCTGCACGCCCGAATGGCGGATGGCGTCGAGCAGTGAGGTCTTGCCGTGGTCGACATGACCCATGACGGTGACGACGGGCGGACGTGGCTTGAGATCCTTCTCGTCATCGTAGAAGGTAAACGACATCTCCTCTTCCGGTGAGATGATCTTGACCTCGCGACCGATGTCGCCGGCGATGAGCTCGACCAGGTCATCGCTCATCGACTGCGTGAGCGTGAGCGGCGTGCCGAGCAAAAAGAGCCTCTTGACGACCTCATTGCCGGGCACCTCGAGCGCGTCGGCGAGCTCGCCCACCGTGATACCACTCGTGACCTGCACGACGCCAACGGGCACGCCCGTGATCTCGGCCTTGCGCAGCGCCTCTTCCTCGGCCTTCTTGGCAGCTTCGGCGGCGCGGCGCTCCTTGCGCTTCTTGCGGCGACCGGTCGATTGCTTCTCGGCCTCGGCAACGGCGGCACGAGCCTCCTCGAGCACTTTGTCGCGCTGCAGTTGCTCGACGGCCTGCGCCATCTGGCGATAGCGGTCATCCTCGGATTCGGAATCGACCTCGACGTCGCGGCGGCCCTTTTTCTTCTTCTTGGCACCCTTCTCACGATATGGCGACTCGGGCTGCGCGGGCTCGGGAGCCGTCTGCTCGGCCTCGGCGTTTCTTGCCTCGGCTGCCTCGCGCTTCTCCTGCGTCAGGCGATTGCTCTCGGCCGCGATCTGAGAGAGAAGCCCGTCGAAGACCGAGGATCTGGCCGGTTTTGCTTTGGCTTCCTCCTCCTCGGCGGTCTCGGTGTCCTGCTGACTGGCGGCCTTCGCCTCCGCCTCGGCGGCCTCGCGTCGCTTTTGCTCCTTCTGACGACGCTTCATCTCAGCCTGGGCGGCCTTCTTGTGCTCTTCCTCGAGGCGCTTGCGCTCCTCTTCCTCGGCACTGGCCTGCTCCTCCGCGACGTCCTTCGCGGTGTCTTCCTGAGCCTGATCGCCACGCTTCTCGAGCTCGGGGCCGAGCTCCTTGCGGATCTTGTCGACGTATGCGTCGACAAGCGTGGACGCGTGATTCTTGACGGGAATCTTCATCTCCTTGAGTCTCTCAACGAGCTCCTTGGAGGTCATCCCGAACTCCTTGGCCAGTTCGTGTACGCGCATTCCTGCCATGTTCACTATCACCTATCCCCTGCTGACGTCGCGCCCAACGCGCTCATGTAGACGTCAAAGTCGGCCCGAAGCCGTTCGTAGTCATCGTTTCCCACCTTGGTGCGCAAGCGACCGCCCAGCAGACGCTTCTCGCATGCTTTCTCGAAGCATGCCCTCTCCGCACACACGTAGGCCCCACGTCCCGCCGCCTTGCCACTCGCATCGAGTGCGACACCGCCGTCAACCGTGCGGACGAAGCGCACGAGCGTGCGCTTGTCTGAGCTTGCGTGACAGGCGATGCAGGTTCGTATGGGGGTCTTCTTCGTCATTAGATGAGGGACTCCTCTTCCTCATCGGATACCTGACCGTCGGAGTGGATGCCGCAGAAATGCGAACCGGGACGGGCATGGTTGCGGCAACGCACACCCTCGGGACTCACGTACTCGCAGCGCATGTCCACCGGCTCCTCGATGACCTCTTCGTCCTCGTCAATGAGCGAGGTCATGGATGCCAGCGAGCCACCATCGGCCGCAACGAGGCTCGCCGATTTGATGTCGATGTGCCAGCCAGTCAGACGCGCGGCGAGACGGGCGTTCTGGCCCTCCTTGCCGATGGCGAGCGAGAGCTGGTCATCGGGAACGACGACGGTCGCGTAATGCGAATCCTCATCAATGAGAACATTGGAGACCTTGGCCGGTGAAAGCGCATTGGCCACGAAAGTCACCGGGTCCTCGCTCCACTGGATGACGTCGATACGCTCGCCGCGCAGCTCGCCCACGACCATGCGGATGCGCGAGCCCTTGGGGCCGACGCAGGCGCCGACCGGATCGAGGTTGGACTCGCGGGAATGCACGGCGATCTTGGAGCGGGCGCCGGCCTCGCGCGCGACCGACTTGACCTCGACGACGCCATCGTAGATCTCGGGCACTTCGAGCTCGAGCAGTCGACGGATGAGGTCGGGATGCGTGCGGCTCACGATGATGCTCGGGCGGTTACCACCATCGCGCATGCGCGTGGCACCCTGAGCCTGCTGGCTCGGGTCACGAACGTCGATGATGAGCGCCTTGATGCGCTGGTTATGCTGGTAGTACTCGTTGTTGGGGCGCTCGTTACGCTCGTTCTCGTTGCGACGCCTGTCGAAGTGCGGCAGCTCGGCCTCGACGCCATCGCGAATCTTGATGATGGTGAAGTCGGGTGTGGTCTGGAGCACGGTGCCGGTGATGAGCTCGCCCTTGCGATCGGCGAACTCCTTGTAGATGCTCGCACGGGCCGCGTCACGGACGATCTCGTTGATGACGCGCTTGGCGTTCTGGGCGGCGATGCGCGACACGTTGTCCGGCGTGACGTCGCGCGGCTCGTAGTCCTCGTACTCGCCAGTCTCGGGATCCTCCTCGCCGATACCGACCATCTCGTAGACGAAGATGCGGCCACTTTCACGGTCGATGGTGACCTGTGCATCCCAATCGAGGTCGAGGATGCCCTTATAGCTGCGCGCAAGATCTTGCTCGAGACGCTCGAGGACGGCAAGCTGATCGATGCCGCGCTCGGTGGCAAGATCGGTAAGTGCACTGATGAGTTCTGATGACATGGTTCCTCCCTATTTAGTTGTCCTGGCCAAGCGGAGCGTCTTCGTCATCGAAATTGCGTCCGCTAAAGTCGATCTGGCCGATGATGTGCGCCTTTTTGATGCGATCGAAGGCAATGCGCTCCATCGTGCCATCTTCCATTTCGAGCACGAGCTCATCACCATCGAGCCCATGCGAAATCCCCGTGTACTTGCTGCGCGCGGCACCTGGCTTGAGGTAGACCACCGTCATCTCGCCCGCGAAGCGGTCGAAATCGGTGCGTTTGCGCAACGGTCGGTCGATACCGGGAGACGAGACCTCGAGATCGTACGACTCGATGAACGGATCGGCCTCCTCAATCGTGGCATCCACCCACTCCTGGGCGTCGACGAGCTCGTCGAGCGTGATACCGCCGGCCGGCGTGTCAAGGAACACGCGCAGGATGGGGCGCTTGCGCGTGCCGGCCACCTCGACCGTCACGAGATCGAGTCCATGCTCGCTCGCGAGCGGCTCGAGCGCCTCTATCAGCCTGTCTTCCCTGTTCACCTACTGTCTCCTTACAAACAAAGAAAGCGGGGCAAATCCCACTTTCTCCTCGACTTCTCTGACTTAACGGCGGCGTAGAAAGCCGTACCGTGGCTGCGAGCAGCCTCAAAGCACGCAAAACGGGCGCTTTGACAAGCTACCCTATTTTACTCGGATTCCTCGCAACGTCAAGAATGTGACAGGGGTCAGGCCCCTGTCACATTTTCGCGCGGTGGGTGACAGGGGCCTGACCCCTGTCACATCGTCTCCAGGCGCGTCACGCAGCCCGATTGCATAGCGGAACATGGGGTGCAACCAGAGCGACTAGGTCTCGGAGCTCTGGCGTGCGCTATGTTCCATTATGCAGCTGACAAGCGATGGCCGCTGCTCGCCCCTAATTCGCCACGACGTTGACGACGGTCGGGGCGACGATGGTCTTGCGCACGGTGAGCCCCTCGATGCGGTCGGCGACGGCTTCGAGGGCCGCGGCGACGATCTCGTCCTCGCTCGCATCGGCAGCCGTCGTGATGTGGCCGCGCACCTTGC
>CAYLYJ010000065.1:0-8060 GCA_964388185.1 uncultured Coriobacteriaceae bacterium
AAACTGGAGGTTTACCACATATGGCTACGACTGTGTCCATCAAGTCCCTTCTGGAGGCCGGCGTTCATTTCGGCCATCAGACCCGCCGTTGGAACCCGAAGATGAAACCGTACATCTTTGGCGAGCGCAACGGTATCTACATCCTCGATCTCAAGAAGACGCTCTACGCTATCGATGATGCGTACAGTTTCCTTTACAACTTGGGCGCCGCCGGCAAGAAGGTTCTCTTCGTCGGCACCAAGAAGCAGGCACAGGAGCCCATCAAGACCGCTGCCGAGCGCTGTGGCATGCCCTACGTCAACTATCGCTGGATGGGCGGCATGCTCACCAACTTCGCCACGATTCGCACGCGTGTCCAGCGTATGGAGGAGATCGAGGCCATGAAGGCCGATGGTCGCTTCGATGCGTACACCAAGAAGGAGCAGGCCGGTCTCAACAAGGAGCATACCAAGCTCGAGCTCGCCCTGGGCGGCATCCGTAACATGCACGACCTGCCCGATGCACTGTTCATCGTTGACACCAAGCACGAGGACAACGCCGTGCGCGAGGCCCATCGTCTGCACATCCCCATCGTCGGCCTCATCGACACCAACGCCGATCCTGATGATATCGATTACGGCATTCCCGCAAACGATGATGCCATCCGTTCGGTCAACCTCCTGTGCCAGCTCGCCGCCGATGCTCTCATCGCCGGTTCCGGCACGGTTGTTACCGAGCAGGAAATGACTGCGGATGCGGACAAGGAAGTCCCCGCTATTCCCGAGGAGCCCGAGATTTCCGAGAGGGTCGAGGTTTCCGAGTCCACCATTAAAGAAATCGAAGAGAAGACCGAGGAGGTTGCAGAGTAATGGCAGAGATCACCGCAAAGATGGTCAAGGAGCTCCGCGAGGCAACCGGAGCTGGCATGATGGAGTGCAAGAAGGCCCTCACCGAAGCCGAGGGCGTGTTCGAGAAGGCAGTCGACGTGCTGCGCACGCATGGTCTTGCCAAGGCCGCGAAGAAGGCCGGTCGCGCGACCAACGAGGGCCGCGTCAACGTCGCCGTCTGCAAGAACGATGCGCGCAAGGGTGCCGTCGTCGAGATCAATTGCGAGACCGACTTCGTCGCCCTCACCGACAAGTTCCAGGACTACTGCGACACCTTCACGCGCGCCGTCGTCCACAATGATCCCGCTACCGTCGACGAGCTCCTCGAGAGCGAGTACGAGGGCGAGAAGGTCGGCGACACGCTCACCGAGGCCATCCACATCATCGGTGAGAACATGCAGATCTCGAACTTCAAGCGCCTCGAGATCGAGGGTACGGGTGCCCTGGTTCCCTACATCCACATGAACGGCCGCATCGGCGTGCTCGTGGGCTTCACGTTCAACAACGAGGCTACTGCTACCGACGAGCGCTTCTTGGCTATGGGCAAGGACGTTGCCATGCAGATTGCGGCGACCAATCCCGTGTCGCTCGACAAGGACAGCGTGCCTGAGGACATCCGCGAGCATGAGTTCGAGATCTACAAGGCTCAAGCCGCTGAGTCCGGCAAGCCCGAGAACATCCAGGAAAAGATCGCCACGGGCCGTATGGAGAAGTTCTACAAGGAGAACTGCCTTGTTGAGCAGGACTTCGTGAAGGATCCCGACACCACCGTGGGTGCCTACATCGCGAAGTGCGCCAAGGAGATCGGCGACGACATTAAGGTCGTCTCCTTTGCCCGCATCGAGCTTGGCGAGTAACGCTCCTTTAACTGCACGTCAGTCGAGAGGGGATAGCGCACGGCGTTATCCCCTCTTTTTAGAATGAGTACGAGGAATGGAAACGATATGAGTGATGTTCGAGTTCGCTTTGCCCCATCGCCGACGGGCAAGCTGCACATCGGTGGTGCGCGTACCGCCATCTATAACTGGGCGTTCGCACGTGCGATGGACGGTACCTTCGTTTTGCGTATCGAGGATACCGATCCCGAGCGCTCCACGAAGGAGAACATCGATCTTATCATCCGCGCCATGAAGTGGCTCGGTCTCGACTGGGACGAGGGTCCGCATATTGGCGGCGACTACGGCCCCTATATGCAAACCGAGCGTTTCGATACCTATAGGGAAGCTCTCGAGCAGCTCAAGGAGAGCGGCAACGTCTACCCCTGTTTTTGCACCTCCGAAGAGCTCGCGGCTCGTCGCGAGGCCGTGCAGGCCGGCGCTGCCAACGAGCCCGATCCCTGTCGCAGCTTGAGCCGTGAGGAGGCCCAGGCCCGTATCGATGCAGGCGAGCCCCATGTGTGGCGCCTCAAGGTCCCCGAGGATCGCGGTACCATCGTCGTGCATGACGTTATCCACGGCGATGCTGAGTTCGATGCCGCCCTCATGGACGACATGATCCTCGTGCGTAGCGACGGTACGCCCACCTATAACTTCGCGGTTGTCTGCGATGACGTGAACATGAAGATGACGCACATCATCCGCGGCGATGACCATCTCTCCAACACGCCGCGTCAAGTCCTCGTCTACGAGGCCCTCGGCTATCCCACGCCGACCTTCGCCCATCTGCCGATGATCTGCGGTCCGGATGGCAAGAAGCTCTCCAAGCGTCATGGCGCGGCCAGTGTCGAGGAATATCGCGATATGGGCTACCTGCCCGATGCGCTGTTCAACTATCTGGCGCTGCTCGGATGGGCACCTGATGGCGAGACTACGTTGTTCACGTGCGAGCAGATGGCCAAGCTCTTTACGCTCGAGCGTATCAGCAAGAACCCGAGCTCGCTCGATTACGACAAGCTCGAGTGGATCAACAGCCAGTACATCCAGCAGATGGGTGCGGCAGCTTTCGTTGACGTGCTCGCACCGTACCTCATCGAAGCGGGGTATGCGACAGACGAAGCCGGCGTCGAGGCGATGCGCCCGCGTCTGGAGGCCATCTATCCACTCGTGAGCGAGCGCGTCAAGCTCATGACCGAGGCCGTTCCCATGATTGCCTACCTGCTCGACGAGCATATCGAGCTTGACGAGAAGAGCGTCGAGAAGGTGCTTCGTAAGGAGGGCAAGGGCGCGAAGACGGCCCTGCTTGAGGGCGCTGCAGTGCTCGCGGATTGCGAGTGGACGGTCGAGGGCATCGAAGCTGCGTTGCGTGGCCTGCTCGAGAAGCTCGGCGCCAAGCCGAAGTTCGTTTTCCAGCCGATTCGCGTGGCCGTGTGCGGCAACATGGTGAGTCCGCCGCTTTTCGAGTCCATCGAGCTCCTGGATCGTGCCGTCGTCGAGCAGCGTCTCAGGACAGCTGCCGAGCTGGCCCTCGACTAGTCAACCGCGAAGCTATTCGCACATAGGCCACCGTGGTCGATGGCGATGACGCCCTCGTTACCAAGACGGCAGTAGAAGCCCACGGGTTCGCCTCCGTATAGGTAGACGCCGGGCATGGACTGCCATGACTCGACGAGACAGGGATTATCGTCGTCGATGACCGTGTTGATGATGTCGACGCGAGGCGGCTGGTAGAACTCCTGTACGATGTAGCCTGCATCGAGGTTCTCGTCTACGATGGCCTCCCATTGCGCCTGGTCGAAGTCGACGCCGGGGTAGACGCCATGGGCGCCGTAGTCGTCGGCAGGCTTGATGATCCAGGCGTCCTTGTTGTCCTTGACCTCGTCGAGCGTGAAGCCGTTCACGCCACTTTCGAGGCGATAGGTACGCGGCACGTGTGCGTCTACGAAGGCGGCTTCCTCCTCGGTTAAGAACGCACGCGTGCGCTTGTCGAACAAGGCGATGTTGACCTCCTTGGAATGCACGACCGTCGTACGGAAGTGCCCGATGAGGCATACCTTGCCCGCCGCCACGGCATCGATGAGGGCATCGCATTCGCCGGGGTGCTGCAATATCTCGCTCGTGACCGCCCGGCGGTAGATGGCATCGACGATGCATCCGTCGGTCGAGTCGACAAGATGCTCGCCGTCAAACTCGAAGTCGCGTATATCGGTGAAGCGCGCGTCGTATCCCGCTTTCTGGAACGCGCTGATGAAGCGATTGAAGTCGCTGAAGACGCCGCTCTCGCGAAAGTCGGTGACCGCAATGGCGGGATGGGGGCGTGCACTGGGGCGCGACTCGTAGATGCGCATGAACGTGTCGACCCAAGTGTCGAAGAGCTCGAACTGCCTGAGCTCGTGCTCCTGCGAGAAGCGGCGATACGCCTCGCCCTGCATGAGCGCCTCGCCGATCATGAAGTCGCGTGACATGGCACCGCTGCCATCGGTGTTGAACTCGCAGAACTTGTAGCTCAGGTCATCTTCGCTCAAGAAGAGGTCGAAGCGTGCCATGGGCAGAGGGTCGTCATAGTCGCAGGGCAACATGATGAGACGATGCAGATCATCGGGGAAGTGGAAGAGCTCGCGGTAGTTCTCGTCGTCAAGATAACGCCGTATGACCTTGCAGAGGATACGGTGCATCGTCGTGACTTGCTCGGCGATATAGGCGCGGTCGTCTGCGTTGAACAGATACGGCACGTAGGGAAACGGCGCGGGCTTGCCGTGAACCCACACGTCGGATTCGTCGATGAACGCAAGCGCCATTTTCCTTCCCTCGACATCCCCGTCAAGGGCACGGATGTTGGCGATGTACTCGGCGCGTTCCTCTTTCATGGCTCCTCCATCTCGTCGCCTGATCTGCCCAGTATCCCACGGCTCGTACGTTGTGCATAGCGAAAATGACGGAGGAATTCGCTCCGAGTTTTGTTGGACGCATGCCCGAAATTCCACGGAAGGAATTCGGTGATTCGACCACGGACATTCGGCGATTCTGTTAGATGCGCCTGAAACAATTTCGTGCACTGACCTTTGACGAGGAAGGATGCACATGGTTTCGAAAGAGCAGATCGCATGTCCCGCACACGACGAGGAAGACCGAGACGAAGAACTCGAAGATACGCCCGACGAGGAGGCAGGCGAGCTTGCCATCGAAGGACGGGATGCCGACGGTGGCCTCGAGGAGGAGCTTGAAGACGCATTCGAAGACGAGATTGAGGCAGAGAAGGCGCGAGACGCTTTCGACGAAGATCTGCCCGAAGGGCCCGGGGCCGATGAATCCGCCTGCGCGGAAGGTGTCCCACCCGATCGGTGCTTCGACATCTCGCCCGAGGAGTTCTGCGGTGATCCCTACGAGCAGGAAGGCCATATCGAATCGCGCCAGGAACTTGGCAGGAAGGGCGAGGAGGCGGCCGTGCGCTATCTCAAGTCCCGCGGATACGCGATTGTCAAGCGCAATTGGTTTTGCCGCTTCGGCGAGGCGGACATCATCGCCCGCGACCCAGAGGGCACGCTGTGCTTCATCGAAGTGAAGACGCGCCAGAGCGTCGAGGCGGGCCTTCCCGAGGAGGCGATTACGCGTAGCAAGCAGAGTCGCTACGAGCGCATCGCCCTGTGCTACATGATGGTCACGGACGATTGGGATGACAACGACAGCGTGCGCTTCGACGCCATCGCCATCTGCGTCACGGCTCCGCATCGTGCCATGCTGCGCCATCACAAGGGTTGCTTCAATGAGTGCTTCTAGGACAGTGCGCGCCGCCGTTCCCACCTGCGCCCTCTATGGTGTGCAGGCCGTGCCCGTTACGGTCGAGATCGAGGTTGGGCCGGGTCTGCCGGGCTGGCATATTGTCGGTATGGCCGACGCGGCCGTTCAAGAAGCGCGTCTGCGCGTGCGCAGCGCCGTGCGAGCCGCTGGCTTCGATATGCCGAGCAGTCATGTCGTCATCAATCTCGCACCCGCCTGCGTGCGTAAAAGCGGTTCAGGGTTTGACTTGCCCATTGCGATTGCGTATCTCCTTGCCACGCGTCAGATCAACCCGTGCTTCGTCGAGGAGACCTTGGCGGTGGGCGAGCTCGCCCTTGACGGTGCCGTGCGCCGTGTTGATGGCCTGCTTGCCTACGCCATTGCGGCTCAGAAAGATCATCTGCGGTTGCTATCGGCTTCTGATGCGACATGCATGCCCAAGCTTACGGGGCTCGATCACGTATGCATCGATCATCTTGCCCAGCTGCGCTCGGCTTCGTTTTCGCCACCGGATACGTTTGTGGCGGCGCAAGATGACGAGCAGCTCGATTACCGTGACGTAGTCGGTCAGCAATTTGCCGTGCGCGCTCTCACCATCGCTGCCGCCGGCGGGCACGGCGCGCTGCTCATTGGGCCTCCTGGGGCGGGAAAGAGCATGTTAGCCAGGCGTCTGCCAGGCATCCTGCCGCCGCTCGACGAGGACGAGCGTATCGAGACGGCGCTCATCCATTCGGTTGCCGGGCTCGATCTACGGGCCATCACGGCAGGCGTGCGTCCCTTTCGTGCGCCGCATCACTCGGCGACGGTTGCATCGCTTGTCGGTGGCGGGTCGGGAAACGTGCGACCAGGCGAGGTGTCGCTTGCCCACAACGGTGTTCTCTTTCTCGATGAGTTCGCCGAGTTCTCAAATGGTGCCCTGCAAGCTCTGCGCCAACCCATCGAGGACGGCAAGGTGGTCGTGAGCAGGGTCGGTTCGCGTGCGGTGTTTCCCGCGCGCTTTCAGCTCATTGCCGCATCCAACCCGTGCCCGTGTGGATATCTGGGCGATGCGGATCATGGTTGTCGCTGCAGCGAGCATCAGGTCAATCACTACCAGGCAAAGCTCGGAGGGCCGCTCAAGGATCGAATCGATCTCATTTGCGAGGTGTCCCGTGTCGATCCCACACGTGTCTTGCAAAGTGGCCGGGGAATGACATCTGCCCGGATTGCCGACGAGGTGCTTGCGGCTCGAGAACGTGCAGCACGGCGTGGGGAGCACGCGATTTCGCTTGCGAACATAACGCCGCATGAAGTCATCGAGTCGTGTGACCTCACATCGAGTGGTCGCAAGCTCATCGAGGATATGGCGCGCAAGCACTTTCTCTCGGGGCGTGGCATCATGCGCATCTTGCGCGTGGCACGCACAATCGCCGACCTCGATGACAGCGAGGCGGTCTGTGATGAGCACCTGCTCGAATCATGCATGTATCGCGTCGACAATAACTTGGAGTGAGCATGAACGATTCATGCCAGCTAAACGGCCCGCGCTTCGAAATCGACATCGCCTCAGCCGAGTATCCGGCCATATTGCGCGATACGCCCGACCCGCCTCGCGTGCTTTGCGGTATCGGCAATCCGGCTGTCCTACAGCCGGGCATCGCCATCATTGGATCTCGCAAGGCAACGCCTTATGGCCTGGCCTGTGCCGAGATGTTCGCCTCGCATATTGCTTCGCGCGGCATTCCCATCATCTCCGGTGGCGCGATGGGATGCGACCAGTGCGCGCATCGCGCGGCGCTCGATGGCGGCTGTCCGACAGTCGTTGTCTTTGGCTCGGGTGCTGATGTGACCTATCCCAAACGCGGTCGCGAATTGTTCCAGCGTGTCATAGATGCCCAAGGTGCTGTTATCTCCGAAAACCCCTGGGGTACCCAGCCCCTGCGCCCGACTTTCGTGCGGCGCAACCGCATCATCGCGGGACTTGCCGCGCTCGTGCTCATCGTCGAGGCAGGCCTTCCGAGCGGAACCTTCTCGACGGCAGATGCAGCTTTGCGCGCCAATCGCGATGTAGCCGCCATACCCGGTTCCATCACCTCGCCCAACTCGCGCGGCACCAATCATCTCATCGCCCAGGGTGCCTATTGCGTCGTCGATACTGCCACCCTCGATTCCGCAATTGAGCTGGCCTGGGCCCATTCCATGTACGAGCTGCTCGTCGACGGGGCGATGAAGGGGGAGGGCGATGCAAGCGATGACCTCATCGGCGACGATCCCGTCTTGCGTGCGCTTGCTGCCGAGGCGCTTTCCGCCCAGCAGCTTGCGGCCTACTTCGACTTCTCTCCCGGCGAGCTTTCGAAGCGCCTTGCCCAATACGAGCTCGACAACCTCATCCAACGTGGCATGGATGGCCGATATCAGCTCGTGCCAAGACGCTAGGGAAGGAGGGAGTCATCATATGTAATTCTTTGCTTCATGAGACAAGAAGATGGAGGCAATGGTAAGGTGAATCGGTGAGTTCAAGCAGCTTGCCGAAAGGAATGCACCATGGAGGATCAGGAAATGA
>CAYLYJ010000066.1:0-7909 GCA_964388185.1 uncultured Coriobacteriaceae bacterium
TCAAGCATCGCTCGCTTGCGTGAGAGCTGAATGGGATAGGGAACGGAAAGCCACTCGCAACCACCACAGCGGGCGGCATGGGGGCAGGTGTATGTCTTATAGCCCACGGGAGTATGTCACTCGTCTTCGAGCTTGAGGTCCTTGAGGACCGCGAAGGGGTTGAGGAGGTCAATCTCGTCTTCTTGGTTGCACGAACATGGCCCCTCGTTGAGATCGGCTCCGCAATGTGGACACAGGCCCGCGCAATCTTCCTTACACAGGACAACATAAGGCGTCGCATAGACAAGCGCGGCGACGATGGCCGGAGCGATATCGAAGCTGCCGTCAGCATCGATGACCTCGAATTCGTCATCCTCGTAACTGTCGATATCCTCGACGGGCTCGAGCAGGTAGTACCCTTCGACAGCTCCCGAGACCTCGATGCTCGTCGGCGCAAGGCAACGTGCGCATGCCGTAGTGGCAACACAGCTCGCCTCGCCGGAAAGGACGATGCCCTCCCCGGTATTTGTTAATTGGAGATGATAGTGAATGCCGTCCGGTGTCTGCAGATCCATGCCGCCCACGTGATACGAAGTCACATCGAGCGTGCCCTCGATAGAGCGCGTTGACGCCGTCTCGACTAAATCCGGATGAATGGAAACAACGAGCTGTTGCATTGCTCGACCTCCCAGCTATCGAGCCGTCGAGCAATGAACATATCCTAGTCGGTCATACCGCTGTTCAGACGCTGACGGCAACGCGTAACATTCTTGAGAAGATTGTCGAGGTTCGTCTCGAGGTTGGCGAAGATCTGATCGGCATAGTCTTCGGCACCGACGCGCATTTCGCGCTCCCGCGCCATGGCATCGTCGATGACCTCCTGAGCACGCTGCTCGGCGAGACGCACGACCTCCTGCTCACCAGCAAGATGCTCGGCCTGGCGCTCGGCATCCTCCAGGATGCGGTTAGCGTCGATCTCGGCCGCCTCGATCATGCCCTGACGATCACGCACGATGATGCGGGCCTGGCGCAACTCTTCCGGGAAGATGTCGCGAATCTCGTCAAGAATCTCAAAAATGGGGCCAATTTCGACCTGGCGCTTCTGGCTATTGCCCAAGACAGGCTTGGACTGCTCGATGCGCTCGGCAAGCTCGTCGAGGAGCTCCTCGATACCTGCGTCGTCCATACTGGGACTCCTTTACCTATCAGTTTCTACATTTGAGCTGCACTTCTGATTGTGGCACCAGATATGCTAATTGCACATGGTAACACAATATGCAAGCGATTGTCCCGTTTGGCTGTAAACGGGGGAACTGACGGAACGCGGCAAATGTGACAGGGGCCTGACCCCTGTCACATTTGCCGCGTTCCGTCAGTCCAAAACCTCACGGGCAGGACCGGTAACTTTACCGACCATCACGTCACCATGCGTTACCGCGACTCCGTTTGCAAGCACGTAGCCCGGCATGATGTCGAGCAGGGGTGTTACGACGAAGTCGCGCTCCAAGGCAAGTGGATGGGGCAAATCGAGCTCCTCGTCTGCGCAAACGACGCCCGAATAGTCGATGATGTCAAGATCGAGCGGGCGTGGACCATTCTCGACGCCGCGCACACGACCATGCTCGTCTTCGAGTCCGTGCAGCACGCGCAGAAGCTCGCGAGGCGAAAGCGTCGTCTGGATGGCAGCAACGGCATTGACAAACGGAGCCTGCGCTTCCATGTACGCCGGCTTACTCATGACGTATTCGGAAACAGCGCCAATCCAGATGTCAGGATTGAGCCGCAGACTCGTGAGGGCATCGTCGATGTGCCCACAGCTATTGCCCATGTTGGACCCAAGGCCAATGATGACTCGATGCGAATCACGTAGCATTTCGCGCGTCTCGGTAACGTTGTGCGCGCGTACGACGCGTGCACCCTGATCGACCATGAATGCCGCGCACAGGGCAGATGCGCGGTCGCGTAGTGCAGGCGTACTCTCGGCGGTAATCGCACCGATGAAGGATTTGCGGCTCACCGCGGCCATGAGCGGATAGCCCAGCTCGGCGAAATGCGCCGTCGCCTGTATGAGCTTGAGATTATGTACGACGTTCTTGCCGAAGCCAATACCGAAATCGAGGCATATGCGCTCAGGCTCGACACCTTCCGCCGTCAGACGCGTCACCATACGCATGAGCTCCTGCTCGACATCGCAGACGACATCATCATAGGCAGGCGCCTCCTGCATGGTCTTGGGCGTGCCGCGCATATGCATGACCACGAGGCCCACATCGCTACGTGCCGCGAGCTCACGCATATCGGGACTTCTGAAGCCGGAGACATCGTTGATGATGCAAGCGCCGGCATCGATGCACGCGGCGGCAACGGATGCATGCCGCGTATCGACACTCACCATCGCACCCTGCGCCGCGAGCTCGCGCACGACGGGCAAGACGCGTTCAAGCTCGACCTCGGGCGACACCTCCTCGGCGCCGGGTCGAGTCGATTCGCCCCCCACGTCGATGATATCTGCGCCGGCAGCAAGCAAGCCACGAGCGTGCTCGAGGGCCTCGGACGCAGTCGCGTGCATGCCTCCGTCACTAAACGAATCGGGCGTGACGTTGCAAATGCCCATGACGAAAGGAGACGTAAGATCAAGATCGAGAGGGCCGCAATGCCATTCACGTGCCCGCATAAGAGGCCTACCTTCCTTGCCGGATAAGGCTAAGTGCCTCGGCGCGCGTTTCGGCCGAGGTGATGAAACTGCCGCGCACGGCAGAAGTCGTCGTCTTGGAACCGGGCTTCTTGATGCCACGCATGCTCATGCACAGATGCTCGCACTCGAGCACAACAAGCACACCCTGCGGGTCGAGCTCGTGAACCAGCGTGTCCGCCACCTGAGAGGTGAGACGCTCCTGAACCTGCGGACGACGCGCATACAAATCGACTAGGCGGGCGAGCTTCGAAATGCCGCAAATATGACCAGATGGATTGGGAACGTAGGCTACGTGGGCCACACCATAAAACGGCACGAGGTGATGCTCGCAGACGGAGTAGACGGGTATGTCGTGAACGAGCACCATCTCCTGATGGCCTTC
The DNA here is from genome assembly GCA_964388185.1 of uncultured Coriobacteriaceae bacterium. Classification (GTDB taxonomy): domain Bacteria; phylum Actinomycetota; class Coriobacteriia; order Coriobacteriales; family QAMH01; genus QAMH01. Next base: position 3,057 of record CAYLYJ010000066.1, read on the forward strand.
GTTGAACTTCTTCACGAAGAGCTCGGAAGGGTCCTCATGCAAACCGGCAAGTATTTCCTCGTACATACGCGCTACGCGTGCGGGCGTCTCGCGCAGACCCTCACGATCGGGATCCTCGCCCACGCCCTCGAGAATGAGCCTGACTCCTTGTTCGATCTTCTCAGTATTCATAACAGACACCTTAGCCCTCGTCAGAATCGGGCGAGGGCGGAGTCTTGGGTGGGTCAAAGCGGCCTGCAGAATGCCTGCCCATGAGCTCATGCGGAGCGCCAACGTTCTCCGTACCGCGCACGAGATTCTTGTTGTCCTGTTCTGCCTCGACGGGATGCGCTTTCTCCCACTCGACGTACTCGTCCCAAGTATTATCGAGCAGGGCCTCAACGGCCTTGCCCTCGACAGTTTCGCGTTCGAGCAAGACGCTTGCCATGAGCTCGAGCTGCGCTCGATTCTCGGACAGGATGCGGTATGCCGTATCGTGCGCCGTCGTCATAAGACGCGCGACTTCCTCGTCGATGGTGTTGGCCGTCTCCTGACTGTAGTCAGGAGTCGAACCGAAGTCGCGGCCGAGGAAGACCTCCTGGTTGGGTTCGCCATAAACCTGATGGCCCAGAATATCGCTCATGCCGTAGCGCGTAACCATGGCCTTGGCCATCTTCGTCGCACGCTCGAGGTCGTTGGAGGCACCGGTCGTGACATCGCCATCGTTCATAATCTCCTCGGCGACGCGACCGCCAAGGAACATGGCGAGGTTGTCAATCATCTCGCTCTTGGACTGCAAGAAGCGATCTTCGCTCGGAATGGAGAGCGTATAACCAAGTGCCTGACCACGGGCGATAATCGAAATCTTGTGAATGGGGTCGGTATGATTGAGCAGATGGCCCACCAGCGCATGACCCGACTCGTGGAAGGCGATCGTCGTCTTCTCCTTCTCGGTCATGATGCGACCCTTACGCTCGGGGCCGGCGACGACACGCTCCATGGACTCGGTGACCTCGTCGTTGGTTATAACGCTCTTGTTGCGACGCGCGGCGAGCAAGGCAGCCTCGTTAAGTAAGTTTGCGAGGTCGGCACCCGTAAAGCCGCTCGTGAGCGAGGCGAGCGCCGCCAAATCAACATCGCCTGCCATGGGCTTGCCTTCGCAGTGCACCTTGAGAATCTGCTCGCGGCCCTTGAGGTCGGGACGATCGACGACAATCTGGCGATCGAAGCGTCCAGGACGTAACAAAGCGGGGTCGAGGATGTCGACACGGTTGGTCGCAGCGATCATGATAACGGAATCGTTGGTCTCGAAGCCGTCCATTTCGACAAGCAGCTGGTTGAGCGTCTGCTCACGCTCGTCATGGCCGCCGCCAAGGCCGGCGCCACGCTGACGTCCAACAGCATCGATCTCGTCGATGAAGATGATGGCCGGCGCGGCCTCTTTGGCCTGGGCGAACAGATCACGTACGCGCGATGCACCGACGCCGACGAACATCTCGACAAAGTCGGAGCCGGAGATGCTGAAGAAGGGAACGCCCGCCTCACCCGCAACAGCACGCGCAAGCAGCGTCTTGCCCGTGCCCGGAGGGCCCACGAGCAGAACGCCACGAGGAATCTTCGCGCCCATCGCCTGATACTTGGCAGGATTGGAAAGGAAGTCCTTGATCTCTTCGAGCTCCTCGACGGCCTCGTCAATGCCGGCGACATCCGAGAAGCGCACCTTGGGCGTCTCTTCCGAGACCTTCTTGGCCTTAGTCTTGCCGAACTGCATCTGCTTGTTGTTCGCACCACTCACCTGCGACATGAAGAAGATGAGCACGCCAAAGATGAGAAGCAGCGGCAGAAGCGTCGTGAGCAAGGTCGTGATCCAGCCCGAAGTAGTGACATCTTCGTTGTACTTGACCTCGGGATGTGCTGCCATGAGCTCTTGGAGCATATCGTCGCCCGTATAAGTCGATTTAAAGCTCGACAGCTCGCCAGCATCCTTGGCTGCCGCATCCTTGTAATAGGTGCCATCGAGCGTCGCCGATGCGGCATGGTAGGTGACCTCAGACACGCGATCGTCATTGACCGCCGCGACGAAATCGCTCGTGATGAGCTCATCTATCTCCTCCTGAGCGCCAAAGTTCAGGAGCTGGCTTCCCACAAGGGCAACAAGCACGAGACCTAGCAGCACGTACAACACGACGCTGCGAATGTTCGGGCCCTTCTTCTTGGGATTGTTGTGCTCTTCCACTCAAGTTCTCCTATCTGGCAATCACAGGCCTACTGGTAGACCTCTGGTTTTAACGCACCAACACACGGCAGGTTACGATAGCGCTCGGCGTAGTCGAGCCCATATCCGACGATGAACTCATCCGGGCAATCGAACCCGACGTATGCGCACGAAAGCTCAGCCTTCTGCGCGCCCTTCTTGCGCAGCAGTGCCGCAATCTCAAGCGAAGCGGGATTGCGACGAGAGAGCTCCTCGATGAGGAATCCCAACGTCAATCCCGAGTCGAGGATATCCTCGACGATAAGGACGTGCTTGCCCTCGATCGGAGCACTCAGGTCCTTGACAATCTCCACGGTTCCAGATGACGTGGCACTCATGCCGTAGGAACTCACGGCCATGAAGTCCATCTCGAGCGGGAGCTCGATAGCGCGCGCGAGGTCAGCCATAAAGATGGCGGCACCCTTGAGCACCGAGATGACGACAAGGGGTTGCCTGTCAGCATAATCGGCGGTGATTTGCGCACCCATATGCGCAACGCGGGCTTGGATCTGCTCCTGTGTGAAGAGCACTTCCTGTATGTCCTCGTACACCAAACGCCTTTCCGTCTCGAGACGACAGCTTGAACCATTATGTCACGTGCATATAAAAAGTTAAGACTATATCTGCTTCGTCACGAAACCGCAAACAAAGAGACCCGCGTAAGCGGGCCTCTCGTTCTCTCACACGTCAGGGAAACTGATTCTGCTACACGCTTTCTATTTGTCGAGCTCGACCTTCTCGCCATGATGATGCTGCTTGACGACGGCCGCGACCACGCCCGACAGCGCAAACAGTGCGATGGCGTTGGGAATGACCATGAGCTGGTTGAACATGTCGGCAAGCTCCCATACCAGGTCGTTGGAGAGCAACGAGCCCAAGAAGATGAAGATGAGCGCAATGACCGAGAAGATCTTGACCGGCATTTTGCCAAAACGGGCGAAGAGATATTCGACGTTGAGCTTGGCGAAGAGGTTCCAGCTGAGGATCGTCGAAAACGCGAACATCAGCAGGCAGATGGCGACGAACGAGTTGCCGAAGGTCGATCCGAAGAACGTGCCGAACGCGAGCTGTGCCATGTTGGTCTTGTCGATGCCATCGACCATGCCCGTCGCGTCGACGGAAAGCGGCCCGCCCACGTAGAGGACCGAGATGACGACGAGTGCCGTCATGGTGACGACCACGAAGGTGTCGATGAAGACGCCGATCATGGCAACCGTGCCCTGATGATGCGGGTCCTTGACGTCGGCCAGCGCATGCGCATGCGGCGTGGAGCCCATGCCGGCCTCGTTGGAGAACAGGCCGCGCTTGGCTCCCTGGCTTATCGCGGCGATGATGCCAAAGGTCACGCCACCGACCTCTGCCTGCGGATTGAATGCGCATTGGAAGATGAGCGCGAAGGCGCCCGGCAGGTTCTGGATGTTGAGGATGAGAACAACCAGGCCGCCGATGAGGTAGATGACAGCCATAATGGGAACGAGCTTCTCGGTAACGGACGCGAGGCGCTGCACGCCGCCCAAGAAGACGAGGCCGGCGAAGAAGACGATGAGCAGGCCCATGACCCAGGTGGGGATGCCAAAGGCCGTATTGCAGGTCGCGGCAATCGAATTGGACTGGACCATGCAGCCCATGAAGCCAAGTGCCAGGATGATGGAAACGGCGAAGAAGCCCGCGAGGAACTTGCCGCCCGCACCCGTGAAGGCCTTGGTGATGTAGTAGACCGGACCGCCATGAACGGTGCCGTCCTCGTCGACCTCGCGCGTCTTCTGCGCGAGGACGGCCTCGGCGTAGTTGGTCGCCATACCGAGGAACGCGATGAGCCACATCCAGAAGATGGCGCCCGGGCCGCCGATCAGGATGGCGCCGCAGGCACCCACGATGTTGCCCGTGCCGACTTGCGCCGCGACGGCGGTGGCGAGCGCCTGAAACGAGCTGATGCCGCTCTTCTTCTTGCCGCCGAAGAGGTTGAACTCACCGAAGACGCGGCGCATGCCCTCTCCGAAGAAGCGAACCTGCACGAACTTGGTGCGGATGGTGAACACCAGGCCCATGGCAACGAGCAGGATGATGAGCACGTAGTTAGACAGATAGGTGTTGATGGTTACGACGATGTCGTATAGGACGTCCATGAGAAAAACCCTCCCTCGCAATACAAAACGGCGCTGCTAGAGAAGGTCGAAAATGTGCCTCTGTCCTTTTGCCTGAGAGTTTCGACCCGCGAGGGTCTTGCACCTTCGGCACTCATTTAAGAGATTCTCCAGAGTTTTCTCCACTCCCGGTCTCGCGCCCAAGCGGGATTCCGGAAGCTTCGCAGAAAAACACAGCGGCGAGATTATCGTGCAAGTACCCCGCACACGCAAGGGGTATTTTGCCATTTGGTCGTTTATCATGGACGCGACGCATCACGAGACCAGATGATGGGACGACGCACGATGAAGATCTTGCTCGCCGAGGACGAACGCCGCATGGCGGAAGCGCTCCTAGAGCTGTTACGCCAGGAAGGCTATGACGCCGATTGGTTCGCCAATGGCACCGAAGCGCTGCTGGCAGCCCAGACAAACGTCTACGACGCCCTCATCCTCGACGTGATGCTGCCCGGTTACGACGGCTTTGCCATCACGAG
>CAYLYJ010000067.1:0-7494 GCA_964388185.1 uncultured Coriobacteriaceae bacterium
CCCCAGGCCATGCCACTTGTCGTGGTGGTCTCGCCCAGGACGGGAAGCTTGGCGACCATTGCCATGGGGGCCGTAAGCTGCCGTGCGCCGCCAAAGGGCATGAGCACCGTATTGGCACCGATAGTGGAGTCGAACATCTCGACGAGGCCCTTGTTCGAGGCGACGTTGAGGTCGGTGACGACGCTTCTCATGCGCTCTGCGAAGCTCTCGCCCTCCCAGCGCGGCGTATAGTCCTCGCCAGCTGCGATATGCACGTTCATCTGCTTGGACGCACCATTCGAGTTGAGGAACTCGCGGCTCACGTCGACGATCGTATCGCCACGCCAGGTCATGACGACGCGTGGCTCCTCGGTGACGGTCGCGATGACGACCGCCTCGACGTTCTCCTCGTTCGCATACGAGAGGAATTCATCGACATCCTCGGCAGCCACGGCACACGCCATGCGCTCTTGGCTCTCCGAGATGGCAAGCTCGGTGCCGTCCAGGCCATCGTACTTCTTGGGGACGCGATCTAGATCGATGAGCAGGCCATCGGCGATCTCGCCCGTGGCCACGCTCACGCCGCCAGCGCCAAAGTCGTTGCAACGCTTGATGAGCCGACAGGCGTCCTTGCGACGGAAGAGGCGCTGCAACTTGCGCTCGACCGGCGCATTACCCTTTTGCACCTCGGCACCGCAGGTCTCGATGCTCGATACGTTGTGGGCCTTGGAGGAGCCGGTCGCCCCGCCGATGCCATCGCGGCCCGTGCGCCCGCCGAGCAAGATGATCTTGTCGCCCGCTATTGGCGTCTCACGCCGCACGTGATCGGCAGGCGTCGCCCCCACCACAGCGCCGATTTCCATGCGCTTTGCCGCATAGCCCGGATGGTACAGCTCGTTGACCTGACCCGTGGCAAGGCCGATCTGGTTGCCATAGCTCGAGTAACCGTGGGCAGCCGTCGTCACGATCTTGCGCTGCGGCAACTTGCCCGCAAGGGTCTCGTCGATGGGCGTATGCGGATCGGCGGCACCGGTGACGCGCATGGCCTGATACACGTACGAGCGGCCGGACAGCGGGTCGCGGATGCAGCCGCCGATGCAGGTCGCCGCGCCGCCGAAGGGCTCGACCTCGGTGGGGTGATTGTGCGTCTCGTTCTTGAAGAGGAACAGCCAATCCTCGTCCTCGCCGTTCACGTCAACCTTGACCTTGACGGTACAGGCGTTGATCTCCTCGCTCTCGTCGAGACCCGTGAGGGTCCCCCGCTTCTTGAGATACTTCGCACCGATGGTGCCCATGTCCATGAGGCAGACGGGTTTCTCGTCGCGCCCGAGCTCGTGACGCATGTCCAAGTATGCATCGAAGGCGGCCTGCACGATCTCGTCATCGATCTCGATGTCGGTGAGTTCGGTACCGAAGGTCGTGTGACGACAATGATCGGACCAGTAGGTATCGACCATCTTCACCTCGGTGATGGTCGGATCGCGATGCTCGACGTTGGCGAAATAGTCTTGGAAGACCTTGATGTCGGCAAGGTCCATTGCCAGGCCGCGCTCGCGGATGAAGATCTCCAGAATCTCATCGTCATAGTCAATGAAATGCTCGATGACCTCGACGTTATCCGGCTCGGGATACTCGGTCTTGAGCGTCTCGACCTCGTCGAGCGACGCCTCGCGCGCCTCGACGGGATTGATGACGTAGCGCTTGATGGCAGCGACGTCCTCATCGCTCAAATCGCCCTCGAGCAGATATAGCGTCGCGCTGCGCACCTCGGGACGCTCGCCGCACGAGACGAACTGGATGCACTCGCTTGCTGAATCAGCCCGCTGGTCAAACTGACCGGGCAGATACTCAACGCCAAAGAGGACGGAATCGTCCGCAAGAGTCGGCAGACGACGGTGCGCCATATCGACCTGTGGCTCACTGAAGACAGTGGGCACGCAGCGTTCGAAGAGCTCATCGTCAATGCCCTCGACATCATAGCGATGGATGGTGCGCAGGCTCTCGAGTCCATCGATTCCGAGCAAGGTGCGCAGCTCGTCTTCCAACTGCCGTGACTCGACATCGAACTCGGGCTTCTTTTCGACATAGACGCGAGAAACCATTCCCAGGCCTCCAATTATCTCGTGGCTTATTTGCCGTGAACCATCTTACATGAATGGAGCATGTGGTATCGTTTGCACAACGTCTCGACAATGCCAAAGGAGCCATCATGAAGCGCTCGTTCATACTCGTTATCTCCTGCGTTTGCGCGCTTGCCATCGCCTTGTTCGCCCTGACCGCCTGCGGCGGCTCGTCGGATTCGTCCAGCAGTGCCGCCTCGAGTTCTGCCGCGTCTTCGAGTGCAGGTGGCGAGGGCGATGCGACCAACCCGGAAGACGCGACCGCCTCGAGTATGTCGACTGACGAGATTCGCAGCGTTTTCGAACAGGCCGTCGCCAACATGAGCGAATTCTACAAGGGCACCACGCCCGTGGGCGAGCAGCTCTACTACGCCGGTGGCGCCGATGGCGAGGGCGCCGTCCTCGTCCTCATCGTCCCAGAGACCAGCGCATCGGCCATCTTCATTGGTCCGGCGACGGTCGGCGAGGACAACAAGCTCACGATTACCGATGAGACCACGGGCGGCACTATCGCATTTGCCGTCATCGATAACGAGGACGGAACCTACTCGTTCTCGATGGGCGACCAATACGGCGCGGCCATCATGAGCAGGTGCAGTTCGGCCGAGGTCGTCGACGCGCTCACCAATGTCGTCGTGACGACGTCTGCCGCCCAGGCAGCTGCCCAGGGCTCCACGCAAACCCAGGATCAACCGCAAGAGTAGAAACATCCCCGACCAACCTGACGTATGAGCCAGACTTCCAACCGAACACGCCGTAGCGGATCGAATCGCGCACACCCGAGCCGCCCGCCTATCAAGGGCAAGCGTAGCTCGGTCAAGGCTGCCGCACAGCGGCAGGTCAGCCGCAGAGGTGCCGTCAACAGCCGCAACCTCAAACGCGTAAAGACACCACGCAAGGCACCACGTGTGGTGCTCGTCGTCATGGTGTGCGTCATCATCGCAGTCGCCGGAGCCGCGGCGCTCTTCTCCCAAACCGACACGGCGAAGTACGCAGCCTGCGAGCAATATCGTCCCGTCGTACAGCAAGCGTGCAAGGACTGTGGGCTCGATACGAACTGGGTCGATTGCCTGCTCGCGGCGATGGTCGTCGAATCAGGCGGTGACAAAAACGTGAAGAGCGTGCTCAACGTGAGCGGCGACATCATGCAGGCGGCCGAGGGTGCCTACGGATGGATCGTCATGAACGGATGGCCCGAACGCGGTATCTCCGCCGAGTCCACCGAGGCCTCGATATACGCTGGCGTCATGGAGTTCAAGCAGAACCTCCAACTCTGGGAAGGCTACCTTGGCACCATCACGCCCAGTGACACGACCGAGATACAACTCGTCATCCAAGGCTATAACTTTGGCGCAGACGGATGGTTCGCCTGGTGCAAGCAACGCGGCGTCCGGGCCTATACGGTGGAGCTTGCTCGCGAGTATTCGGACACGAAGATGCCCGCCGATGCCAAGGGAACGCCCACACACGCCCAGAAGTGGCTTACCGCCTACAACGCCATCCACGGCAGCCACTAGGTGAGGCAACCGGAAGGTGACAGGGGCCTTGTGACAGGGGTCAGGCCCCTGTCACATCTGCGAATGCGCCCCAAAAAAGCGGAAAGCCCACCTCCCGCTCATAGATAAGCGAAAGGTGAGCTTCCTATAGCAGATGCCCCAGAGACATCCAAACCAAACGTTGCAGCGCCTTGGTCTAGCTGTAACGACGGCCGTAGGCTACGACGCCGGAGCTTCTCCTGTTAAAGATCCAGTGTCGACGGATATAGATTGCGTTTTCGTCACGATTGAACAGCCTGGAAATCCACATTTAAACCACCCTTGTACTGCTATCCGTTCCCGCCCTGTATTTCCCGATGGAGCCGGCTTCCTAGCATGCCTCTTCCCGCTTGTCCTCGCTCTCCGACCGGGCGTCGGGAACGACGAGGTCAAACGGGATACGGTTCTGGGCAACAAGTTGCTTTGTTGCCATGACGACATAGGTGTTGAAGTTCAGTCCGAGCGCCTCGAGCTTTGCGCTGGCCTCCTTCTTCAGATCGTCGTCCATGCGTATGGTCGTCGACTTCATCATTGTTCTTGCCTTTGGCTACGTTTATTTAATATATATGTCTATTAGTAGTGCATTAGGCGTGCATAGTATATCTCATATATTTCTATTTGACATAATTTTTTAGTCAGAAAATCCAGAAAAAAGAACGGTCGACCCCTCAACGGGGCCGACCGAGCCTTCTACGGTATATCTGATGTATATCTTTTTGGTCTTTTTGCCTAATTACCTTCGAACGCGTCTAGATCCCATTGGAGCCACGCATGCGCAAGTTCCACGACAGCGCGATAGAAGCCCGAGCCGACCTGTTCTGCTCGCTCGTTGTCAAGCATGCGTTGTAGAAGGGCAAGGGGATGCTCTTCGAAAAAGGCTGCCAACGTCTTGAGCTGCTCGTCACTTGGCTGTTGAAGATAGTCAAGCGGCACAAGCATAAAGAGCTCGTTGGCGATGTGGTCATCCGGCAAGAAGCGCTGGATGCTCGTCTCGACGCCCAGCTCATGAGCCACGTCGTAAATAGCTCCCCCATCGAGTCCGTACGCGCTCTCGAGCGGGGGCATGGGCGCATCCGGCAGCAGAAAAGCTTGAGCGTATTCGGCATCCATCATCATCTTGCGGTGGTCCTCAGGTACGTCAGCCAACTTGGCAACCGCTGCCTCAACGTGATCGAGCGCATCGTGAGTGCGCTCGTTTTCGAAACTATCGCGCAGTCCAGCCCAAAACGCCGGATCGCTCACATTGAATAGCAAGGTCTCATCGAGAGGATACCCGAGGATGTTCCCGAGGAATTGATACACGGGCATGCTGCCCTGCCCGTCATGGCCATGGTCATGATGCTCATGGTGGTGTTTGTGTCCGCTCATGACAGCTCCTTTCACATGAGGCAAAATCGTCGAAGCAATTTTGCCTCATTATGCAGGTCAATGTTTCTGCCGCGAGTATAATGGCTGGCACTACCAAATGACGGGACAGCGGATGATTGACACCGAACTGATAGTGGACCTTAAGGTGACCGTTCCCTTGCGCGTCACCGACTTCGACCGGTACGGCCGCATCAAGCCCTCGGCCGTCCTCGAGCTCTTCCAGGAAGCCGCGACAGTCCAGGCAAATGCCATGGACATCGGGCGCGATGCCATGGAACGGCGTGGTGTCTTCTGGGCCGTCATTCGTACCTACTATGAAGTCACCCGCCAGCCAGAGCTTTACTCGACTGTCCAGATTCGCACTTGGCCCCACTCCCCCTCGCGCTTCTCGTTCCAACGTGACTACATCATCAGCTCGCTTGACGACGAAGAGCTCGTCCGCGGCACCTCGGAATGGGTGCTCATGAGCCCGGAAACCCGACAGTTCGTAAGTCTTGCAGACGTCTACGAGCCGCCCGAAAACCTCCTCGACGAGAGATGCTTCGAGAGAAAGCCACGCAAGATACGCGATTTCGAGACCGGCGACGCTATGCCCTACGTCATAATCCCGCCCTACACCTCGGCCGACATCAACGGTCACGTCAATAACAGCGTCTACGCGGACTACCCCTTCGATGCCATCAACCCGGGCAAGGAGCACAACGTAAAGAACTTCCAAATCGACTTCAGGCACGAGGTGCGCACGGGCCAGCCGCTCTCCATCTATACGAAACGCGACGAAGACATGATCATCACCAAGGGAGTCGACGAGAGCGGCGAAACCGTATTTGCCGCTCGCACGCAATTCACGGACTAGCCCGCCTCGAGTTCGTCCATCGCACGATTGGCAAGCTCGTCTGCCCGAATATTGCCCGCGTTATCCGCGTGACCTTTGACCTTGTGAAAGCTGATGTCGACGAACTTGGCTCGCTCCTTGTCGAGCGCGAGCCAGAGTTCCTTGTTGGCAACAGGTTGCTTTTTGGAGTTGACCCAACCTTTGCGCTTCCAATCCGCAATCCACGACGTGATACCGTTGAGCACATAGGCGCTGTCGAGGTAGACGTCAGTGGACACTGTCTTGTTCTTGATGGCACGTAGTCCCTCGATGGCCGCCGTCAGCTCCATCTTGTTGTTTGTGGTATCGCGTTCGCCACCGCAAAGCTCCCTTTCGTGCTCGCCCCAGACAAGGTAGACGCCCCAGCCACCCACGTTGGCATCGCTCTGGTTGCCACGGCAGCCGCCATCACAGTAGATCTCCAGCCTCGTCATGCGCGTCTACTGCCGGTAGTAGGTCAGGAAGTCTTCGATGGCGTCCATCGCCTCGCCAAGCGTGCGGCGACGCGGCAGGTAGACGATGCGAAAATGATCGGTGTCATCGCAGTTGAAGCCGGTACCCTGGACGATGAGCACCTTCTTGTCCTTGAGCAAGTCGAGTGCGAACTGTTCGTCGTTGGTGATGTTGAAGCGCTTCTTGTCGAGCTTGGGAAAGATGTAGAACGCCGCCTTGGGTTTGACGACACTCACGCCGGGCATCTCACAGAGCCGCTCGTAGACGAAGTTGCGCTGTTCGTACACGCGGCCACCGGGCACGACGTAATTCCGCACGCTCTGGTGTCCCCAGAGCGCCGTCTGCACGATGGACTGCGCCGGCACGTTCGAGCACAGGCGCATGTTCGTGAGCATGTTGAGCCCCTCGATGTAATCCCTGCCCAGGCGCTTGTTGCCCGACAATGCCATCCAGCCAATGCGGTAACCGGCGACCATGTGAGATTTCGACAGACCCGAAAACGTGATGCAGAACAGGTCGGGTGCGAGCGAGGCGATGGAGATGTGCTCGCCTTCCCCCTCCATGACGAGGCGGTCGTAGATTTCGTCGGAGAAGATCATGAGCTGGTGCTCGCGGGCTATGTCGACGATGCCCTGCAGGACCTCGCGCGGATACAGCGCGCCGGTGGGATTGTTGGGGTTGATGATGACGATGGCCTTGGTGCGCGGGGTGACCTTGGCACGGATGTCATCGAGATCCGGATACCACTCCGCCTCCTCATCGCAGACGTAGTGAACGGGATGCCCGCCCGCGAGCGTCGCACACGCGGTCCACAGAGGGTAGTCGGGCATGGGAAGAAGGATCTCATCACCATCATCGAGAAGCGCCGACATGCAGATGTTGATGAGCTCGGAAACGCCGTTACCCGTGTAGATGTCCTCCATCTGGACGTTGGGCAACCCCTTGAGCTGGTAGTACTGCATGATGGCCTTGCGGGCGGACCACAGGCCCTTGGAATCCGAGTACCCCTCGCAATCGGCGAGTTGCAGGGACATGTCATGCACGACCTCGTCGACAGCGCGAAAACCAAAGGTCGCCGGATTGCCGATGTTCAACTTGAGCACGTGCATACCCGCCTGCTCCATGCGGTTTGCCTCATCGAGCACGGGACCGCGCACGTCATAGA
>CAYLYJ010000068.1:0-7445 GCA_964388185.1 uncultured Coriobacteriaceae bacterium
CGCCATGAAGACCGTGAACGACCTCATGGACGGCCTGACGGTGAGCATCTGACGAAGAGCATCAACCGTTCGTGGCATGCGCTCTGCCGGGAGGTAGCGGCAGGCGTTTGCCGCATGTTCTGCAGGTAGTGTCGGCCTCGTCGTTTTGCGTGTCGCAAAAGGCGCAGTATCCGACGGGGCGGACCTTGGCGTCAGAGCTCGGCGGTCCGCATTTCCCGCAATGTATGCACGCGAAGCAGTGAGGCATGACGATGCTTCTATTCGGGTTTCGTGGCCATGAGCGCACGCATGGGGTGAGCAAGGCCGATGGCGCATACCACCAAGGCGATGACGATGAGAACAGGGAACACGGCATCGAAGCCCATGGCGGGGAGCAGGAGCATGGAGGAGCTGAAGACGTAAGGTGCCAAGAATGGCCCCAGATTCATCATGGATGTCATGATGCCGCTCACGAAGGGTATGCGCTCGGGAGGCGTGATGTTTCCCGTCGCGTTTTGGGCGGCGGTGAAAAACGCAGATCCGGCAAATCCCAAGATGAAGACGCCCAGGGCGTAGACGACGGACGATGGCGCCAGCAAGCAGGGGATGAGTCCTATCACGATGAATGCGGCCGAGATTCCGAACAGTCGCGTCTTGAACCAACGGACGAGATAGGGGAAGAGCACCCCGCACAAGATCGTGCCAATGCCGCAACAGTTGATGACGAGCGCCGCCTCGCCCGGTCCGGCAAGGCCGCGCCAGTCGAGCACCGAGGAGGTCACGACCTGCACCGTCACGACGCAGGTCCACGCCGCCAGCGCAAATAGTGCATATCCCGTGATGGAACGTGGAATCTTTGGCTTTGCGACTGCTTGCGTCTTGACTTGGTCCGCGAGCTTTGTCCGGACGATGTTCTTGGCCTCGGGCATCCACAGCAACGCGATGATCATGGGAACAAAGCCGATTAGATACGCCAAGAATGAGTAGTTCCAGCCAATCTCGGTGAGGTAGCCCGCGACCGTCGTGTAGATGATGTTGAAGACGAACTGGATGGTGATTCCCAGCCCGAGCAGGCGTGAACGTTGCTCGCCTTCGCACAACGCGATGATGCTGGCGTTTCCCACGGGGAACATGATGCCCAGGCCAATGCCGACGATCACGCGCGAGAAGATGATGAGGTTGTAGTCGGTAATGTCGGGCATGAGGAAGGGATATGCGCCACCTACGGTCATGATGAGGATGCCGACGATAGCGGCGGGCTTGAAGCCGACCTTCGGGAGCAGTGCGCCGGAGATGATGCTGACGGGAACCGATACGATGCCGGTGATGCTGTTCGCGAGCATGATCGTGGTGATGTCCGTATCGGCAAAGTGATGCGAGAAAGCGGCAATCGATGGCGTCAGGATGGCAAACTCGCTCATGGTGCAGAACAAGGCGAGGATGCCGATGACGTTCATCGTGCTCAGAGATCCGCCTGATTTCATGTGCGAGGACATGGCTCCTCCTTACAACGGCGCTATCCATACGTGTCAGATGGTGCGTCCGCCATGGACGCACCATCCGGGTTCGTGATGCTGCTGAAGCTAGAGCTCTATGTCACACGGCGTCCAGAGCACCTGCTTGGGCTTGCGCTTGAGCTCCTCGGCCATCTCGTCGATGGTGCCGAAGCGGATAACGTCGGCCAGACAATTGTGCATGCACACTGGCTCGCGCCCGTCACGCAGACGGTTCACGCACAGATCGCACAGGTCGGTGGGAGTGGGAATCTTGTTCCAGTTGTAGCAATTCCCGGTATTCTTGGAATCGTCCTTCTGCCAGGGGCCGTCGTCCAGGACGCGAATGCCCCACTTGCCGACGGGGAAGTCATGCTCCTCCTTGCAGCTGACCTCGCAGCTCTGGCATCCCGTGCAGAATTCGTAATCGATAAGCAATCCGTATTGAGTCATGATCTACACCAGCTTTCCGAATTTCTCGCCGAATGCTGCCATGTCGACGTCGTAGCTTTCCTTGAGGGGCACCACGTTGCAGCACGCGCTCTTATAGGGGGCTCCCAGGCCGAGGGCGTTGTTGTGATGTTCGGGGATGAGGTCGTTGCAGTTGGACTGCCAGACCCCGAAGAGGCTCGGCTCGTTACCGTCCTTCTCGGGGAACCACCAGCCATGATCAACCTCGACGTGACCTTCGCCTACGGTGGGCATTACGCGCGCCTTGAACTTAGCGCTTCCGAACATGTTGGAAATCTCGACCCACTGGCCGTCGGACACGCCGATGCGCTCTGCGTCGGCCGGGTTGATCTCGATCATCGGGTTCGGGTCGAGCTCGCGCAGCACGGCCACCTGACGGTGCTCGGAGTGGAACGAGGAATAGCGGCGGTGACCCGTGGACATGATGAACGGGTACTTCTCAATGATCTCCTCGTGGGGAAGGTCGCGCTCATGCCATTTGGCATCCAGCTCCTCGGGAACCAGCGGGTTGCGTTTGAGATCGAGGTCCTCGGCGCTCTTCTCGGGAATGCGCGGCGAGAGGTCGGGCTCGTAGTAGTAGGGCAGCGGGTCCATGCCGTTGTTCGCAAAGGCCGATGACCACAGCTCGACGCGTCCGGTCGGGGTCAGGAAGCCCGGTTGGCCGTCGGGACGCAGCTTGCCGGTCTCGTATTTCTTGTAGTAGACCTTGCGCTTGAACTTGACGAGTTCACGCACCTCGTTGAACACGTGGCGTCCCTCGAGGCGGTTCTTCTCGAGATAATCGTGGTAGTCCGGATACTTCTCGTAGGCGAAGCGCGCCTTGGGGTCGTCGGGGAACATCTCGGCCATGCGCTTGGCGAGCATGCAGTAGATCTCGAGGTCGGACTTGGCCTCGCCCACGGTGATGGCCTTGTTGCCGCAACCGGTGGTGATGGAGGCGGCGCCGTAGTGGGTGCGGTTCACGCCGTCATGCTCGGCTACCGTGGAAAGCGGCAGGAAGACATCGCAGACGGCCTGGATGGTCGGCGTGATGAAGCAGTCCGTGCCAAAGGCGAAGTCGATGGAGCGCAGCAGCGCCTTGTGCCAGCGGGTGGGCTCGGCCGAGTTGGTCGGAGCGATGAGGTTCGTGTTGGCGATCCATGCCATGCGGATGGGGTAGGGCTCTTCGGTTTCGAGCACGTCGAGCATGCAGTCGGCCTGGGCACCCGTGATCTGGTTACAGTACAGGGGGTACATGTCCATGCCGACGCACTTGGCGCGCTCCTCGTCGGTCATCTGGTACCAGCCCTCGGTGATGAAGGCGCGGGTGTCGGTGTTGTGCTCCGACTGCCCGGACGCTGCGTCACCGGTGATGTCCTCGGGCATCGACAGGTCGGCGACGATGTTGCCGCCGGGCACGTCGAGGTTGCCGCACATGCAGATCATGGCGAGCACGCACTGGCCGGCTTGCATGCCGTTGGTGTTCTGGTCGAAGGCGAGGCCCCAGGCGATGGATGCAGGATGGGCATTGGCGTACATACGTGCCACGGTGTAGATGTCCTCGACGGGAACCTCGCAGATGCGGGCGGCATCCTCGGGCGTCATGTAGGCAACGCGCTCCTTGAACTCGTCGAAGCCGTAGGTCCAACGCTCCACGAAGTCATGGTCGTAGAGGTCCTCGGAGATGATGATGTTGCACATCGCCATCGCGAGAGCAGCGTCCGTGCCGTTGCGCAGGCGCAGCTGCAGCTCTGATCTGGTCGCCAGCCAGTTGACGCGCGGGTCGATGGTGACGAGCTTCGCGCCGCGCTTCATGAGGTCAATGACCGCATGGCCGAAGAAGCCGTCCGGGTTGGATGCCAGAGGCATCTTGCCCCACAAGATCATGAGCTCCGGCACGCAGTACTCCGGATCGTCATAGCCGCCCTCGAGGCCGCCAGCGTAATCGAGTTCGGGGTACAAGGCACCGAGTACCATCTGGGAGGCCATCATGCGCGGCTGGTAGCAGGCATAGCCCGACTGAGTGTAGGCGAGGTTCGGGGTGCGGAAGATGGACAGCTGGAAGTCCTGGGAGAGCATGCCGTCACGGCCGGTGCCCACGAAGATGGCCATGGTCTCGCGCCCGTACTCGTCGGTGAGGCGGCGCCAGTTGTCCATGATGATGTCGAGCGCCTCGTCCCAGCTGCAGCGCTCCCACGCGTCAGCGTTTCCACGCTCTTCCTTCGCACGCTTCTGGGGATAGATGACGCGCGAGGGATTGTAGATGTAGTCCTTGAGTGCCACGCACCTGGGACACAGGCGACCCTGGGTGATGGGATCGTTCTCGTCGCCCTCTACATGGTCAAGGCGTCCGTCCTTGTCAACGTAGAGCTTGATCCCGCATCCGACGGGATGGCAACCCGGGGGAGACCACACCGAGGAGCGAATCACGGTGAAGTCGCCATCTTGGAACTTCCACGGCTTGCCTAGATCGTTTTTGAATTCCATGTCTTCCTCTTTCTCTTCTCGCGTACATTCCTGCAGATCGAACGGTTCTGAGATGATTTGCGTGCTTCGGCGCCTCTTAGGCGTCCTGCTGTACCTTCTTGGCATCGCGGGCTTTGATGACCACCATGAGGGCAATGGCGCCCACGACGAGCACGATGCCGACTCCCATGAGCAGACCCGTGCACGCGCCCCATCCGGCACTGGAGACGATGACGCCCACCAGGCCAAAGAGGATGCCGCCCACGCACTGGCCGCAGCTCATGAGCGAAGACGAGATGCCGGCCAGCTCGGGTCGTGGTGCTATTTCGGCGACCATGGTGAAGAAGATGGCCGGAACCACGCCATTGGAAAGGCCAAACAGGATGAGCCAGGGAATGAGCATTCCCTCGCCGATGGAATAGGCCATCGAGAACGAGATGCCGAGCACGACGGATGCTACGACCAATATAGCCAGGCGCTGTGTGTTACCCGTTACTAGGTTCATGACCACGCCGATGGCTATACCGCCGATGACCACGGCGATGTTGGCGATGTTCATCATGGTGTTGGCACCCAGTTGGTCCATGCCCATGGTCTGCACCATATAGAGCGTCTCGAAGTTCATGACGCAGGCGGTACCCAGCGAAAACGCCGCGAAGGCGATCATGGAAATCCAGCACGAAAGGCTCTTGAAGCCCTCGGACATCTTCGGCTTGGGCGCGTTGGGGTCGACCTCTTCCAGGTACGAGACCTTGGGGTCGCGTATGGCCAGAATCCAGATTACCGTGACGACGGCAAGCAGGACGACCACGAACCAGAAGACGTTGTGATAGCTCTGGGGGTCACCCACGTTGAAGAAGAAGCCGGAGGTGCCCATGATGAACATGGAGCCCAGGGGAACCCACACGGAAAACAGGCCCATGGGTATGCCACGCTTGGACGGCGGGAACCATTCCGAGATGATGACCGGAACGACCGATCCGATACAGGCGTAACCGACTCCCTCGATGAGCCTGCCGACGACCAGAAGCTCGACGCTGGTCGCCATGGCGCTGATGACGGCACCGAGGGCGGCACATGCCAATACGAGCGTCGTGGCCCTGCGTGCTCCGAACTTCATGATGATGGCAGCCACGACGAAGGTCATGACGAGCCCGACGTAGCCGTTGAGCGACATGATGTTTGCCGCCATGCCGGTGTCGATGCCGAGCGCTGGAATCACGAGCGACATGGTTGCCGGCAGCTTGTTGCAGTTGACCGAGATCAGGATCGAGGCGATGATGGCCACGCAGGCGACGATCCACGCTCGTCCCGAGTTGAATATCTCGGTTCTTTTCTCCTCCTTTGTCATGGAGACTCTCCCTCCTCTTGTTGCCCGGTGATGGGAACTACGCCTGGAACATGAAATGACTATATGAAGGAGGGGAAGAGGGCCTCAAGAAATGGATGCTTCGCAATGTTTCTCAATGGGGATTGGGATTGAAAAAGCGTCCGATGGTGTAGTACATTTTGCGCGAAACGTCTCACTTTCGAGATATGCGCTTGCTTGCATGACGCGAATCGACGGCTCCGGGGGAGGGATGCTCGTGATTGGCAACATGGCATCAGACGAGAAGATCTATTCCCGTTCGTACCTTACCAAGCTTCGCGTGGCCGAGGCCATGAACCGGCTTTGTGTCGACACGCCTTTCGCACGTATACACATCGAGGACATCGTCCGGGAGTCGGGCGTGAGCCGTTCGAATTTCTACCATAACTTCGAAGACAAGTACGCGGTGGTCAACTGGATCGGCCACCAGTGCCACGAGGACGGAATCTTCCGCATCGGCCGCGATCTCACGTGGTTCGAGGGCCATATGATCACCACACGTGAGATGGCGAAGTTCAACGCGCTTTTCGCCAGCGCGTCGGTGGGACGCGAGTACCAGTCGGCGGTGCCCTCGTTCGTGAGGGAGCGGCAAAAGAACCTCACCCAGACCGTCACGGAGTTCCAGCATCGCGAAATCACGGAGGCGCTTGCGTTCCAGATTGAGGCGTTTCCCTACTGCGAGTCCATCATGACCAACAAGTTCCGCTCGGGCGAGCTTCCCTACGAGATGCGGGAGTTCTGCGAGTACCTTGTCGCATTGACGCCCCGCTTGCTCTACGAGGCGCTCGAACATCCCGCCCAGACCCTTGATGCCGGCATGGGCAATCCGGGTCATGCGGGTGTTCTCGAAATTCTTGATCGCTAGAAGACCGCCGTCGCCTACACTGGCGTCGGCCCTTCGCGTGTCAACGCGCGATGTAGTATCATGACCTCATACGCTATCGGCACGAATGCAGACGAAACGAGGTGAGGTGCTGAGCGCGTGGCCATGAAGAACGTCTTTCGTGTACTCAAGCGCGATATCCTGCGCCTCTTGAAGGTGCCGCCTGCCGTGGTGGTCATTCTCGCCCTGCTCGTACTGCCATCGCTCTATACCTGGTATAACGTCCTCGGCTTCTGGGATCCCTACGAGAGCACCGGGCATTTGCATGTGTGCGTGGTGAACGAGGATGAAGGGGCCGATAGCGAACTCACGGGCCATATCGACGTCGGCGAGATGATCGTCGACGAGCTGCACGGCAACAATCAGCTCGACTGGCAGTTCGTTGACTATGACGAGGCCATGGACCAGGTCAAATCGGGGAAGAGCTATGCCGCCTTCGTCATCCCGTCCGACTTCTCGGCAAAGCTGCTGACGCTTACGACCGGCCATTTCGAGAAACCTGACATCGATTACTACGTGAACGAGAAGGTTGGACCGATCGCGCCCAAGATCACCGATACCGGTGCCAACACCCTCGACGCGACCGTGAACGCGACCTTCGTCGAGACGGTGAGCCTCAAGGCGACCGAGGCGTTAAATGCCGCTCTGGAACAGTCCGATGAACGCGTGAGCAACGCGAAGTCGTTGGCTTCGATGAGGGTCGAGGAGGCCGAGGCCAAGCTCGAAAACGCGAGCGCCTCGATAGGTAAGCTGGCCGATCAGGCCGAGCAGGCAAAGGGGAGGGCACAGAGCGCCAAGGCGTCCC
>CAYLYJ010000069.1:0-7007 GCA_964388185.1 uncultured Coriobacteriaceae bacterium
GTCGATTACCCGGGATTCTTTACAGCTGCAGTTTGGGCAAAGCATCCGTTCTCCTAACCGTGCTTTAAATTATCAAGTACGGTGATTCTAGCAGAGAACGACGAGGCATACCCTGAACTTACCCTAATGTCTGGTACAGACGCCCCATACTTATACGAAGGAGAATACGAAGAGCGCTCCTACGGCGATGGCGCAGGCAATCTGGGCAAATAAACGCTCACGGGAGCCGCCGAGAAACGCATAGCGCACCCGTGCATCGAGAATGTCATGCACCTCCGAGCTGAAGTCTGCACCATGAAGATGCCCGAACATGTGAATAGCGAGCTCATCCAGCAAAGACATTTGCGTATTGCGGCGCATGCCCTGAATGACCGTGAGGTGCGGCTTGCGTGAAACGGGCGTGAGCGCTGCGGCCTGTACTTCGTTCATGGTGTTCATGATCTACCTCCTTGCGGCTGCGTTTGCGACGCCCCTTTTATACGTGACACCTGTGACATGATTTTATTTCGAACAGATGTTCTGGATACATAATATACGAACATTTGTTTGATTCAAGAGAAAAACGAACAAATGTTTGTAATTTCTTTTCGTATCGTCTAAACTCTTATCCAACGAGTCCAGGAGGATGGTATGGATAAAGATCAGCTCACCACACGTCAGCAGCAGATACTTGACTACATTCGCAAGTGCATAGAGGTTAAGCACTATCCCCCGTCCGTGCGCGAAATCGGTCAGGCCATTGGGCTTTCCTCCCCTTCCACCGTGCATGCTCACCTCAACGCTCTCGAGGCAAAGGGCTTTATCAAGCGCGATGGGGCCAAGTCCCGCTCCATGGTCATCACGGGTGCCAAAAAAACCCCTCGAGAACAACCCACCAAGGAGTCGCGCGACGAATTTAATGGTCACATACTCGTCGAGCTTCCTCTCGTTGGCCGCGTCGCTGCCGGTACGCCTATTCTTGCCGAGCAAAACATCGAGGAAGAGGTACCGCTGCCCACCTCGCTTTTCGGCGACCGCAATTCCTTCTTGCTCACCGTGCACGGCGATTCCATGATCAACGCTGGCATCTACGATGGCGACACGCTTCTTGTGCGCGAGCAGAACACCGCCGATAACGGCGATATCGTCGTGGCAATGATTGACGACGGTGCGACGGTCAAGACCTATTACAAGGAAAAAGATTGCATTCGCCTACAGCCGCATAACGATGCGATGGAGCCCATTTTCACGCGTGACGCGCAAATTCTAGGCGTCGTCACCGGACTGTTCAGAAGTTACTAGCCCTATTCGTCAATCGCAAACTGCCTAAACTGCTTTGCGAGGGATGCCGGCAGGCACACCTTGAGATATATGCCATCGGCCTCATAACTCTCATAGCTCACGCGTGCCTGCTCATGCGCTATTGTCACGAAGCGGCCCTGGTCATAGGGAATGCAAACGTTCATGGGCGCATATCTGCTCTCGACTTCTGCCTCGAGTCTGCCGAGGAGCTCGTCAATGCCGGCTCCCGTCTTTGCCGAGAGGAACACTGCATCCGGGTAGAGACTCTTGAGATGGGAAAGCTCCTCGGGAGCCTCGTCTTCAAGCAAATCTGCTTTGTTGAAGACCGTGATACGCGCAATGTCGGACGCGCCAATCTGCCCAAGCACGTCTTGCACGGCCTTAAGCTGGGCCGCTCGCTGAGCCGACGCCACATCCACTACAAGCGCAATGAGGTCTGCCTCGCGAATCTCGTCAAGCGTCGAATGAAACGCCTCGACGAGATTATGTGGAAGCTTCTGGATGAAACCAACGGTATCGGTGAGCGTGACCCTGCTGTCATTCGGCAGCGTGAGCGCACGGGTCGTCGAGTCAAGCGTCGCGAAGAGCTTGTCGTACGCCAGCACGTTCGAGTCCGTGAGTGCGTTCATGAGACTCGACTTGCCGGCGTTCGTGTAGCCTGCAAGCGCAATGCGAAACACACCGGACAGATTGCGATGCTTACGTTGGGTGTTTCTGCTGCTTTCGAGGTCCGCTAGCTCGCGGCGAATGCGCGAGATGCGCTTACGTACGAGACGTCTGTCGACCTCGAGCTGAGATTCACCCTCACCAAAGCGTGATCCGACGCCACCGCCCATGCGATGCGCAGCCAAGTGGCTCCACATGCCGCGCAGGCGCGGATACAGGTACTGGTTCTGGGCGAGTTTGACCTGCAGGCGCCCTTCGCGGCTTGTCGCGTGCAAGGCAAATATGTCAAGGATGAGCGCCGTTCGGTCGATAACCTTGACGGGCTTTCCAACAATCTTCTCGAGGTTGCTCTGCTGCGAGGGGGACAGTTCGTCATCGAGTATGACAACGTCCGCATTCAGGTCATGCACGCACGATGCGAGTTCATCAGCCTTGCCGGCGCCAATGAAGGTGCGAGGATTCGGCGCATCGAGCCTCTGCGACATCGTGTAGATGACCTCGGCTCCTGCCGTGTTCGCGAGTCGTCCGAGCTCGGCCATGGACTCGGCCAAAGGCCAATCAGCATCCCCCCGGTCAATCCCGACGAGGATAGCACGTTCCGGCACTTCCTCGGTAACGACCTCGAACTTCTGGCGTGGCATGTATTTCGTGCCTAGATCTCGACAGTGCCAGTGAAGCTCTGAGCCGCAGGGCCCGTCATGAGTACGTGGCCATCACTTTCGCGCCACTCGATCTGCAACGTGCCACCAATGAGCTCGAGCGTGACCTTACGTGGCGCATGCCCGCCGATATGAGCCGCGACTGCCGTCGCGCAGGCGCCTGTGCCGCAGGCAAGCGTCTCACCGCAGCCACGCTCCCACACGCGCATGTGTATGATGTCGCCGTCGACCCAGGCAAACTCGACGTTCGCGCCCTCGGGAAACGCCTCGCAGGTCTCGACAAGGGGACCAAGCGAGTCAACAAGCTCGAGCCCCTTTTTGTCGACGAAGGTCACGGCATGGGGGTTGCCCATGGAAACGCAGGTGAAGCGCAATGCGCGTCCATCGATGTAGAACTCGGCATCGAGCGCGACACGACCGTAGGGTGTCTCGGTGCCACCAAAGGTCGTCGGCACCTGAAGGGGCTCGAGAATCGGAGCGCCCATGTCGACGGTGGCCTGGGCGAGCTTGCCCTGCTCGTCAAGCGTGAAGCTGATGGGCTTGGGACCCGATAGCGTATCGGCGACGAAACTGCCGGCATTCGCGTTGATGATGCCGCGGTCGACGAGAAACTTCGCGAAGCAGCGAACTCCGTTGCCGCACATCTGCGCTTTCGTGCCATCGGAGTTGTAATAGTCCATGTAGGCTGCGCACTCAGGACGTGGAGAAGGCTTGACGATGATGACGCCGTCGGCGCCGATACCAAAGTGCCTATCGCACAGAGAGGCAATCTGCTCTGGCGAGAAGATGATCTCGTCGTCCAGGTCCTCGATCATGATAAAGTCGTTGCCGATGCCGTTGAGCTTCGCGAAATCGTATTTCATGTCCGAACTGCCCCTTCAATCTCGTCAATGGCGCGTTGCACAAGTGTATCAGTAATCCCCTCGTCGGCGCGTAACCATATGATTTCGGAATCACGCCTCAGCCAGGATAGCTGACGCTTGGCATAACGTCGCGTTGCCTGCTTGATCTGCATTATCGCCTCGTCCAGCATCGCCTCCCCATCCAGATACGCGACGATCTCCTTGTAGCCAATGGCCTGCGGTGCCGTGAGCCCGTCGCGAAAGCCCTCATCCAAAAGCCGTGTCACCTCGTCGACGAGGCCATCTTGAATCATCTCGTCCACACGCATGTCGATACGGTGATAAAGAAGCGCACGATCCAGATCAAGAGCCAGCTTGATGCTCGGTATGCGGGCGGGAAGCGTGGCGAACGCCTGTTTGCGCGCTGCATAGCTCTCCCCCTCCTCGTGCATCTCGAGGGCGCGGATGACACGACGTACGTTATGAGGATGGATAAGCGCGGCGCTTGCTGGATCTTTTTGGGCAAGCAGCTCGTGAATCTTCTCGTCGCCAAGCTCTGTGGCAAGTGCGGCGTACTTCTGGCGAACCGGGCTGCTCTCGTCACCTGGTGCGAAATCCATGTTGTCAAGTGCGGCCCGCACGTAAAAGCCTGTGCCGCCGCAGATGATTGGCAGATGTCCGCGCGAACGAATCATGTCGATGGCACTGCGTGCATCACGCTGAAACAATGCCGCCGAATATGGCTCGCCGGGATCAAGCATGTCAATGCAATGATATGTAACGGATCGTTCGTCATATGGAACTTTGGCCGTCCCTATATCCATACCACGATAGATCTGCATGGAATCTGCCGAGATGATCTCGCCGTCAAGGGCCAAGGCCACGCGCTCGGCAAGCATCGATTTGCCCGAAGCGGTCGGCCCTTGGATGCACGTGACCGTGTTAGAGGGATTCTGCATCAGGCAAGCGTTCCGTGCAGATAATTCGTCGTTGCGTCATCGATGCGCACGTCGACGATATGTCCGATGAGCTCGTCAATGCGCAGTTCATCGCAAACGCATGCGTGCACAGTTTGCAACTTGGGGCTCTTGCCAGCCAAGACGTGTTCGTCACGCCGCGAGGTGCCATCGACGAGCACGGGTAGCACTCGGCCAATCTCACGTGTGTTCTCGGCGAGCGAGCTTTGCTGGGCAAGCTTCTCGAGCCGTTCGAAGCGTTCCTGCAGTACCTTGCGTGGCGTGCTGTCGGGCATGGTGGCCGCAGGTGTGCCGGGGCGCTTCGAGTAGATGAAGCGAAACATCTGTCCGTATCCGACTTCCTCGACAACAGCCAGCGTGGCAGCGAAGTCCTCCTCGGTCTCGCCCGGAAAACCGATGATGATATCGGTGGAAAGCGAAATGTCCGGTATCGCCGCGCGCAAATCGCGCACAAGCTCTAGATAGCGTTCGACATCGTAGGAGCGGTTCATCGCACGCAATATGCGATCCGAGCCCGACTGCAACGGCAGATGTAGCTGCGGCATGATGTTGTCGTAGGCTGCCATAGCCTCGATGGTCTCGGGGAGCAGATCCTTCGGATGGCTCGTCACGAAGCGGACGCGCTCCACACCCGACTGGCCCGCAAGCGCAAGCACCTGCGCGAAACGCGGCTCGCCATACAGGTCACGCCCGTAGGAGTTCACGTTTTGCCCCAACAGGGTAATCTCTCGTATGCCCTCGCCGGCAAGCGCCGAAAGCTCGGTTGCGATATCCTCGATGGGTCTCGACATCTCGCGTCCGCGCACATATGGCACGATGCAGTAGCTGCAAAAATTATCGCAGCCAGTCATGATTGGCACCCAGGCATGCCAGGACTTCTCGCGTCGCACGGGAAGATCGCTCGAGAAACCATCATTGACCTCAAGCGTCTCGATTTGGGGTTTACCCGTGGCGATATGCTGCTCGAGAAGCTTGACCAGATGTCCGAGGTTATGCGTGCCAAAGACGACATCCACGTGACCAAGCTCATCACGCAGGGCTGCACCTTCGAGCTGCCCGATACAACCACCCACGGCGATGATGCGCTTGGCATCGTGCGCATTCGGCACGTTCTTGATAGAGGCGACCTGTCCCATGAGGCGCACCTCGGCCTTCTCGCGAACGCAGCAGGTCAGGAAGACGGCGATGTCGGCCTCCTCGATGGTGAGCACCGGCAGCGCGCCAGCTTCCTCGAGCATGCCGGCCACACGTTCGGCATCGTTCTCGTTCATCTGACAGCCAAAGGTGCGTTGCCAGTATGTCATACCCGCAAGGGGTCGTCTTTCATCTACTTCGTTCATCTCTTGCGTGCCCCGGTTCGTCATCCTCTACGCACGCCCACATGCAGTGAGAAATGCGTAGTATTGCCCTTCGTCCAAGCCGCAACCACCAAGCTGCGCCCGGTGGACATCATCGCCATGCCAGTCAGAGCCGCCGCTCACACCTAGGCCAAAGTCCTGGGCAATTTTGACAAGCTCGGCGCTTTGCTCAGGCGTTTGCAGGGTATGGTATGCCTCCAAACCGGTCATCCCCTCGCGAGCGAAGCGTCCAATGAGGTCAACGATGCGATAGCGTGCGGGATGGGCGACAAAAGCATATCCGCCAGCTTCTGTGATAAGGCGTATGGCCTCGAGACTATCGGGATAGACGACATCAACGTAGAAAGGCGACGAGCTGCCGAGCAGTCGCCGAAACGCTTCGTCGACGTCAGTGACGCAGCCACGCTCCACGAGCATGCGCGCGAGCAACGGCCTGTTGGGAGTTTCGCCGGCCATGCGCAAGTCGTCCGAACTCACAGGATAGCCACGCTCGCCAAGCAAATCGGCCATCTTATAGACACGCTCCGCACGCCTGCGGCGGTTCTCGTCAAGGTAATCGACAAGTACGGTACTTTGCGGATCTACGAAGTACCCGAGCATGTGGACGGCTCGTCCATCATGTTTGGTCGTGATCTCCACGCCGGGAACGAACTCGATGTCGTTGCCAGCACATGCTGCAGCAACCACATCAAGCGCGGCGAGACAGTCATGATCGGTGATGGAAAATGCACCCAGACCATTGGCCTGGGCGGCAATACGAGCTATCTGTGCAGGTTCGAAGGTTCCGTCAGACGCGGATGAATGCATATGCAGGTCCGCGAAGGGCACTCGAAACTCCTAGACGAGCGTGGCTTCGTCCACGGTCTCCTCGATTTCGACAACGTCATCGGAATAATGCGGATGTACGGCAAAGCGGATGCCTGTACGCGTATCGCCGTTGATCTCGAGCTCAACGAAGGAGGGCACGCAGGCAACGTCAATGCCGCTGGGAGCAAGGTAGCCACGCGCGATGGCAATGGCCTTGACAGCCTGGTTCACGGCACCAGCGCCAATCGATTGTATGCGTACGGGGTTCCCGTCCTTGATGAGGCCTGCAATCGCGCCGGCAACGGAAGCGGGGGAAGACTTGCTTGAAACCTTCAGAAAATCCATGGCGTATCCCTAGTGCGTGTGTTCTTCATTAGTACAGTGTTTGAGCTTTCAGCGAGAGGATTATAAACCATA
>CAYLYJ010000070.1:0-6886 GCA_964388185.1 uncultured Coriobacteriaceae bacterium
TCTCCTTCTCGTGAATCTCCTCAACCGAGAGCCCTCGTGTCGCACGCCCCTCGGGTTCGGGAATGGGAAGATCCTCGGTCTCGATCGTGGACGAGCTGAAGGGTCGTCCCTCGCCAAGTACAGCCGCAGAGGGCCCACCATGATGAAGCTGACCTATGATATAGCTGTCATGGCGATGCACAGCCTCCGCAAGCTCGGTTAGGCCTGGGATGAACTTGTCGTCCCAGACGTTGCAGTAGCGTCCGGGCATGTCATCCCACATAACGCCACCGATGACCACGGCTGCCGCTCCACCTGCGGCAATGCTTTCGTACAAGCCGATTGCCGCACTACCATCAGCGGTACCGTCATCGTTCCAACGAAACGTCGACTGGCCCGTCTTCATGATGCGGTTTTTGAAAACAATCTTCGGCGTAATCTCCAGTGGAGACATTAGTTTTTCGAAGCCACCCATGAATTGAATCCTCCAATGCCCTAGAACAGCGTAAAGCCGCCGTCCTCGACCAAAGTCTCGCCGGTAACGTAGGAAGCGTCATCGCTTGCCAAGAACAGCGCGACACTCGCGGCCTCTTCGGGAGCACCATAACGGCCCATGGGAATGTTGGCGAGGAACTGCGCATTGCGCTCGGGGTCATTCCTCGTGCCCTCGGTGATACGCGTCATGCTGGTACCCGGTCCAACGGCATTAACGCGGATTCCGTATTCGGCAAGCTCCAGAGCAAGCCATTTGGTCAGCTGAGAGACACCCGCCTTGCTGGCGGCGTATGCACCGGTGTTCTTGGAGACCGTGCGCGACGTGCACGAGCTTGTGTTGACGATGGCGCCCTTGATCCCGCGTTCGATCATTGACTTTGCCACGGCCTGATCCATCCAGAAACACCCATTGAGGTTGATGTCGATGACGCGACGCCATTCCTCCTCGGTCGTGCTCTGCACACTCCCACGTTTGATAATGCCCGCGTTACTGAAAAGGATGTCGATATGCCCGTATGTTTCGAGCACCTCGTCAACCACCTTGTTGCACATGGTGTAATCGGCGACATCGAGGGGATAGATCGCAATATCCTCGTTACCCTCAAATTCGCGCGTGAGCGTATCGCCCTCGATATCGAGTGCCGCGACCTTGGCGCCCTCCTCGAGAAGACGACAGACAATGCAATGGCCAATGCCATTTGCCGCGCCCGTCACCACAGCCACCTTGCCCTCAAACCTCTTGCCCATTACTCCTCCTTACCTTTCACCATACGAAGAAAAATATGGTCATCCGTTATGACAAGCAACTACCCACTTAAAAGTAAGGGCGGGACTTGCCTTCTTGCCTAGAGCGCCAACCCGACTTCAAAGCCCTCACGTATGTTGTGATAACCGTCCTTGGGACTTGATGCGTCCCCGACAACATGAAGGCGCGCCTCGCGAAGACTGATTTCATCGGGAATTCCAACCGGACGCACGCCACAGGCAAGCACGATGAAATCGACTCCATCGATCTCTTCCTCAGCATCGTCGGAAAAATAGAGGATGCGGCCGTCGCTCACTTCCGTCACGCGCGCGCCCACGTGACATTTCACTCCTAGGTTATCGAGAGAATCCATGAGCTCTGCCGCCTCGACCGCATCGGCATCGCATGCGATGGAATCCCTCATCTCGAACACGTGGACCTCTTTGGCGCCATGAACGGCAAGGTGCTCGGCAATCTCGGCCCCCGATAGTCCGCCGCCGATGACGGCTGCAACTCCCCCGGTAACAAGGCCCCTTTCGAAAACGTCATATGCTGTCACATAGCCCGAATCGCCAATGCCTTCGATAGGAGGCATAAGCTCAGTGCCACCTGTTGCGTCCACCACGACTTCATACTCTCCCTCATCGATAAGGGACTGGGTAAGGGGCGTATCAAGCAGCACGTTGACACCAAGCTGTTCGAGAATATGTTGCTGCCAAAATACGAAACCTGCGAAGTCGGCCTTTCCCACCGCGCTGGCTGCAAGACGCCACTGACCTCCCAGCACGGCAGCCTTCTCGACAAGCGTTACGTCATGTCCGCGGCTCGCGGCGACAATTGCCGCCTCGCAGCCTGCGACGCCCCCGCCCACCACAAGGACTTTCTCCGAAGTCTGGACATCTTTCCACACGTATTCATTCTCCATGCCCGTCATGGGATCAAGCGCACAATGCACAAAGCCGCCCTTGCGGTTCTCGCCTATGCAGCCCTGCAAGCAGGCGATACAGTGGCGGATTTCGTCCGCGCGTCCCTCGGCGTACTTTCGCGGGGCATCGGGATCGGCCAAGGAGGCCCGTCCCATCGCGACCATGTCGGCGCTACCCTCCTCAAGCACGGATTCGGCTACCTCGAAGCTGTTAATCCTGCCTACTGCGATTACCGGCACCGAGACAACTTCGCGAATGGCCGCCGCATTACCCGCATAGGCCGCTTTGGCGGTGCGAAATGACGGAATGATGTGGCTGTTATCTGATATGACGCCCTGAGAACAATGCAGGCAGTCGACACCCGCTTCCTCTAGGTATCCAGCTATGGCCTGACTCTCGCGAACAGAGAGACCTCCCGGGAGATACTCGTCAACCGACATGCGAAACAGGATGGGGAATTCTTCTCCTACACGCACACGCGTGGCACGAACGACCTCGCAAGCCAAACGCGCACGATTACGCACAGATCCACCGTATTCATCGCTGCGTTTGTTGCTGAAGGGCGAGAGAAACTGATTGATGAGATACCCATGTGCCCCATGAATCTCGACGGCATCGAATCCCACCTCTTTCGCGTTCTGGGCCGCCTGCGCGAAGTCTTCGATTATCTGTTCTATCTCACTTGTGACGAGGGCGTGCACCACACCTTGCACACTCGGATCGGGCAGGGAACTTGGGCCCACATGTCTTTTATACGCGACGCGTCCCGTATGGAATAGCTGCGCGGCAATGCGTCCGCCTGCATCGTGCACACGCCTCGTAAGCTCCCGATTGGATGCAAGCTGCTCTTCGCTCCAAATGCCGGGGACCTTTAAGGATGCCGCCGCTCCGTCGTTTATGGCATAGCCTTCCGTTATGACGAGGCCCCAACCGCCCTTTGCACGACGCACGTGATAGGCATAGTTTTTTTCAGTCAGGATACCGTCCTCATTACAGTGGTGGGTAAGCATTGCGGGAACAACCACCCTGTTTGGCAACTCGAGACCATTTATCATGATTGGCTCGAGTACTCGACTCTTCATCTTCACATACCCTTCTTTTCATGACGTTGTTCGCGCAGCGCATTTCTATAAGACGAACCATTGCACCATGGCGCAGGCATTCTGACCACGACGTAGTCCATAGGCCGAATTGCGCTTGCGTTCATGCGAGCGCGGCTTAGGCCCGTACGCAAGCCGTGCCGTACCTGCCAATGGAGAGGCATCGCCCCAGACAGAAGAATTATTCCTCGGTCTCATCCTCGTCATACGTGGTATCGAAGTACCAGACAATATGCTCGCGCGTCTTATCGATCTTGCCATCCTCACCTACGGTGCCGTATTCAAGCTTGCCATCGTTGAGGAGGCCCTTCGTTCGCTTGAGCGCATCGACCGAGAAATTGCGGTGCACGACATCCCAGTCGCGAATGAGATACAGGAGATTTGCCATGCTGACGCCATCGGGTGTGAGAAGATAGTCAACCCACAGGGGCTTGTCCTCGACCACGATGCGTTCGAGCATGCCCGTCTCCTCGAGCTCGTTAAGATGCTGTGAGAACATCTTGTCCGATATCTTGTATGGAATAATCTTCTTGAGCTCGCCGTAACGCGCCCGTTGATGGGGCTGCAGGCTCAGATACCAGATGATATAAGGTTTCCACTTACCGCCCAGCGTCGCGACAAGCACACGGGAAAGGGCGCATGATGTCAAATCGTCAATGCTATCGACCATAAGATCATCCTCCTCCGATCGGCGTTGTAATGAACATTCACGTCGTCAAAGATCCGCACACCTTGGCTATGGGCATTCTCTGGCAAAGATCCCCAGGGAGATGGGGCAACGGGGACAACCACGCCAATTGACGGCCACCCAAACACGCACGCGTGATTACAAATGTTGTCCGCCGTCGATCTCGTACACCTCACCAATTATGAACGACGACTCATCGGAAGCGAGAAAGCAGGCGATATCCGCCATGTCATCAGGCTCGCCCAACCTTCGGGCAGGAATGTTCTCGATGTAGGAAGCGTTTGCTTCCTCGTCGCTCCAAATCATTTCGGTAAAACGCGTCTTGGTGGTACCTGGCGCAAATCCATTAACCCGTATGCCAAGTGGAGCAAGCTCCTTCGCCCAGATCAGCGTCATCTTAGCCAGTGCTGCCTTCGAGGGACCATATCCGCCGCCATTGGGAAACGTCTTTATTGCGGCGTTCGAACACGTGTTGACGATTACACCTCCACCCGCCTCGACCATATGACGGGCAACGGTCTGGCCCATATAGAAGGCGCCGAACGTATTGACCTCAAATACCTTTCGGAATGCTTCGGGTGAACAATTTAGCATGCTGTACTCGTCGTTGATGCTCTTTGTATTGATGCCGGCATTGTTCATGAGAATGTCAATGCGGCCAAATCGCTCAATAACGGAGTCAATCACTTTAACGACCTGATTGTAAGACGAAACGTCGCACATCGCACAATATGCATCCGGATTGTCATCATAGATATCGCGTAGGACATCCTCCGCGATATCGAGAGCGGCAACCTTGGCACCTTCGGAAAGCAGTCGCTTGGCAATTCCTGCACCTATGCCCGATGCTGCGCCCGTCACAACAGCGACCTTGCCGTCGAAACGCTGTTCCATTGATGTCACCCTTTCCCATTCATAACGACATTGGGCCGGACTCATCGAGCCCGGCCCAAACCATCATGCTTCAAGCTAGGTTCACTATCTCAGCAATGGCAGGCTAGAGTATGTCGTGCACCTCGGTAAGATACGTGTTGATAGCTCCGATGAACTCCCCACCATGTTGCGAGGTCCTCTTGAACTCAGGCGAGTCATAGCATTCATTGAAAGCATCCATGTTCTCGAACCAGAATTCGACGACGCCCTCGACGGGAAGCTCGTCATAATGAACAGAAACGCCGTTGACGATACGGTCGATAACGAGGTTTTGCGCATAACCAACATAACCGGGCATGGTATGTACCATTTCGGTATGAACGTCCCACCATTGGTACATCCACTCCTCGGCGCTCACGCCGTCAGCTCGACCCATGAACGACACACGCTTGATAAGCGGCTTGTCACCATTCAGCAGGTATTTAGGAGTGTGCTTCACGTATTTCTTCACGCAAACGAGAATGGGATTGTGCGGATCGGCGAACTTCGGAACGTCATCGGCGCCCTTGCCGTCTAGCGACATGACGCCTTCGACCATATCGCCATAGCTATCAAACTGCAGCTCGGAGTAGCCATCGATTATGATGGGGCCCTGCCCCAAGGGATGACGATGCTCGTTGTCGCATACCGCATGCTGAGAATAATGACGTAGGTTCTTCATCTCGGCCGCGATAGGGCCATGGACATTGAGCCAGTAATCCTTGAACTCTTCCTGCGTCGTGCCTTCCTTGCGCTTCAAAAGGCCCATTCTGCTAATCATGCCCGATCACTCTCCTTCTTAACCAACAGCTATCAACGACTTTGTTTCAAACGCAATGCAATCGAGAGGCTCTTCATCCCGTCGCTGCGATTATCCGAGTCAGTCTTAATCGCCACTTTCGGATATACGAGGCCTTCTCCGAGAAGGATTCTAGAAACATAGAGAAAGCGAAACAATTACGCACTTAAAAGTAAGAATGGCGATGTGGGCCTCATGCCGCCCGATCGCATGCCGTGCAAAAGCGCTAACAATAAAGTGCGTACTGGAACGGCCCCACCGCGCCCCCTATGATGGCAGCCGCATAGCGAGAATGCATCTCTGGCAGTCGTTGAAAGAGGACACGATGCAACAATTCGAACATCTCATGTCACCCATCGAAATTGCCCCAAGTTTCAAGATGAAAAACAGAATCATGAAGGCGCCCCAGTCAAGCTGGCGATGGAACCTAGACGGCACGGCAGATGGAAGCGCCGGCATCGATCTCTACGAGAGCATGGCCAAGGGCGGAGTCGGAGCAATCGATATCGCGGGCATGAGCTGGGAGCCTCCTGTAGGCGGAGGAATATACCTTCACGCCTATGACGACAGATTCATACCGGGACTCACCGAACTCAACGAACGCCTGCATCAATATGATTGTCGCACGATTGGGCAACTTCATCATGGCGGACCGCTTGCTCCCGTACAAGGCGGAGGCCGACCCATATGCGCCTCGACACTCGAAATCGAGGATCTTCCCACCCCTCCCCCCGAAGGACTCGCGACCCACGGTCTTACGCATGACGAAATCCAGGAGAAGAAGCAACTCATTGTCGATGCCGCCATCCGTCTCTGGAAGGCAGGTTTTGACGCCGTTGAGATTCATGGCGCACATGGTTATTTCCTCAATAGCTTCCTGAGTCCGATATGGAATCATCGCGATGACGAGTACGGCGCGCAGAACGCGGAGAACCGCACGCGTCTCATGCGGGAAATTTTCGCGATGGTGCGTGATGCATGTGGGCCCGATTTCGTCATCGGCACGCGCATCAATGGACAAGAATGGTCCCCGCTTGTCCCGGGTGGCATCACCCCGCAAATTGCAGTGGAAAATGCCCGCGCCCTCGAGGAGTGCGGCTATCAGTACATCAGCGTATCGGGATACGGATACGGAAAGCTCCCCTTCCGCTATTGCCCCGATTACTTCCCCTATCCCGATCCGGAAGCCTTCATGGAACCCTATATGGAGGATTTCAACGATCTTGGCATACTGATGCCGGG
>CAYLYJ010000071.1:0-6850 GCA_964388185.1 uncultured Coriobacteriaceae bacterium
ATGACAAACACCTCCTAATAAAAAACCTGCCGAGCTGCATTCAGCCGACAGGCACACACAAAGACCCCGAGGGGGACGATTTGTAGGTGACCAGACAACTGAGCGCTTGCTCGTCGAAAGGTGGAAGGAACGTGCGCCCTTCACTTCGTAGATACGGACGAGTAGTCTACACGTGTTCCGAAACACATGCAAGGGAAACCAGACAAATACGTTACTGCACTTGTCTGGTTTTAGCGCAAGTCGACGCTAAGAGTGCGGATGACGCTGTTATCGCCGAGAGTAACACCTGCGGTATGGTCGTAGGTCTCGGTCACCTTCCAGGTCGTGGGACCACCTTCGACGTTAGTGGGACCGCTGAATTCGGCGACTTCCTGACCAGCTGTGTCGCGCGAGAGCACCGCCTGAGGATTATCGGTGATGGTGAGTTGTGCGGATTCGACGGTGGCCTTGTCCAGTCCAATGCCCTCGAGTATGGAGGCGGCGACAACCTTGGATGCGGCCAGCTCGTCAAACTTGGCATCGGCCACGCCAAACGCATCCAGGTCGAATGCCGCGAAGACATAGTTGATGTTTCCTTCCGCATTAAGACCGAAGGTGATACTCGCAAGCGTCTCGCCATTGGAGCCCACAAGCCAGCCATTGCGCGTCTTCACGACACTGGGCAAGCTCGCATCCGTCGCACGGGTCGCCTCAGCATCGAGTGCAATCGCGTTGTTGCTGGCCTCGACAGCGGCCTCGGGGGTCATACCGAAGTAGGTAACCAAGTCAGGGATACGATCGGCCTCGATTGCCTGGAACAACGTGGCATTCGTGCCGGCCTTCGAAGTCTGCAGGACGTCGGAGTCCGGCTGCTTAACGTCAGGAGGCGTGCTGTTGCGCCAGATGAACAGCCCGATGACGGCGACAAGCGCCAGCAAGATGATGATGAAAAAGACAAGCAGATTACGCAAACGACGCCTGCTGCGCATGGCACGCTCGGCGGAAATTTCCTCGTCGTCATCCTCGACGTACTCAATCGTCTCCTGCTCGGTGATGTCGATGGATTCGGGTAGCTCGTCCAAATCGGCGTTTTCCGCAAGGCGATCAGTCTCGCCGCGCTCCACGACCACATCATCCACAATGACGACCTCGTCCGAGGAAACCTCACCCGGCTCGAAATCGTCATCCATCGAAGCGCGTACGGTGTAGGAGCTGTCGGACTTGATGTCGTCAAGCATGGAATCGGCAGCCTCACCGAAATCGACCTTGATCTCCTCTTTGGTGGTTTCCTCGACTTCTTGACCGTCGCTGAAGTCCTCCTCGGTGAAGAGGTGAACCTCGACTTCGCTCTGCTCGTCGTTTTCGCGCTTGTCCATATGTGCCCCTATATGAAATGAATCCAGCTATTGACAATATACAGTATTGCGACTGCAACGACGATAACCGCGATAACAATCAACGCCTTGTGGCCAGCTCCCATGGGCTGCATCGTATCTAGGCCGTGAAACTGTTCCTCCTGCTCGGCACTCATGTCGCCTTGCGATGACGCGATATCTGGCTGGGTTGCCTTGGACCTCGGGATATCGCGGGGTGCGGATTCGGAGCTAGCCACCTTGGCCTCGTCTGCCCGCTCCTGTTGGGTGCGCCGCTCCACATCCTCGATGTGGCTGAGCTTACTCATGTTGTTTCCTCGCTTCGCAAAGGCGCAATCATCCCTTGCTCACAACGTCGGCGACCGAGCGCACGACGTTGTGCGTGATTGGCTTCCACTCGACCTTCTTGAACACGGCGATGAGCGCGATGGGGACATACGTGAGCATGAAGATGGGGAACGTGAAGAGATACTTGATCTTGTCAGAGCTCTTCGCGTGGATGTGATCCCACTCGGTAATCGTCGTAAGCGTGCCGAACACGAGCATGACGACCGCGAAGCTCAGGAAGCATCCCGCAAGCGAAAGGACCGAGGTGACAATAGTGGCACGCGCCTCGGCGTAGGCCAGCACGGTCGATACCTGACTCACGTTGAAGGAGCTTAACGGATCTCCCTCGAACATGGAGCCGCTCATCATGCCAGTTGCCATCGAGAACCAATTTGCGTCGCCTGTTGCAAGGCCCGCAGCTCCCGACGTGCTTGCCGCGACCGTCTGTACCGATGCGGCGATGCCGGCCATCTGCACGATGCCCGTCAGACAGAAGACCAGGTTGACGGCAACGCCCGCCAAAGTGAGCAACATGGCCGGGGCAATGGTCATGAACATGTCATAGCAGGCAAAACGACCTTGTTTACCACGAAAGATGCCATTGAAGAGAAATGAGCCGTACTTGAGCAAAACCTGGTAGAAGCCCTTTGCCCAGCGCATGCGCTGGCGCCAGGAATCCTTCATGGTAGTAGGCTGCTCGTCGTAGACGTAGGCATCGGCGCAGTAGCCGATACGGATGCCATGCGCGATGCAGTCCGTCGAGAATTCGATGTCCTCGGTGAGCAGGTGATGAATCCAGCCACCGTTGGACTCAAGGATATCGGCGCTAATCATGAAGCCCGTGCCGCTGATGGCACACGAGTTGCCCATCATGTAGCGCGCGTTAGAGAGAAACTTGGCCTCGCGCAAGAACCAGAGCGCGCTGCCAGCCGAAATCCAGTTGGAATCGTAGTTCTTGGAGTTGCGATAGCAGGTGAGCACCTGATAACCGCGATTGATACCGCGGTTCATAGCAGCGACGAAGCCGGGATCAAGCACGTTGTCGGCATCGAAGACGAAGTACGCGTCGTAGTCGGTGCGACCGGAACAATCGCCATAAAGTACGCGAATGCGGTTGAGCGCGAAGTCGAGCGCATGGCTTTTGCCGACGACTAGCCGATCATTGCGCACAAGCACTTCGGCACCTGCTTCCTCGGCGACCTGGGCCGTGTTATCAGTGCAGTTGTCGGCTATGACGAAGATGTCAATGAGCTCTTCGGGGTAGTCCTGATTCTTGATGCTGCGTACGAGCTCGCCGATAACGGCTTCCTCGTTGCGACCAGCGATCATCACCGCGAACTTGTGCAGGGGTGCGTCTTGCACATGCGTGACCTTGCGTCGATGGTCCTTCACCAAAACGATGACGGCATAGACGGCCTGATACATGTAGCAAAGGCTGAATACGAAGAACAGAAACAGGTTAAAGGTGTTGACGAATGTCGCCATATTCCCGCTGCGCTACCCCTCCAGGTATTGTCTGCAGATTCGCTGTTGCATTGTAATGCAAGCGGATAGTAAGCGCCAATCGCTCCACAACATGTGCACGGGAAGTTAAGGAGACATTCAGGCGAGCAGATTGCAGACTTTCTCTCGCACCCGAGTTACGCTTCGCCCGATGTCGCTGCGGAACTCGCGCGCAAAAACCACGCGCTCAGACAGTCCTCGCAAGACCGCATCGGGCTCAGCGCAACTCTGCTCGAGATGCCTGCAATCTGCGCACCTTCATTTTTGGAAATTGTAGCTCGCGCCGGCAAGCTGCAAGGCTCCGACGGTCGCTTTCCGACAGCCCTCTTCGCGGTCTTTACGGCGCGCTCCCTTGGACCTCCGCCTTGCAGCTTGCCGGTGCGTTCAGGCGCCCGTTTACTGGGTTAGCAGGACGTTGGCCATTTGAAGATATGTCTCGGGCTCGAGGGTCTCGCCACGCGTCGTGGGGGCAATATCGCATTCGGCAAGCAGACGATCGACCACGTCCTTGGGATAACGGCTGCTCATGGAGTTGCGGATGGTCTTGCGCCGCTGGGCGAAAGCCGCATCTGCCAAGGCGCTCGCAACTTCGAGCAACTCGGAGTCCGGTGCATCATCGTTTCGCTCGATATGGATGACGGCGCTCTCGACATGCGGCGCGGGCATGAAGCAGCTCGGTGGTACCTGGAAGCGGTCTGTCACATGCGCATGCAAACGCAGCTTGACCGTATAGGCGCCATAATTCTTTGTGCCCACCTCGGCGCACATGCGGTCGGCGACCTCGCTTTGCACCATGACCGTCATGGCATCGAGAAAATCGAAGCGCTCCAGCCAATCGAGCACCACAGTCGCAGCTATGCCATAAGGAAGGTTGGAGACAAGCTGCCGGGGCAATGGCACATCAAGGGCGGCAGCGGCCTGATCAACTTCGGCACGAGTCAACTTCAGAGCGTCCTTCTCGATGAGAACAAGACGGTGGGATAGGTCCATTGTCGTCTGCGCGAGCACGTCAACGAGATCGGCATCACGTTCGACGGCGATGAGATTGGCGCGCTCGAGCAGCGCGATGGTAAGCGTGCCGATTCCCGGGCCGATCTCGAGCAGCGTAGGCAATCCCTCACCTAACTGTGGCTCGTCAAGCCGAGCAAGACGCAGAATGTTGCCGATGACGTTATCGTCCACGAGGAAATTCTGACCGAGGGCATGCTTGGCACTCAAGCCAAACTCCTGCAAGACGCTCTTGGTCGCACGCGGATTTGCCAACGTCGAATACGACATTGTCATTCCCGCCCGATGCTTGCCATAACCTGACCAGCCAGGGTCACGGCATGACGCAGATCAAATTGGTCACCGATCATGCGCGTGATGCGCTCGGGAACGATGCGCAGATTCGCGCAGTTCAGCGCTGAGGTGCAGATGGTCTCGAGGGGTTCACTACCATAGGGATCCCCTCCATCGCCAATGACAAGAAGATGCGCTGGCCGCTTGCGCGGAATCCAGTCCTTGAGCACGTACTTGCGCGCCCAGTACACCTGACAGCGATCGAGCGCCGCCTTGAGCCAGCCCGAGGGACCGGCAAAGTAGATGGGCGCGATTACAACGAGCGCTGCGCAGGAGTCCATGTGGCGAGACAGAACGTTCCAAGCATCCCCCTTGATGCAGCACAACCCCGTCTTGCTGCATACGCCGCAACCCGTACACGCTGCGACGGGATACTTGCCGATTTCGTAGAGCGTGACAGCAGCACCTGACAGGCGCAGATACTCGGAGAGCTTGTTTCCAAAAAGAGCCGATTTGCCGTCCGTGCGCGGCGAGCCCACGAGAATGAGCACTTCGGGCGGACGGGGAGCGTCGTCGTCCAGCTCCTCTTCGCCGGCTTCTTCCTCGGGCTCCTCCTCGTCCGTACCCCTACCGACGGCTGGCTCGTCAAAGGCTAGATCATCGTCGGCCTCGGAGGTCTCTTCAGACCCCTCCTCTGCACCAGGCGTTTGCCCGCCGGTGATATCTCCTGCCAACGAAACCGACATGCCCCCATCGACACTATAAGTCAGGTGGGCTTCCGCATCCTCATCCGCAAGTGCAGCCTCATCAGGCACGGCATCTACCGACTCCGCATCGAAAACCTCAACCTCGTTTGCGGAGTCTGCTTGCGTATCGGCGCCCGACGGGGACTCGGTGGGCTCGTTCGAAACCGGCACCTCGTCCTTGACGGGTTTGGACTCTTGCTTGGGTGCGTTAAGTCTCTCGAAATCCTTCTCGGTTGGGAGCTTTCTCCTGCGCGACTTCTTTGCCATGGGAAGGCTCCTCTCAGACGCGCTCAGCATCGAGCAAATCGAGAGCGTTCTGGAAGACGCGCTCGGCGAACTGCGCCTCGGTGAGCCCTTGTTGCAGGGTCGCATAGTCTGGCATGGACGTCACCGGCGCCACGGCACCCTTGTCGACGTCGCTTTGACGCGGCTGCAGAAGCCCGAAGGCGTGCTCGGCCCCCGCATATCCAAAGCAATCGAGCAGCTCGCGCAAGGTGAAGACGGTCTGGCTCGGCGTGCAGACCGTGCCGCGCAAGGGCTCGGGAGCCATGTAGGGAGCATCGGTTTCGGTCAGCAGGCGATCGACGGGGACATCGAGAGCGGCCGCGCGCGTCTCCCAGCTCTTCTTGAAAGTGAGCGGACCGCCAAAGGCAACGTAGCAGCCGAGTTCGAGAAACGGGACCAGCGTTTGGGCGTCAAGGTTGAAGCAGTGCACGATGCAGCCAGCCTTGGGAACGCCCGTCTCGCGCAAGATGGCGAGCGCGTCATCATGGGCCTCGCGCAGATGCAAGCTTACGGGAAGCCCGTGCTCCTGTGCCATTTGCAATTGTGCGGCAAAGGCCTCGCGCTGCACATCGCGCGGGCTGAAATCGTAATGGTAGTCGAGCCCCACCTCGCCCAGGCAGCTCGTCTCGGGACGGGCGAGCAGGGCGGCGAGCTCGCCACGCGCATCATCAAAGTACTTGGCGTTGTGCGGATGCACGCCGCAGGCAAAGCGAACGCGTGGCATGACGGCCTGCGCCATCCCCCACTCCTCGAGCAATGCCGCGGCATCATCAAACCACGCGCCGAGCCCGTCGTAGGTATCACGCGCCGTCCGTCGCGTCACGTCTCCGTCGTCGCCGTCAAGCTCGGGTCTTGTCGGGTCGGTCATGCAGCAGATGAAGTCGACGCCATGGGCCGCCGCCTGCGCAAGCGCGAGCCCCGGTTCGGGAAACATGCCCAGGTGACAATGTGTGTCGGCGACAAGCGTGCCGTACGGCAATTCGGGAGCAGGCTTGACCTTGCCCTTCGAATTGCGAAAGAGCGCGTCGCGTTCGTCGAAGTGTTTGAAGTCGTTGTAGCCCATTACTTCTCGAGACGCGGGAAGAGAGCGTCGCCCTTGGTGACCTCGTTGCCGGCGGGAAGCCCGCCCCACAGCGCGAGCTCGGCGGCATTGTCGACAGTGCACGGGTCTTCCAGGCCCAGGCGCCTCCAAAGCTCCGTCGACGTATTGGGCATGAAGGGGGCAAGGAGCAGCGCGGCGATGCGGCAGGTCTCCAGTGCGTTGTAGAGCACGAACGCCAGCTCGCCCTGGGTCTCCTCGCTCTTGGCGAGATTCCACGGCGCACTTTCCTCGACGTAGAGGTTTGCGCGATGCAG
>CAYLYJ010000072.1:0-6538 GCA_964388185.1 uncultured Coriobacteriaceae bacterium
GTCACGCGAGACGTAGTTGACCGCGTTGCTCGCCCCGGCGGAGAGCCCGTAGACGCTGTCGAAGAAGATACCGTTTTCGAGCAGTGCGTTTGCCAGCGCGCTCGTGTAGCTTGCGCGCATACCGCCGCCCTCGAAGATGAGAGCAGTGTCGAACACGTTGCTTGTCAGCGTTGATTCCATGATGGCATTGTAGCGCTCGCCCGAAGGTGACAAAACTTGCCGGGGCACTTTTGTCTTATTTTGGACGAGACGATCATGGGACGATTGATGAGTCGTGACGTGTTCCGTCTGCGAAATACCGGTTCGCCTCTAACATGCAGTTTCAGGCACCGATTGATGTCTGCTGCAGCGAAGATGCTAGACTCCTACTAGAAGAGAAAGCGCGGGAAGGAGAGGCTATGAAGAGGATTGCGGTTGCCGTATGTACGGTTGCCATGATGTTGTGTCTAGTTGGTTGCGGGGCCGCGCAAAGCTCTCCATCCCAGGCGCTCCAAGATGTTCAGATGCCGGGCTTCCAGGCAAAGGTTCCCGCTGATTGGACTGTCAATACGGGTAGCTATAACGATGACGCGCATGGGCATTTTCAGTATGTCAGCCCGGATGAATCCCAGGCAACCCTGTTCTATTTCGAGCAGCTGGAGGGTACTCCCATGACTGTTGAGGAGCTTCGGGAGATCGACAGACAAGACGCAATCGAGACCTTTGCGGCGACTAACTACTCCTCCACGGAAATGGGCCAGTACGATATCGGGGGAATGACCGTCACCGGTTACGAAATCGGCTACAAATGCAACGATGGTGGCGAAGCCGAGCGCATGGACATGACCAAGGCCTATATCGTGACGGACGAGACGATTTACACCATAGAGACCATAGGTGACAAGCCGACATTCGACAGTGTGATGGAGTCGATTCAGCTGCAGTAAGTGTCGTCATGTGACAAAAGGCGCCGGGGACGATT
Source organism: uncultured Coriobacteriaceae bacterium (assembly GCA_964388185.1). Classification (GTDB taxonomy): domain Bacteria; phylum Actinomycetota; class Coriobacteriia; order Coriobacteriales; family QAMH01; genus QAMH01. The sequence continues at coordinate 962 of CAYLYJ010000072.1, forward strand.
CGTTGGCGAATGAGACAAAACTTGTCGGGGCACTTTTGTCTTATCATGGATCCCATGGACGAAAGAATCGCGGAACTGGCTGGATATCGAGCGCGCGTGGTGCGTCGCAAGGGCATGCGCAACATTCGTCTGCGCGTGGAGGGCGACGGTTCCCTCGTCATATCCGCTCCGCTATCGGCAACCGCCAGGGAGATGCGCGACGTCGTGGAGCGCAATGTCGCCTGGATCGAGCGGCAGCGTGACCGGCTTGCCGAGTCTCCCATGGCTCAGGCCGCCTATGCGAGCGATGAGGACAAGCGCGCCTGGCGTGTGCTTGTCGAGGCGGCGGTTGAGCCTCTGCTCGAGATATGGGAGCCCATCATCGGCGTGCGCGTCAAGAAGCTCGCCTTTCGCAACATGAAGAGTCGCTGGGGTTCGTGTCAGCCGGCGACGGGTCGCGTATGCATCAATACACGCCTGGCGCTCTATCCGCCGCGTTGTCTTGAGTATGTGGTGGTGCATGAGCTCGTCCATATGCTCGAACCGAGTCACAATGCTCGCTTTCACGAGCTCATGGACGGCTTTCTGCCCGACTGGCGTGAGCGTCGGGCTTTGTTGCGATGAGAAATTTCCCTGGAGCAAATCTCTCATTGGTAAGGACTGTTATCATGGGACTTGATACCTCGGAGAGATAAAGTTGACGGACAAGCAGACTTCATATTCGATGATTGACCCAACCGGGTGTGACGTGGCGTGCACGCTTGACGAGCTGCCCGTGGGCGCATCCGCCGTCATCACGAGCGTTGACTGTGGCTCCAACCAGCTGCGCCAGCACATCTTCGACATGGGCCTCACGCCGGGTGTGCGCGTTACGGTGCAGAAAGAGGCGCCGCTTGGCGATCCCATCCAGCTGTGCCTGCGTGGTTATGAGCTCACGATTCGCAAGGCGGATGCGGCGCAGATCTCGATAGGAGATATCGACGAGAACCCGAGCGACCGCGAGGAACCGGTTGCGAAGATGAATACCTCCGATCCCGTCATGGCTTCCGAGACACTGCATCCCTCCTTTGGCGAGGAGGATATCGACGGCGCTCTCAAGGACGGGGCGAACGAGCGATACCGTCCTCGCCCCAAAGGCCGTGCGATACCACAAGGGCGGCCGATCAACTTCGCGCTCGTCGGCAACCAGAACGCAGGCAAGACGACACTCTTCAATGCGCTGACCGGTTCGAACCAGCATGTCGGAAACTTTCCAGGTGTCACCGTCGATCGTAAGGATGGCACCATACGTAATCACCCCAAGGCAACAGTGACGGACCTTCCAGGCATCTACTCGCTGTCGCCCTACACGAGCGAGGAAATCGTCTCGCGGCAGTTCGTGCTCGACGAGAAGCCCGATGCCATCATTGACATCGTCGATGGCACGAACATCGAGCGCAACCTTTACCTGAGTCTACAGCTCATGGAACTCGACGTGCCGCTTGTCATCGCCCTCAACATGATGGACGAGGTCGTGGCTAACGGCGGCAGCATCGACGTCAACGTGCTCGAGGCCGAGCTCGGCGTTCCCGTCGTGCCCATTTCGGCTGCAAACGACCAGGGTATCGACGAGCTCGTCGAACACGCACTCGTCACCGCGCGCAAGCAGTTGCGTCCCGGTCGCGTCGACTTCTGCGAACCCGACGGCCCCGATGGCGGTGCGGTGCACCGTTGCATCCACGGTGTCATGCACCTCATCGAGGATCATGCGCTTCGCGCCGACCTGCCGTTGCGCTTCGCGGCGACCAAGCTCATCGAAGGCGATCCGCTTGTGACCGAGGCGCTCGCCCTCGACGCCAACGAGCTCGATGCCGTCGAGCACATCGTCGCGCAGATGGAGAGCGAAACCGGCATCGACCGCATGGCTGCCATCAGCGATATGCGCTTCACCTTCATCGAAAGGACATGTGCCAAGTGCGTGTGGCGTCCCCGCATGTCGCGCGAACACGAGCGATCGCTCAAGGCTGATCGCATCCTGACGGGCAAGTACACGGCCATTCCCATGTTCATCCTCATCATGGCCGTCGTCTTCTGGTTGACCTTCAACGTGGTCGGCCAGCCACTCTCGGATTTGCTGGGCGAGGGTATCGATTGTCTCACGCAGGCCGTGCGCGACGGGCTCGAATCGCTCGAGGTCAACCCGCTCGTCGTCTCGCTCGTCTGCGATGGCGTGTTTCCCGGCGTGGGCACCGTTCTCTCGTTTTTGCCCATCATCGTCGTGCTGTTTCTTTTGCTCTCCGCCCTCGAGGACACGGGCTATATGGCCCGCGTGGCCTTCTTCATGGACAAGCTCCTGCGTAAGCTCGGCTTGTCGGGGCGTAGCTTCGTGCCGCTCATCATGGGGTTCGGTTGCAGCGTACCGGCTATCATGGCGACGCGCACTCTTCCCTCCGAGCATGACCGGCGCATGACCATCATGCTCGTGCCGTTCATGAGCTGTTCGGCCAAGCTGCCCGTCTACGCGTTGCTCTGCGGCTTCTTCTTCGCCCAGTACGCCGCGCTCGCCATGCTGTCGTTATATCTGCTCGGTATCGTCATCGGCATCCTGGCTGCTATCGTGCTCAGTCGGACGGTGTTTCGCGGCGATCCTGTGCCCTTCGTGATGGAGCTTCCCAACTACCGCCTGCCGAGCGTGGGCACCGTGTGCCGCCTGGCTTGGGACAAAGCGAAGGAGTTTGCGAAGAAGGCGTTCACGGTCGTGTTCGTGGCAACGCTCATCATTTGGTTTTTGCAGACCTTTGATGTGCGCTTCAACGTCGTCGCCGACCAGACGCAGAGCATGCTCGCGGGTATCGGAACGATTTTCGCGCCCATCTTCGCACCACTCGGATTTGGAGACTGGCGTGCCGCGACGGCGGTGCTCACGGGATTCATGGCCAAGGAAAACGTCATCTCGACCATCACGCAACTCGTCGGCGGCAACCTTGCCTTGCTCACGACGATCTTCACGCCACTTGCGGCCTACAGTTTCCTCGTGTTCGTGCTGCTTTACACGCCCTGCGTCATGTCGATCATCACGGTGAGGGGCGAGCTCGGCGGCAAGTACGCGGCGGCTATCGTGGTCGTGCAATGCGTCATCGCCTGGCTCGTTGCCTTCGTTGTGCACGGCATCGGATTGTTGCTGGGTTTGGGCTGATGTGATTCAAAATGTGACAGGGGCCTGACCCCTGTCACATTCGTACTTGTGCTTGCGCGTGACAGGGGTCAGGCCCCTGTCACATTTTGGCCCCTGTCACGTTTAATCCAGGCGTGCGTACTTGCGCTTGCCGCCAGTGACGTGAATGCCCTTGATGCTGTCGACGAACTTGTAGAACTGCGAATATCCCGTGTCCTTGACGTTGAAGTGTGGGAACGTGTCATGCACCTTCGAGGCGAGCGACGTGATGCTCATCGACTTGTTCTTGTGGCGGCCAATTTCGAGGACCATGAACTGCTCGACCTGCTTGATGTCATCGCGCGTGTCCGCGATGCGCACGTCGTAGCCCACGTTGGTCTTCACGAGCTCGAAGCGGTCGAAATCCTCGATGAGTTTGGAGAGCTGGCTGTAGCCGAAGTTGCGGACGTCGAAGTCGGGGAACTTGTTGTTGAGCGCCGCTCCCACCTCGGCAAGCGACGTGGTCCTGCCTCGGTTGTCGTTCGTGTGGATGATGCCGCCCATGACCGCGCCAACGTCACGCAACGAGACCGTGGTCTCGATGTTCTCCTCGTCGATGGGGGACTGCTCCTCGATCTCCTCGATGTCATCGGTCTCGACGTCCGCGTCATCGCCGTTCTTGCTGCGTTGCAGCTTGTAAAGGTACTCGATGTTCACGAACTTGGTGCAGGCATGCCTGAACGAGATGGCGGTCTGGTTGCGCCCCATGCCGACCACGATCATGTTGCTCTCGCGCAGACGAGCGGCCAGGCGCGTGAAGTCGCTGTCGGAGGAGACGATGACGAACCCGTCGACCTTGCCGGCGTACAGGATGTCCATCGCGTCGATGATGAGCGTGGAGTCGGTCGCGTTTTTGCCCGCCTTCTCGCCGGGCTTGTGGCTCTTGACGTTACTGAACTGCTGGACGGGCGTGATGGAGTTGTCGAGCAGCTTGGGGCGCCACTTGGCCGCCTGCGGGTCGGTGAAGTCGCCGTAGATGCGGCGGTACGTCGCCACGCCGTAGCGGGGAATCTCGTTGAGGATGACGGGGAGGTACTTGGCGGAGATGTTGTCCGCGTCGATGAGGAGCGCGAGACGCGGCTCATCGTTTACTTCGTCGTGCATGTCGTGTCCGTTTCCGTATGCGAATACATAGTGATGTCAATAATCTCGCTCATGATAGCTCATGTAAAATCCTGTTCTGTAAACCGACAGGAAATGAGTACAACTCGTCAACTGCCTCGCGGGCGGGAACGCAAGACGATGTGGAAAGGGAACGTGATGGTGGAGCTACGGCCCGAGGATTTGAATGCGACCAAGCCGGACTGCCTTTCGGGCACGGCACTCGAGCAGAAGGCCGAGTCCGTCGGTCTCGCAAAGACCCAGATGGAGATTGGCCGCACCATCGTGCTCGCGCTCATGGCAGGCATGCTCATCGGCAGCGGTGCGCTGTTCATGACCTGCGTGAAGGCAGACCCGACGCTCGGCTTTGCCGCATCCAACATCCTCGGCGGCTTCTGCTTCTCGCTCGGCCTCATTTGCGTGATCGTCGCGGGTGCCGAGCTGTTCACGGGTAACTGCCTCATGGTCATGGGTGCTGCGAGCAAGCGCTTTGCCTGGGCCAAGGTCCTGAAGAACTGGGTCGTCGTCTGGCTTGGCAATTTTGCGGGCTCGCTCGTACTCGTCGGTATCGTCTTCGGTTGTTCCATCATGGCCATCAAGGCGGGGGACAATACCATCGGCGCTCAGATGGTCACGGTCGCATCGGGAAAGATCGGCCTCGATCCCGCTCAGATCATCTTCCGCGGCATCATGTGCAACTTCCTCGTCTGCCTCGCGGTGTGGATGGGCTTTGCCGGTCGCACGGTCATCGACAAGATCTTCACGACGATCTTTCCCGTCATGGCCTTCGTCGCCATGGGCTTCGAGCACTGCGTGGCCAACATGTTCCTGCTGCCCATGGGCGTCGTCGCCGCAGCGTGCGGCTTTGGCACCGAGGCGCAGATGGCGCTTTGCAACTGGGGTGGCGTGTTCTACAACATCGGATTTGCCACCCTGGGCAACATCATCGGCGGCTGCATTTTCGTCGGCCTCGTCTACTGGTTTGGATATCGCAAGAAGGCGTAAGGATATGAGGATTGGGCGGACCAGACAATTGCCGCCTGGCCCGCGCCCCGCCGCTGCCTAGTGGCTGACGAGGTAGATTCTGTCTTGGGGCAAGTGTATCCAGAGCTCCTCGCCCATCTCGGGCCAATCCTCCGGCTTCTCCTTGAGTTTGTCCACGCGCCAGAACAGGTGCTGGTGTAGGAACTTCATCTCGTCGTCGCTACGCTCGACTGCCGGGGCGAACGAGTCGTCGCGGTCGAGAAAACCGAGCAGCGCGCTTCGCTCGAAGCGCGAGTCGCTGATGCGATCGACGCGCACGC
>CAYLYJ010000073.1:0-6477 GCA_964388185.1 uncultured Coriobacteriaceae bacterium
AACAAGTAGCAGGTATTAGCTTCCTCCCCGAAGCGAGGGGCCGTGGCATAACGCCGCGGCCCCTTTTGTTTTGCCCCTGTCATTTCGAGCGAGGGGCCGGAACCCCTCCCTGTCATTTCGAGCGGAGGGGCGAAGCCCCGTAGTCGAGAAATCTCGCCCTCAGCACGTTCTCCTAACAGCCTCGCGCCAACCGCGGAGAAGCTCGTTGGCGTAGGCTGGCCGCATTTGCGGGTCAAAGACGCTGTCCGTCATGCGCATGGCGCGCAACTCCTCGGTGCCATTCCAGAACCCATTGGTAAGCCCCGCCAAGTATGCCGCGCCAAGCGCCGTTGACTCGATGTTCGCGGGGCGATGGATCTGCGTTTGCAGGATGTCGCTTTGGAACTGCATGAGAAAGTCATTTGCCGAGGCGCCACCGTCGACGTTGAGCTGCCTGATTTTGAGGCCCGCATCTGCTTGCATGGCAACGGCAAGGTCGTGTACCTGATACGCGAGCGCTTCGAGCGCCGCGCGCGCGATGTGCGCGCGCCCGGCTCCACGCGTGAGCCCATAGATGGCGCCGCGCGCATCGGGCTCCCAATAGGGTGCGCCAAGACCCGTGAACGCCGGGACAATGTAGACGCCGCTCGTGTCGGGGATGCTTTCGGCGAGCTGCTGTGTCTCGGCGGGAGTCTGCGCGATGCCGAGTTCGTCGATGAGCCACTGGATGAGCGCGCCGGCCATGAAGACGCTGCCCTCAAGAGCGTATTCGGTATGCGCTACGTTGGGAGCGGATGCCGCGATGGTCGTGACGAGGCCGTTTCTCGACGAGACGGGCATTTCGCCCGTATGCAGCAGCAGGAAGCAGCCCGTGCCGTAGGTATTCTTGGCCTGGCCTGCCTCGAAGCAGCATTGCCCGAAGAGTGCTGCTTGCTGGTCGCCCGCAACGCCGCATATGGGAATGCCGGCGGGGATGTTTGGGTAGTCGGTCTCGCCAAAGAAGCTTGCGCTCGGACGCACCTCGGGCATCATGTGCTCGGGAATGTCGAAAAGCTCGAGCAGTTCCTTGTCCCAGCAACTCTTGTGTATGTCGTAGAGCATGGTGCGGCTTGCGTTGGTGACGTCGGTTGCGTGCACTTTACGGCCCGTGAGATTCCAGATGAGCCAGCAGTCGACAGTGCCAAAGAGCAGTTGACCGTCTTCGGCAAGCTTACGTGCGCCTGGTACGTTATCGAGAAGCCACTTGATCTTGCTTGCCGAAAAGTACGCGTCTGGATGCAGACCGGTGACGAGTTCGATTCTGTCGCATATAGCCAGATCCGAGCAAAGCTCAGCAACGATAGGGGCGGTACGGCGGCATTGCCATACGATTGCGTTTGCAATGGGGCGGCCCGTCTCGCGGTCCCACACGATCGTGGTTTCGCGTTGGTTGGTGATACCGATGCTATCTATATCGTCTGCCTCCAGCGCATGAGACGTAATCAGGTCGGTCATCGAGCCCAATTGCGAGAAGATAATCTCCTGGGGGTTTTGCTCGACCCATCCTGGCTGCGGATATATCTGGGGGAATTTGCGTTGGATGGAGTCGACCGAGCGACCTTCATGGTCGATGAGGACGGAGCGCGAAGAGGTCGTGCCCTGGTCGAGGGCGATGACGTATTTGCCGCTCATCGGGCACCTCCATCCAGATGTTCGTCGAGCCATGTTGCCACGTCGTCATAGACGAGTTGCGCGTCCCTCTCGTTCAAGATTTCGTGACGCATGCCCTCGTAGATGCGTACCTCGACATCCTGCACGCCGGCCTCGCGTGCCATCTCGGCGACCTTCCTGACGCCTTCTCCCATCGAGCCTACGGGATCTTCGGCACCGGCTACGAAGAGCAGGGGCAGGTCCCGCGGAATCGCCCGGAAGGCTCCGGGACTGCACGCCTCGAGCGTGAGCGCCGTGAGCGTCGCATAGCCACCAGCGGGAAACATGAAGCCGGACTTCTCGTCGGCGAGGTAGCGGTCGACGTTTTCCTCGTTTGCGGAAATCCAATCCGCCTCCGTGCGCGGATCGTCGATGACCTTGTTGAAGCCGCCTGCGGCCATAGAATCCAGGAGCTTGCTCTTGTAATCCTTGCCGCGAAATGCCGCGATGGCGCGGGAGAGCATATTCCCCGCCTTCGAGACAAGGGGCGCGACATAACCCGTGCCACAGAGTATGGCACCGGCCAGTCCCTCGCCATGCCGCGCAATGTAATCGCGCATAACGTAGCTTCCCATCGAATGGCCGAAGACAAAATAGGGAAGGTCCGCCGGCGTATGTGCCAGCATGGAGGAGCGCATGCGATGCACGTCCTCTATGAGGTGATTTGCGCCGTTGCGCGGGTCAAGCTCGCCCCAAGACGTGGATTGCGAGACGCTATCACCATGGGCGAGGTGATCGTAGCCCCCGACGATGAAACCCTTGCCGGCCAGAAAACGCGCGAAGTCGTCGTAGCGCTCGATGTGCTCGGCCATGCCATGGGCAATCTGGACGACGCCGCGGGGACTGGTACAGTCCTCGTCGCGCCAGATATAGCCGTGGATGGTCGTCTCGCCATCGGTGCTTGGAAACGAAACGGGCTCTTGCGTGATGGTATCGGCCATGATGCCTCCCCGGATGACGTTCGTCTTATGCGATATTATAATCGCGCTATGGATCGAAGGCCCAACAAAGCGCGCAAGCAAGGCGCAATCGCACGACTGGTGAATCATTGGATCGACCGTCTCGTCGGTGCAGCCTCGCAACGTTCCTTTTCCGGACAGGAAGAGCAGTACTCGTCCCATCAGACCACTCGTGACTTCATCTTCAACAGCCTCGGCATCGGCGTATGGGGCGTCGTGTTTCCGCTGCTCACCATCGTCATCACGCAGCTCGTCGGCGCTGACCAAGCCGGCATTTTCTCCCTTGCCTTCGTGACCGGCACCCTGCTCATGATTATCGGCAATTACGGCGTGCGCACCTATCAAGTGTCGGATATCGACGAGGACCATTCCTTTGCCGACTACCAGATCAACCGTATCATCACCTGCATACTCATGGTCGTGGCGGGCTACGTCTATTGTTGCATCCGCGGCTACGAGTCCGACATGTTCGTCATCAGCATGGGCGTGTATCTGTATCGCATGGTCGACGCGCTGGCCGACGTCTACGAGGGGCGCTTGCAGCAGGTCGACAAGATGTATCTTGCAGGTATATCGCAGGCATTTCGAAGCGCCGTCGTGCTTGTTGTGTTCAGCATCGTCCTCTTTGTCACGCGCAACCTGGGGTTCTCGTGCATCATCATGGCAATCGTCGCGGCGGCAAGTCTGCTTGTCCTGACAGTGCCTCTCGCGTACATGGAGACACCCAAGTCGCGCCGCTGGGATATGGGCGGCGTCGTCAACCTCTTCAAGCGCTGCTTCCCGGTCTTCGTGGCCCTCTTCCTCTACTGCCTCATCGACAACATGCCCAAGTTCATGATGGAAGGACCGCTTTCCTACGATAACCAGCTCTACTTCAACGTGCTCTACTTCCCGGCCCAAGGTATTCTCCTCACGGCAAGTCTCATCTACAAACCGCTCTTGCTGCGCCTTGCCGCGGCCTGGGAAAACCCAGACGAGCGTCGTACGTTCAACATCATCATGATGGCGGTGTTCGGCGCAATCGTCGTCATCACCGCCTTCAACCTCATCATCATGAACTGGATTGGCGTGCCCATCATGAGCGTGCTGTACAACACGGATTTCGAGCAGTTCAGGGTTCTCATGAATCTCATGATCGTCGCCGGAGGCATTACGGCGGCTATCGACTTCATCTACCAGATCATCACCGTCCAGCGTCGGCAGAACAGTGTCGTGAAGCTCTACCTCATTACGTTCGCGTTCTCGACCGTGGCTTCGTTCGTGCTCATCAACTCCATCGGCCTCATGGGGGCGGTCATCACCTATCTTGCCGAGATGTGCCTGCTGCTCGTCTTGGTCACGCTGCAATTCGCGAATGTCAGCGTGAATACACGCAGGCGGCCTCGCAGGATCGAGGGACCGTCCAGCCGGTTCTGGGGGTAGGTCATGCGGGAGTCGCAATCGATTGTCCCCGTCTTGCTCATGGCCTCGGGTGGGTCGGACTCCACGGCCCTGCTCGAGCTCGTCTGCGCCTATGCTGCGGGTGAGGGCTCCGATGACGGGCTTTTCGCGATGCTCGCGGCTCAGCTTCCCGCGCCTGACCGCATCGCGCCCTTCGTCCTGCATGTGAACCACATGCTGCGCGGGGCGGATTCCGATGCCGACGAGCGCTTCGTGCGTGGCCTTTGCGAGGGACTTGACGTTCCGTGCGAGGTGCAGCGTGTCGATGTCGGCGTCCTTGCGCGCTCGCACAGGGGAGGCATGGAGGCCGTCGCGCGCGAGGAGCGCTATCGTCTGGCGTCGCTGGCGCTGGAACGCGCCTGCGTCCAGGCGGGTGCCGAGGACGGGCTCATCTGCACTGCGCATACGATCGACGATCGCGTCGAGACCTTCTTCATGCGTGCCTTGGTGGGAACGGGCCCCGGGGGGCTTGCATCCATCCCGCGCGTTCGTGGCAGGCTGCGCAGGCCCTTGCTCGACGCGTCACGCGAGCAACTGCGCGATTGGCTGAGAAGACGGCATCCGGGCACGCCCGATAGCGCGCTCTGGCGCGAGGACGAGACGAATCTCACGGGCGACAACTTTCGCAGCCAGGTACGTCGCGAGCTCGCCCCCGTGCTTCGCGAGCTGCGTCCGGGGTTTGAGCGATCGCTCGCGCAGACCATGGACCTCATCGCCGACGAGGACGAGACGTTGCGATGCCAGGCGGATTCGATTGCCTACCGGACGCTCACGTGGGATGGCGATGTCGCGTCGGTGCCCATCGAGGCGTTGAACTCACTCGACCGGTCCATGGCTCGACGAGTCCTGCGCGCCTACCTGCTCGTGGTCAATCCTGACGCGCGACTCGAAGCGGGCCAGATCGACCGCGTCCTCGACGGGCTCGAAGACGAGGGTTTCACGACCGAGACCTCCGGTGGTCTGCGTGTGAGCACATCGGGTGATGCGCTCGTCATCCGCAAAGCGCAATAGGCAGAAGGCGCCCGTTTGCAGGCTGGCTTTCGCATCTGATGTAGGAATACTGCGTTTCTTTAGCGAATGCGATACTCCCATGTAAGAATATTGCGTTTTCCTAGGACAAAAGATTCATGGATGCAGAAAAATGACGTTTCCCTAGGATTTCATGGCAGCAAATCCTAGGGAAACGAAAGAAACCTACGTGTGCGCCCTGCGAATCCTAGGGAAACGAAAGAAATTGACATCGCAGCTTTCAAAGAAGATCTGGTGAAGGCCGTCTGGCCGATACATTGCAATGCGAAATGACATCACGACACGATGATGCCCGTGCACCCCGGGGCTGAGGCGGTTACCGCCTGGAAGGCCTTGGGGGAGACGTAGGAGACGAGTACCGTGCCGGAGTCATCGATGACCTCGACGGTCGAGCCTGCGCTTCCACTTGTGCGCTGCGTGAAGTGTGCCTGCGTGCCGCCGGTGAAGTCCTCGGCCATGGCGGCGCTGCCCATGAGGATGACGTTGCCGCCGTTGACAGTAGCCCCGTATTCGTAGTCAAGGCCGCTGTCGTCGGAGTTCGAGGCACCGTTCACGAATACGGTTCCGCCGTTGATCTCGATGTAGCCGTTGGAGTCCACGCCATCTCCGTCGGCGTTCACGACAAGTGTGCCGCCATTGATTTGGATGAGGCATTCTTCGCTTGCGCCGGGCATCGTCATGGCGCCTCCTTGCCGGCCAGGGCCAGTCCCGTTTTGCGGGTCTTGTGCATCCTGGGGTCTACCGCCTTGTCCGTCAGGCGGGGTCCCATTCTGGGGGCGTTCGCCCGCATCACCTTGGGGTCTTGCGGGAAGAGTGCCCTCATCTTCCTGCGTCATGGCAGGAGGTTGGTCGCCTTGGGGCATGATCGCCCCTGATTCCTCGCCGCCGCTCGTTGAGTCCTCGGCGGCCGATGCGTTCACTCCGTCGTCGCTTGCCACGATGCTGGTCTCGCCGCCATGCACGAAGATCTTCTCGGCTTCGTAGCCCTCCACGCAGCTTTCCACGGCTACTGTGCCATCGGCGATGTAGAACAGGTATTCCGAGTGAAACGCGTCATCCCCCGCGTTCACGGTTATGTCTCCTCCACCAATTTTGATGGCGTCGTTGCCGCGCACGGCATCCTCGACGCTCGTGATGGCGATGGTGCCGCCGGTGATGACCGTGTCGTCCTTGGAGGCGATGGCATGACGGTAGTTGCCGGTCACCTCGAGTGCACCCGGCCCGTTGATGGTCAGGTCGTCTTTGGAGTACAGCGCAGCGTACGGCTCGTCCTCTCCTTCGGCAAGAGTGTAATCCGTCCCGTCCGAAAGCGTGTTGGTCGAGCCTTCGGCAAGCGTGAGGAAGACCTTGTCGGCTTGGTCGATCTGAATGGCGGGGCCGT
>CAYLYJ010000074.1:0-4648 GCA_964388185.1 uncultured Coriobacteriaceae bacterium
AATCTGCTTTTCCTGGGACTAATCGCCTCCGCGGCGTGCTTCGTAACCTGGAACGTGGCGGTGCGCAGGCTCGGCGCCGTGGTCTCGACGACGTACATCTACCTCGTCCCCGCCATCACGGCGACCGCCTCGATCATCCTGCTGGGCGAGCCGCTCACCGTGCCCATCGTCACCGGGTTGGCGCTCACCATCGCGGGCCTGGTCCTCTCGCAGCGCGGCCAGGTCGAACGAGAGGTATAATCTCGTCGTGCTTTCGATAATACCTGCAGGGAACATTCGAGACGTATTTTTCCGAAGACGAGGAACGCATGGCTCTCGAGAACATCGCCATCGTCACCGGCGGCCAGCCCATCATGGAGGAGCTCGGCGTCGTGGTGGATTGGAGTCGCGTGGGCAAGGAAGACTGCCTTTCCGCGATGGAGCGCAGTCCCTTGAAGGATGTCGAGATCAAGGCGCTTCTTGCGGAGGCGCTGACCGACCGCATCAATGATCGTCAGGTCTACATGAAAGGTATCGACGCGAGCTATCGCTACGAAGGCTATGGCACGTATACGACTGTCGAACTCGGTGCGTAGCGAAGGTGACGCAGGAAAAGATGCCCGCGAGTATCCGCGAGCATTACCTCGCCTTGGACAAGAACGCCTCGGATTGCATCGGATGCGGCAGTTGCGAGCCCAACTGTCCCTTCGGCGTCAAGATCGTCGAGCGCATGGAGGAGACGGCCGAGCTGTTCGCGTAGATGCATCGTTCGTTATAGAATGACCAGGAACAATGATGACGATGAGCAAGGAGCAAAACGTGGACGCATGCGAGATCAGCCCGACGCAGGGGGCATCATCATTCCGGGAACTCTACGACGACATGCAAAAGGACACGTACTGGATTCGCTTTTTCTGTCGCCCATGCTGTCCGGCTCCCAAGCTCGATGGAGCGATAGAGATGCTCGATAAGCTCGCCGGTGAGGTGAAGGCCAGCGGTGATTTTGATGACGAGGAAAAGCAGCAACTCGTCGGGCTCATCGAGGCCCGCAAGCAGTGGTATCCCAAATCGGGCCTTTGCAGAGGGTAATGACCATATCGATGGTCGCAAGATCACATGAGAGACATTGGCACGTGTGGCCGTGGCACGCCGAGGCGGCATCGAGGCCACCTGGGACGAGGTGAACAAGTATTTCGGCATCTCGGGCATGCCCATCGCGTCGGGCCAGTACTGGAACGGTGTGTATGGCCGCGAGAAGGGCGAGGCGGCTCAAGACGCCGAGGGCCTGCAGCAGATGCGCACGCTCGCACGTAACATGGCGTTCCTCATGCGCGCCATCGCGCGAGAGAAAGAAGTCGGCGGTCTACCGCTCAAGGAGCCTGCCGAGAGGATGGGCTTCATCCGGTAGGGGAGGACGAGGCACGGCATCGCCGTCGCGTTGGGTTCGTCTTGTACCCTAGTCGACCCTGCTCATTGCGTAGTCGATGTTGGAAGGGGGCTCGAAGAGCTCGATGACCTCGACATCGAGGCCCGCAGCGATCTTGGAGAGCGAATCGAGGGTCGGGTTAGCCTGCCCGCTTTCGATATTGCAGATGTAAGCGTAATCCATATTGACCATTTGGGCGAGCTTTCTCAGAGAAAGACTCTGCGTCCTTCTGAGTTCATTGATTCTCGCGCCGACCAGGCGTCTGTTCTGCATGCACTGCGTGTCCATCTGCAAAGCGTATGTGATAGGATTGAGCAGTTGTTGGGATATAAGACAACTGCTGTAAATATCGTGGAATATTACAAAGGCGGATGTTTGGGCATGGGGTATTTCGCGAACGCGACAAGCGTCGAAGGATCCGATGAATCGTTCGCGAGCATCGCGTCTGAACGCGCTCGCCTTATGCGGGAACTTGGAGAGCTGCTCTATCCCGTGACAAAGAGCGACGAGAGATTCTTCCTCATGGCTCCCGAGCTCTACCTTGCCATTGCGCGACTAGACAAAGGGTCAAGTTCGGACAATGCTGTTGCTACGTTTTGACAGCTCTGGCAGTCTCGGGCTGCCATACGGGCGAATTCTTCCCGCTGTTGCTACGTTTTGACAGCTCTGGCAGTCTCGGGCTGCCATACAGGCGAATTCTTAACAATGCCATATCGTTTCGTCCCCATCCGCACGTCAATTCTGACATTTTGGTAAATGCGGACACTCTCTCTTCACGGGACAGTCCCTTTTTTATTAGTATGGCCTGAACGGACGCGTGAAAGTTGATTCGCGCGTGACCAATCGAAAGGACGCTTCATGAACGTCGAGTTGCTGTACCATACGCCGGATCCGCAACGTGCCGTCGCGACCGCGGCGCGCCTCTGCTACGCACCTGTGGGAGCTGTCGAGCTCATGGAGACGCTATCCGAGGAGCGCATCGAGAAGGTCCTGCGCACCATACTTGAGAGCGGACATTTCTCGACGCTCGAACATGCGAGCTATACCTTTGCCATCGACGGGGTGTCGCGTGCCATGACGCATCAGCTCGTTCGCCACCGGCTCGCCTCGTACAATCAGCAATCGCAACGCTACGTGACCTTCAAGGAGGAGCCAGAGTTCATCGTTCCCCAGTCCGTCATCGATGCTGGTGCCGAATCCGAGTTCGATGCCGCGGCCCGTGCCGCCTTTGCAGCATACGCGGACCTCGTCGAGCGCGGCGTGCCGGCCGAGGACGCGCGCTACCTGCTTCCCAATGCCTGCGAGACCAAGATCGTCGTGACCATGAACATACGCGAGCTGCTCCATTTCTTCGAGCTGCGTTGCTGCAATCGCGCCCAGTGGGAAATCCGCGCGGTAGCCTGCCGCATGCTCGAGCTCGTGCGTCCCACCGCCCCGCTCATCTTTGCCCAGGCTGGTCCCGGTTGCGTGCGTGGGGCATGCCCGGAGGGCAAGATGACCTGCGGCAACCCATGGCAACGAGCGGAGCTGTAGGCGTTGGGCGAGTCACGAAAGGCGTTTGCGGCCGATTCCGACGTCCAGCTGCGGACGCACATCGGCGGTCAGGCCCTCATCGAGGGCATCATGATGCGCGGCCGCTACAACTGGGCCGTCGCCGTGCGCGAGCCGGGTGGCACCATCTACACCGAAGAGCATGATTTGGCCAGCGGCCGGGCGAAGAATTCCTGGATGTACTGGCCTGTCATAAGGGGCTGTACGGCCTTTGTGGAATCGCTTGCGCTGGGCTTCAAGGCCCTGGGCATATCGAGTGAGCATGCCTACGAGTGGGACGAGGACGAAGACGGCGTCGACGATGGCAAGAAGTCGGGTGGCATGGGCGCCCTCATGACGCTTTCCATGATCGTTGGCATCGTGCTCGGCATCGTCATCTTCGTCGTCCTGCCCGCGGCGCTGAGCAACCTTGTACTTGGCGAGGCGAGCATGAACTCGGTCGCGTGGAACATCTTTGACGGCATCGTGCGCGTTGCGATCTTCATTCTCTACATCTGGCTCATCAGTCTCATGAAGGACATACGGCGCATGTTCAGCTACCACGGTGCAGAGCACAAGACCATTCATTGCTACGAGCATGGCGAGGAGCTCGAGCCTGGTGTGGCAATGCGCTTTCCACGTCTGCACGTGCGTTGCGGCACGGCCTTCATCATCATGGTCATGCTCATCGCCATCTTCGTCTACACGGTGCTGGGGCAACCCATCAACGCCCTCGTCGACCTTACTGGTGTGACGGAGGGACCGTTACGCTTCGTACTCATCATGCTGACGCGCATCATCCTGCTGCCCATCATCGCGGGCGTATCATACGAGGTAACGGTCAAGTGGGCTGGCTCGCATCCGGATAGCAAGCTGGTTCGCGTCATTCTGTGGCCCGGCATGCAGATGCAGCGCCTCACGACGAATCCGCCTGACGAGGGCATGATCGAATGTGCCATCGCGGCAATGAATCTCGTGCTCGCGCGCGAGGAGCTCGAAGCGCGCAAAGTCGCAGAGCAAGCCGCATCGGGTGCGTAGAGGAGGAGGAATCCGATATGGAGTTTGTGACGGCGGGAGAATCGCACGGCCCCGCGCTCACGGCAATCGTGACGGGCACGCCTGCTGGCGTCAGCATCGACATCGATGCAATCAACCACGACCTTGCGCGACGCCAAGGCGGCTACGGTCGCGGTGGTCGACAGAAAATCGAGCATGATACCGCGAACATCCTCTCCGGCGTGCGGTTCTCCAAGACGCTTGGCACGCCCATCACATTGCAAGTCGTGAACGATGATTTCGCCAACTGGACCGATCGTATGGCCGTGGACGGTGACGCTCCGGCCGACCTGAAACGCGAGACTTGTCCGCGTCCCGGCCATGCCGACCTTGTGGGCATGCTCAAGATCGCCTCAGATGACGCGCGCGACATCCTCGAACGCTCGAGCGCGCGTGAGACCGCCGCACGCGTCGCGGCCGGCGGTATCGCCAAGGCACTGCTCGCCGAGCTGGGCGTCGAGGTCTACTCCTATGTGCGCCGCATCGGTTCCGTCGAGCTCCCGAAGGACGTGCCCGTCGAACGTGCGGCCATCGAGGCCTCGGAGTGTCGCTGCCCTGACGAGACGACGACCCGTGCCATGAAGGAGCTCATCGACGATGCACGCGCCAAGGGCGAGTCGCTGGGCGGGGAGTTCGTCGTCATCGCCGAGGGGCTTG
>CAYLYJ010000074.1:4748-6368 GCA_964388185.1 uncultured Coriobacteriaceae bacterium
CGCGCCAAGGGCGAGTCGCTGGGCGGGGAGTTCGTCGTCATCGCCGAGGGGCTTGTCCCGGGGCTCGGAAGTTACGCGTCGGGTCCCGCCCGCCTGACTTCCCGTCTGGGTGCCGCGGCGTTTTCGATTCCCGCCATCAAGGGCGTGGAGTTCGGGCTTGGCTTCGAGGCGGCGCGACGTCCGGGCAGTCTCGTGCATGATTCCATCTACTACGACGGAGCGCGTGGCTTTACCCGGTCTGGCAACAATGCCGGCGGCCTCGAAGGCGGCATGACCACGGGCGAGCCCCTCGTCATGGCCTGCGCGATGAAGCCCATCCCGACCATGATGCAGCCGCTTGACACGGTCGACACCGACACGCTCATGCCCGTCAAGGCATCCAAGGAGCGCTCGGACGTGTGCGCGGTGCCCGCCGCCGCCGTCGTGGCCGAGGCCGAGATCGCCTTCGTGCTCGCTGATGCCTATCTCGAGAAGTTCGGCGCTGACGTGGTTGACGACGTCATCGCCGCTTGCGACGCGTATCGGGAGCGCATAGCCTTATGACGCGCGAAACCTGCAACGACCACATCCTGCTCGTGGGATTCATGGGTTCGGGCAAGACGAGCGTCTCGCGTCGGCTGTCCGCGATCACGGGCCTGTCGCTCATCGACGTCGACTACCGCATCGAGGCCATTCAGCATCGCAAGATCCCCCGCATCTTCGCCGAAGAGGGTGAGGAGGGCTTTCGCCGCATCGAGACCGAGACGCTTGCCGGACTCAAGTACGAGGGACGTTCGATCATCTCGTGCGGGGGAGGCATCGTCTGCAATCCGTCGAACCGCCCCATACTCGAGTCATTGGGTACGGTCATCTTCCTTGACGTTCCTCTCGAGGAGGCCATCGGGCGCATCTCGAACCCCGCGACCCGCCCACTGCTTTCGGGCGAGCGCCCCGTCGAGGAGATATACGCGGAGCGCATGCCGTGGTATCGCGAGGTGGCCGACATCACCATCAAGTCATCGGGCAAGACCGTCTACCAGGTCGCCAACCAATGTAAAAGGGCTCTCGAACGGGAGGGGCTGCTATGAGCAGAGACCGCATCATCCACGTGGCACTGCCGAGTGGACACGTCTATGACATCCGTATCGGCACCGGGGCGCTTTCCGCGCTCTCGTCGACGGCGCGTGATCTCAAGGAATGCAAGCGTGCGCTTGTCATATCAGACGAGAACGTGGGGCCCGCTTACGGAAAGCTCGTGAAGAAGCGCCTGGAGGAGGCCGGATTCGAGGTCTACGATTTGCTCGTCCCACCGGGCGAGAACTCGAAGTCGGTCGAACTGGCAAATGAGCTGTGGGAGGCCGTCGCGCGTTACGGCTTCACGCGTGACGACTTCATCGTTGCTTGCGGCGGCGGGGTGGTGGGCGATCTGGCCGGTTTCGTCGCCTCCACCTACATGCGCGGCATCGACTTCATCCAGGTTCCCACGACGCTGCTCGCCATGGTGGATTCGTCTATCGGTGGAAAGACGGGCGTCAACCTGCAGGCCGGCAAGAACCTCGTCGGCACCTTCCACCAGCCCATCTTCGTATGCTCCGACATCCGCTGTCTCAAGACCCTGCTCGACGAGGACTGGGCAAACGG
>CAYLYJ010000075.1:0-6274 GCA_964388185.1 uncultured Coriobacteriaceae bacterium
AACGAGCATGAGCATATCGATCGCGACAAGCTCAAGCTCAAAGAATGCTATACCCGTGAGAACGTCCCGCGCGGGGCGTGGGTCGAGGTCGACCTGAACGCGATTGCGCACAACATCCGCGTCATTCGCAAGCGCGTCGGGCTCGAACGCCAGATCATGGCCATCGTTAAGGCCGATGGCTACGGACACGGTTCCGTGCACGTGGCCAGGACCGCACTGGCCGCAGGTGTCGACCAGCTCGCCGTCTCCTCGGTCGAAGAAGGCGTCGAGCTGCGCGAACATGGCATCGAAGCTCCCATTCTCGTGCTCTCGCAGCCGCCGATGCGTGCCATTCCCTATGTCCTTGCCTACGACCTTACGCCCACGGTCATCACCGAGGAGTTCGCCTTGGCCTTGGGTGAGGAGGCCGATCTCAACGGTATGGTCGCCAAGTTCCACCTTGCCATCGATACGGGCATGAATCGCATCGGCATCTTCTATCTGGACGTGGTGGATTTTCTGCAGTCCATTAACTTCCATCGTGGCTTGGAGCTCGCGGGCGTCTTCACGCATTTCGCGACGGCAGACGAGGAGAGCGATTGGGATTTTCGTATGCAATTGCAGCGCTTCAACGAAGCGCTGCAGCTCATGCGCAACGCTCGTATCAATTACGGTCTCGCGCACAGCGCCAACTCCGCTGCGACGCAGCGCTATCCGGAGAGCTACTTCGATATGGTGCGCGTGGGCATTACGATGTATGGCCTAGCGCCGGGGCCGGTGTTGCGTGAGAGTGATGATTTGCGACCGGCGATGTCGGTCAAGGCCCAGATCATTCAGGTGCGCGAGCCCCAGATGGGCGAGGGCGTCTCATACGGTTTCAACTACCGTGTGGCAAAGCCTGTCCAGATTGCCACGGTGCCCATTGGCTATGCAGATGGCGTGCGTCGTATCCTGTCGGGTCGTATGCGCGTGCTCTACAAGGGGCGTCCGTGCAGACAGGTTGGCAATATCTGCATGGACATGATGATGATCGAGATACCGCTTGACGCATCTGGCGAGAAGGCCGAGATTGGCGACGAGGTCGTGATCTTGGGCCAACAGGGTGATTACGAGATTACTGCCGACATGATGGCCGACGAGATTGATACCATCAACTACGAGCTCATCTGCATGTTTGGTGCGCGACTGCCGCGCATCTACGTGTAGCGCATGACGAAAGGGCGCGTGATGGCGATGATGGAACCGGTGACAGACCTAGACGATCACATTCATAAGTCGCTGAGCGAGGCATTGGCAGGCGTCGAGTCGTGCCGTAAGTGCGCGTTGGGCGATACGCGTACGAACGTCGTTCCTGGTGCCGGCAATCCGCGTGCCAAGGTGATGTTCATCGGCGAGGCACCGGGAAAGAACGAGGACCTGCAAGGTGAGCCCTTCGTGGGTGCGGCCGGCAAGTTGCTCAACCAGATGCTCGAGCGCATCGGCCTTGCGCGTGAGGATATCTATATCGCCAATATCCTCAAGTGTCGCCCGCCTGGTAATCGCGATCCCAAGCCCGAGGAAATAGAGGTGTGCACTCCCTGGCTGCGTGAACAGGTCAAGGCCATACATCCAACGGTGCTCGTGACGATGGGCAATTTCTCGACCAAGTTCATCTTGCAGACGAATACGGGTATCACGCGGCTACGTGGCAAGATTCACGTCACGGGGCCGTTCAGGGTTATTCCGACTTTTCACCCCGCTGCCGCGATATACGATCGCAGCAAGATCGGGGCAATCGAGCAGGACTTCGATCTCATCAAGTTGCTGCTCGATACGGACGCAGCTCGCGAGAAGACAAAATGAGGTAATGAGAAATCTGCCCGGAGCAAATTTCTCATTCCACGAGGAGGCGAATCAGATTTGATTCACTATCGATGTAATTCAGTCGACGACACCATGAAGTTGGGCGAGCAGGTCGCCGGGCACATGACGATGAACGATTGCGTTGTGTTGAGCGGAGACCTCGGTGCGGGCAAGACTCAGTTTGCCAAGGGCTTTGCCGCAGGTCTCGGCGTCGACGACGATATTACGAGCCCGACTTTCAACATCCTGTTCGAGTACGTCGGAGACGAGCTTCCACTGCTGCATTTCGATCTCTACAGACTTGACGAGGAAGACGAACTAACAGATATCGACTTTTTCGGCCTGCTCGAAAGCGGTGCCGTATGCCTGGTCGAGTGGGGTGACAAGTTTGCCGCGGCGATGCCCGACGAACGCATTGACGTCCAGATCAACGTCGCCGATGCCGAGGCGCGAAACGTCGCAATTACCGGCTACGGTGCACGCGGCATGCAGATCGAGGCAGCTCTTGCAGATGTTCTCGACGTCTCGTCCTAGGGAAATCACGGTACAATAGCCAGCCATGCAGCAGAGAGATCCATATTCAGTGCTTGGCGTGCCTTCCGGTGCCTCGAAAGACGAGGTGACCAAGGCATACCGCAAGCTCGCCAAGAAATATCATCCGGATTTGAATCCCGGTGACGAGCAAGCGGCCAAAAAGATGGCCGAAATCAACGCCGCATACGATTCGATCATGAACGGCACGCCCTACGGCCCGCGTGTCAATACGGGCAATCCGTATGGCGGCCAGGGGCCGAGCGGTAACCCGTACGCCGGTTACGGCTCGGGTCCAAGTGGCCAGGGCGGGCAGCAGCAAGGTGGCTGGTACTACGGCCCGTTTGCCGGCGGCGGGCAGCAACAAGGTGGCGGCCAATACTACGACCCCTTCGAGGAGATGTTTCGCCAGTGGCAGCAGGCGACTGATTCGGATGCCTATCGTGAGGCGCGCGAGCAGCAGCAACGCCAGCAGCGCGAGCAAGCGCGCAATACGGCCAACGGCTGCTTCAGATGGGTCATGCTCATCCTCATCATCAACCTCGCGCTCAACATCTTCATGGGCGGATGCTCGGCGTGGCGCCATTCGCTGTTCTTTCCGACGACGAGCTCGACGTCAAACGAGCAGGCGGCACCTCTCAATGCCGGGGGCGATTCGACAAGCGCGAGCTCGACGTCTTCAAGCAGTGCGCCGAGTGCCCCGCAGCGTCCCTTTTCCTTCAGCATCGACCGCGCCAACACCGTGAGCTATACGGTCGACGTGCCGATTGAGTAGCGCAGGGCGCGAGGCTTGGCCATGTTCTTCCAGAGCAAGGAAAACGCGGATGCCCGGCAGGAGATGAAGCTGCGTTCGGCTGCGACCGCGCTCGCTGCGGTGGCAGTCATCATCTTAGGGGCGGGGTTCTTCATGTTGGTCGCGCTTGCGAGCGGGTATCTCAAGACGACCGGCGCGTACACGACGACGAAGCTCGTTCCGGGAAGCTATTCGAACAGCATCGAATGCTCGGGCAGCGTCGAGCCGATTCGCGTGACGGATGTGAACACGAAGGCTGCCGGGACGGTCACGGCCGTGTACGTGCGGGATGGCCAATACGTGAAACAGGGTACGGTACTGTTCGAGATTCAAGATGGTAGCGCAGACGCGCAGGCGATAACGGCTAGCGTCTCGGGTACGGTGATGAACATGGTGGTTGCGACGGGCATGACGAGCGAGCAGCTTGCGCAGGCAGGTATGGCAATGCAAATTGCGGACATGAACGTGCTCGTCGGCGTCGTGCAGGTACCGGAGTACGTCTCGGTCTTGCTCGAGGCGGGCCAATACGCGAGCATCACCTCGACGGCGACGCCCGGTATCACCTACGCGGGCATGCTCACGGGCTTTTCGAAGGATTCCTCCTCGTCATCTCTGACGAGCAGCGGCCAGGCGCTCTATGATGCATCAATCATGTTTGATGACCCGGGCAAACTAAAGGTGGGAGATTCCATCATCGCCCAGATGCGCATCGAGGACTACGGCCAGGTATTCTACGTTCCCGCAAGCGCGGTGCGCGAGGTCGATGGCGTGGCATATGTGGATATCGTTCGTGCGAAGGGCACGGTCGAGCAACATCAGGTTGAGCTTTTGGGAACGAGCGACGACGGCCACAAGATCATTAAGGGCGATGTGTTGACAAGCGAGACGACCATCCGGGCCGATTTAAGCGAGTAGGAGCGGGAATGCGGGTACTGGCGCTTGATACGGCGAGCACGCAGATGGTGCTTGCGTTGGCAGATTTCGATGAGGCCACCGCGCAGGCGACATTGCTCGCGTCGCGGCAGGTCGATGCACCGCGCCAAGCCAATCAGGTCCTACTCACGCACGCTGGCCAGTTGCTTGACGAGGCGGGACTTTGCATCGGAGACATTGACGCCGTCGTGGCCGGACGTGGTCCTGGCTCGTTTACGGGCGTACGTATCGGCGTGGCGACCGCCAAGGGTCTTGCCTGTGGGCTTGCCGCTTCGCTCTATGGCGCTTCTACACTCGATGCCGTTGCCTGGCGTGCCTGGCATGCCGGCGTGCGCGGGAGACTGGGAGTCGTGGCTGATGCGATGCGCAAGGAAGTATATCCCGTGCGCTATGTGCTTGATGATGCGGGCGCGATACGGCTGGAGCCCGACACGGTTGCCAAGCCGGCGCAGGTTGCGCAGATGTGGGCTGACGAGGAAGATGGCATCACACTCGCGGGTGACGGGTTGCTGAAGTACGCCGAGCTCTTCGGGGGCACGCCGTTCTCGTTTGCACCGCAGGAACTATGGCTGCCCGACGGGCAGGGGCTCATCAGCGCCTTTGCGCAGGCGTTTCGTGAGGGAGTGGCCGGCACGGGAGACGCCGCTGCACTTGTTCCTGTATATACGCGTCTTTCGGACGCCGAGGAAAACGAGCAGTTGCGTTTGGCCAAGATGACCGATCCGCGCGATGCGGAGAAGCGCGCACGATTACAACATGAGATCGAGCGTGACGATCGCGAGATGCGCATCTCGCGACCCAAATCCGAAAGCGCGTTTGAAAATGTTGCGGCGCACGAACCTCCCTTCATACTCGCCATCGAGAGCTCATGTGACGAGACGGCCGCCGCCGTCATCGATGGTAAGCGCGGCATCCTCGCGGATTGCATCGCGAGTCAGATTGATTTCCATCAGCGTTTTGGCGGCGTCGTACCCGAAATCGCCTCGCGCAAGCATACCGAGGCCATCGTTCCCACGGTTATGTACACGATAGAGCAGGCGAGGTTGGGCTTCGAAGACCTTTCCGCCGTCGCGTGTACGATCGGACCGGGCCTGGTGGGTGCGCTTGTCGTAGGTGTGGCCTTTGCCAAGGGACTATGCTTTGCGACGGGCCTGCCCTTCATTGGCGTGAACCATCTTGAGGGACATCTCTATGCGAATCGCTATGTCGACCCTACGCTCGAACCACCGTTCGTCGCGTTACTCGTGAGCGGCGGGCATACCATGCTCGTGCATGTGAGGGGCTGGGGTGACTACGAGGTGCTGGGTAGCACGCTCGATGATGCCGTGGGCGAGGCGTTCGACAAGGTCGCCAAGGCCCTCGAGCTGGGGTATCCCGGCGGTCCGGTTCTGAGCAGGTACGCGAAGGACGGAGATGCGAAAGCCATCGCGTTTCCGCGCGCGATGATGCATAGCGGCGATTTGCAGTTCTCGCTCTCGGGTCTCAAGACGGCCGTCATCACCTACATCAACGAGCAGAATAGGGCGGGCATGGACATTGACATTTCCAACCTTGCGGCGAGCTTTACCGCCGCCATAGTCGATGTGCTCGTAGCGAAGTCGCTTCATGCCTGTGAGCAGGCCGGTGTACACACCCTGTGCATTGGCGGAGGCGTCGCGGCCAATCCCGACTTGCGCGAGGCGCTTGTTGCCGAACTCGGCAAACGCGGAATCCGTGTCATCATGCCCGAGCTTTCGGATTGCGCGGACAACGCCTCCATGATTGCCTCGGTTGGCCTCGACCTCTTCGAGGCGGGTGAGCGCACCGGGCTCGATGCCGACCCCCAAGCCCATATGCCCCTGCGTACCAAATGAGATGGCTACTCAGAGCAGTTATTTCTTTCTGCAGGTCAGGGCGATATCGGACATATAAGAAGGCTGCAAAGAAATCTAAGTGTTGTATTAGTAGATTATTTCTTACGGAATGTTAACAAGGGTATGAATCCGCATGATGCGCGCGTACTATGAGGAACGTTATTTTGTTATCACCCCGTATTTCTAGGAGGCACAAAGATGAATTTGAAGCCGTTGGGCGATCGAGTCATCATCAAGCAGGATGAGGCGGAAGAGACCACCGCATCTGGTCTGATTCTCACGAGCAACTCCAAGGAAAAGCCGCAACGCGGCAAGGTCATCGCCGTTGGCGAGGGCAAGTACG
>CAYLYJ010000076.1:0-6236 GCA_964388185.1 uncultured Coriobacteriaceae bacterium
CCTCGCCGGGAATGGCGTTGAGATAGCCCGCGAGCGTCGAGACGAGCGTCTTGCCTTCGCCGGTCTTCATCTCGGCGATCTGACCCTCGTTGAGCACCATGCCACCGATAAGCTGCACGTCAAAGTGACGCAGGCCCAAGGTGCGCACCGATGCCTCGCGCACGACGGCAAACGCCTCGGGAAGCAGCTCCTCGAGCGACTCGCCGTCTGCATAGCGCTCGCGAAACTCGATGGTCTTCTCGCGAAGCTCCTCGTCACTGAGCTGAGAGATTTCGTCTTCGAGATAATTGATTTCGCCAACCCTATTGCGAAATGCCTTGATTTCCTTGCCCTCGCCAGCGGAGAGGATCTTAGAGAATATATTTGCCATGATTCATGCCTTTATTTTCTGAAACGATATTGGCGTTCACATTACTTTAGCACAGGCCCATGCCGCCCTTCCCTAACGAGTGGGGAACATCTGCATTCCCTAGCCCATCTTCTGCGCGAATGTTGCCTCGAGGCGCAGCAGCTCGGGATCGGTGGTGACGAGCGCATTGTAGAGTTCACGCGTCTCGATTGACGGATCGAGACCAAGCGTGTCTTGCAGGTAGTCCCGACACGAAAGATAGGTTTTAATCGCCGGGCAACGCTGACCAGATGCGATTTGTGCCTTCATGAGCACGCGGTACACGTCTTCGCGCGTTTGATCCTCCTCCATCGCCTTGCGCGCAAACCACAGAGCGATACGCGTGTCATGCACCCGCAAGGCGCATTCCGTTGCCGCAACCATGGCATCGACGTACAAAGCTCGATAGCGATCGCGCTGGGCATTGATGGCGCGTACACCCCTCTCGCTCGGCAGGAGGCTGCCCCGGTAGAGAACCTCTATCTTGGCATAGGTGTCGAGTAGGTAGTTCGCATCATGATCGGAAGCGAGCAGATGACGCGTGAGTTGCTCGAACTCGGCAACGTCCGAGCGCACGAAGCGCGGGTCAATGCGACAATACTCGCCGTTACGCTCGAGGTAGGGCGCCTCCCCGACAATCGAGATGCAATTGCCCCACGCGGTGTAGAAGTTGTCGAGTGCATGCGTACGCGGCAGACCGGGCCATATCTGCTTGAAGAGATCCTCGCGCGGCACGTCGCGACCGTGGTTGAGCACGAGCAGAGAGAAAAGCGCACGCGCCTTCTTGCGCCACTTTCCCTCGTTGAGGAAGTTGTCGCCAATGGTGACCTCGAATCCACCGAGAAGACGCACGTACATTTCATCCACGCCGTTGTTGACGGCGTTGGGCTTGGGAATAGCCGCGGGCTTGTTCGAGGAAAGCCCGTGCAGTTCCCATGGTATCGAGGCGGACTCGTGTCCACAGCAATTCGCGAGCATCTCAAGCATGTGGGCGGCACCGTCGAGGACCTTGGCGTCACGTCGGTCGATGACCGGCCCGACGAGCCCGAAGTAGCCCGACTGCCACATGTCCCTCACAAGCACAGCCTCCGAAAACGCCGTCACTCCGCACCTGCGCATCCTGAGCACTGCATTACAGCCGAGATCCTGGACCAGATGACGCAGGTCAGGATTGTCGACGTGCGCGAGCACGTGCAGGGCGAGTCTGAACGAGCGCGAGTCCCCGATAGCATCGGCATGCGTGGTAAACAGAGCACGAAGTTGACGCACGCGCTGCTTGCCAGGCGCACGACGCAACCTCTCATACCTGATGTCGCCATCGGAACCATCAATGCAAAACGCTCGAGCCACTTCGGTATTCGTACAGGAATCGAGAACGCTGGCGAGAAAGTCGAGCGCATCGGATGGAGCTGACTGCGACGAAAGCGTGCGTTGCTCGGCATCGATGATCGCATTCTCGTCGAAAGCGGCGAGAGCGATGCGTGATGCGACACTTGCCACGTCGGGCCTCTGCGCCGCCTCTTGCGAGACGAGAACATGCCGTGCGATGTGGCATGCTTCGCGGGCATCTCCCGACAGACCGGCGACCCAGGCGTGAATCGCCTGCAAGACGCCGCTCGTGGCATACGCCACCTCGGGGCAACGGTCGAGCAGCGTGGAGACAAGGTGCGTCTCGCCCGCGTCGAGAAAATCCCAGCCGCGCTCGGCAAGCCAGCTCGCGCAGCGTTCGTCGTTGCAGAAGGCATCGATGACAGCAGACCCACGGCGCAGGTCTCCGCGCTTGAATAGCGCACCTAGAACGCGTTCGGAGAGCGCGTAGCTGCCCTCGAGTACAACCGGTTCGAGTTTATTGGAGATGACCGCCTGCTTGAGATCAGCGAGCTCGAATCGCATGACCTTGAACTTGCCCGAGATCGTGTCGATGCCGAAGATGGGGTAGTCTCGCTCGAGCAGGGAGATGTCCTCCGTCCTGAGCGTGATTCCGACGCTTTCGAGATCACGCATGGTGCCTGTTTCGAACAGGAGCATGGCAAACATGCCACGTAGGAGATCGAGTGGAAGGTTTTCGACAAATAGCCTCCTGAGACACTCCCGCTGCGCCGTCATGCTCGCGCCCCATATGACCGACGGTACGCGTCCGAATAGCAGCTTGCCCGCATCGCTCCAGCGCTTCTTGCCAAATGCGCGGCTGCCTCCGTCTTGTTCGGTCACCTGGCGCGGCACGCACTCCTGTTCGGTAACAAGCAGGTCAGACGCATGTATGGCAAGTCGGTCGGGCTGCAGAACGCTCAGGGAATCGCACGCGGGCGTTGCGGTCACGATAATCTCGATGCCAACGTAGAGCGCGGCGTCGATACACTGTGAAAGCGTCTGAGCACGCTGCTCGTGCAACCACGGAAGGCCGTCGAGAACGGTCAGGCCCGATGACACGTTGCCGCGCTTCAGAACCGCGCGATCATCCCTGTCGAGCGCAAGTAGGAAATCGGGGCTCGAGGCATCAATCCAGTTGACGGCATCGGCTGGAAAGAGGCGCTGCGCATACTCGCGCGCGAGCTCGGTCTTGCCAAAGCCATGAGGCGCTGTGATCATGCGCAGGGCGTTGCGATCCTGGAGCATCGTCGATATGAGCTCGTCACGTTTGATGTGCCCAGACGAAAGCGCATTCGCATGCACGCTCCCCTTGAGCTCGAATCCCACTTGCCCGTTCGCGTCCGAAGACGACTCGAAATCGAGTTTCATTTCTTCGCTCATGATTTGGTGCCTCCCTCAGAACAACATTTCGCATACGAGGAAGACGACCTGGGATACTGCCGCATCGGGCGAGCATATGACTGCGATCGCGCAGATGAGCAGGAAGATGCCGCATGTGGACAGAATGCATGACACGATGAGCAGCACGCGGGGCTGGCGTGCCACACAATCGTCTTTTTCTTCGCAAGGCTCGTCGCGCGAGAGGCGAGCGAGACGCGCCATCACCGCCGGTGCGTCCTCATGCGAAGGTGCAGGTGGAATCACAATACTCATCTTGACTCCTCGCTATTGCTCTTGCGAGAAGGCAGAGTACCTGCACCCCCTATCTCGTTTGGGAAAAATCATCTCGGCAAGATATGGTTTTTCCCAAACCATGATTTCAGCTAGCACAATTAAACGGCAACGGCACTGACCTCGATGCGCACCTTCATGAGCCGAATGCCCTTGACATCGATGAGCACGTCGCGACAAATCTTCTTGAAGGGGTCCTCTTCACCCGCGGTTCGCTCCAGAAGCGTGGTGTGAACTGCATCACCCACGTTCATACGCGCCTCGGCAATCTTTGCCCTGTGCCAGCAACCGGCTTCTGCCAGGTGCAGCACGTCGGATCGCGTGTTATCGCGCTCCATGAGCTTACCCAGGTCAATGCTCACATCGATACCCGATTTTCCGTAAATGATGTTGTATATGCCACAGTACATGACGAGAAAGGCAAGAAGAACGTCGCCCACCTCGCGATGCGTGCAGACGACGATGAACTTGAGACGCTCGGGATGCCTTTCCTGCCGAAAGAAGCTCTCGAGTCCCGTGGCCATGTCATCGGCCTTTATGAAGAACGCCTCGTCGATGATCGCGAGGTTGCCTCCCGCCGCAATCGTGTTATGGAGCACGTTTTCGAGCGCCCCTTCGTGGTTTGGATTGAAGCGCAAATCGATGTCATTTCCGAGAACCGATGTGAAGTAGCCGCTTCTCTCGTGGGTTGTCAGGACAACGGCACCGCTTGACTCGTGTTGTGAAGCATCCATTCGATCATCTCCCCAGTTCAGCTATTCGCCTAATCCCGCTTGTGCACCTCCTTGTCCTATAATCCGTTTCTGGTATGGCTATACGACACACGCTAGTAGACAGGACGGGACATGACCGGAAGACCGCAACGCGAGAAGCCCAAGGAAACGATTCGAGCGGCCGTCAGTGAAGATGTCTATGCCTCGGTTTTACCGTTACTCAAAAATGACACGATGAACTTTGCAAGCGTAAGCCAGCTTGTCGAGACCATTATCTTCCTGTCCGAGCACATTTACATCGCAGAACCCGATAACGGCTTTGTCATCGGATTAGCACGCCTGCGAACGAACAGGGTCATCGCGCAAATCAAGGATCCGAAGCTCACGGCATCACGCTACATCCACGTCACCCTCGATGTGGATGCCGTGGAGTTTCTCGACCTGCTTGTTCGCAAGTACAACATGCTTTTCAAGAATCGCAGTGATGTCGTGGAGCTCTTGCTCTTAAACATTGGCGAGGAATGCGGCACACCCGACGGAATCCGCTATTTTGCCAATAGACTCGCCGAGGTGCTGAGCTTACACCCCTTACAAGAACGTCAGCACTGACAATCGTCTTGTGACAAGTGGCTATTTCTCGCGCTCGAGACGCTTCTTGTGGGCAGCGACGATTTGCTCCGAGCGCATACGCAGCGTACCCGAAGCGTTCTCGGAATCGAACTTCATGCGCTGGGCGAGCGCCGAGCTCGTGGCAAGCGAGATGTTGCCCTCGGCAAATGCGACGAGCTGCATGAGCATGTCGGTGAACTCGGGGTTGCCGTGATAGCACTGAATTGCCTCGTCAATCTGCGTCCAGACTTCCTCGGAATTGTCGACCGAGGCGCTGCCGTAGCCGCAGAAGAAATGGAACGCGGCCTCACGCACGAAACCGTTCGTCTCGTCATACAGCGAGTCCTCCGCCGCGACGAGCACGTCTTCGTCGTAGCGCTGACCGGCTTTGCCCATCTGGTCGAGCGCATGCAGAACCTCCCAGCGCGTCTGGGCTTCGGGCTTGGTCAGGCCACTTGCGATGTCATCGGCGAAGGGGAGCAGAACACTTGCGTCCTTATCCGAGATGAGCGCGACAGTCGAGGCGGCTTTCTGACGGCGGATCCTACTCGATCCGGCAATTTCCTGTGCGAGCGCATCGACGATGTCCTCATCGGTGAGCGCCTGCTCGGCCAGCGCCTCGCGCTCCTCTGCCGTGCCAATCTTCAGTTCCTCTGCCATACGAGCACGCCCCTTTGCTTCTCGTTACCTTGTTGTCTAGTCGTTGTAGAACGTCTGCACCTGGTCGATTTCTTGAACGACCTCTTCTTGCACCGCCTGCTCGCGCTCGTCCATGGGAATGTACGACCGCGAACTGTTGATTGCCTTGTATGCAGGACGAATGATGCGCTTGCCCTCGACAATCTCCTCGAAGCGATGCGCTGCCCAGCCCGCCATGCGAGCCGTGGCAAACAGCGGCGTGTAAAGCTCCTCGGGGATGCCAAGCATCATGTACACGAGTCCGGAGTACATGTCGATGTTGGCGCAAATCGCCTTGCGTGAACCGCGCGCCTCCTGGAAAAGCTCGGGCGTGAGACGCTCGATGGTCTCGACCAGCTCGAACTCCTGCTCGTATTCCGTGCCATTGGCAAGCTCGCGCGCATACTTCTTGCAGATGGCCGCGCGCGGGTCGCTGAGCGTATAGACGGCATGACCCATGCCATAGATGAGGCCGCTATTGTCGAAGGCTTCCTTTTTGAGGACGCGGCGCAGGTAATCGGCAACCTGCCCCTCGTCGCTTGGATCACTCACCTGCTCCATGAGGTCGTGACGTTGCTCGACCACCTTTATGTTGGCACCACCGTGACGCGGACCCTTGAGCGAGCATATGCCGCCTGCGTACGCCGAATACGCGTCGGTTCCGCTCGAGGTGAGCACACGCGTGGTGAAGGTCGAGTTGTTGCCACCGCCGTGCTCGGCATGCAGCATGAGCATGATGTCGAGCATGCGGGCTTCCTCGGCCGTGTACTGCATGTCGTGACGCAGCATGTAGAGGAAGGTCTCGG
>CAYLYJ010000077.1:0-6178 GCA_964388185.1 uncultured Coriobacteriaceae bacterium
CCGGGTACTCGAGCACGCGCGCGGCGTCGTTGACGGCCTGCTTGGCCTTCATCTTACCGTAGGTGATGACGTGCGCGATGCGCTCGGGACCGTAGACATCGCGGCAGTGCTGGATGACGTCCAGCCTGCGCTCATCGTCGAAATCCATGTCGATATCGGGCATCTCGGTGCGCTCGGGCGAGAGGAAGCGCTCGAAGATGAGATCGTTTGCGAGCGGGTCGAAGCTGGTGATGTCGAGCGCGTAGCTAATGATGGAGCCGGCGGCAGAACCACGACCGGGGCCAACGCCGATGCCGTTTTCCTTGGCCCAGCGCGCGAACTCCTGCACGATGAGAAAGTACGCGGCAAAGCCCTTCGAGCAGATGATCTCGTATTCGTGCTCGAAACGCTCGATGACGTCTTGCGGCAGCGGGTCTCCATAGCGGCGCTTGAGGCCTTCCATCGACATGTCGCGCAGCAGCGATTCGTGCGTCTGGCCCTCTTCCAAGAACGGATAGCGCGGCAGGATAATATTGCCGAACTCCAAGGTCACGTTGCACTTGTCGGCAATCTCGAGCGTCGTGGCCAGGCACTCCGGGTGCTCCTTGAGCGCCTCGGCCATCTCCTCGGGGCTCTTGAGGTAGAACTGGTCGTTCGAGAACTTCATGCGGTTCTCGTCGTTGACAAACTTGCCCATGCCAATGCACAGCATGAGGTCCTGCGTGTAGGCGTCTTCCTGCTTGAGGTAGTGCAAGTCGTTGGTGCCCACCGTCTTGAGGCCCATCTCATCGGCGAGCTTGCACAGCGCATCGTTGAGGCGCGGCTGGCTGATGCCGTTATCGGTCACGATCTCGGGGCCCTGGTTTTGCAGCTCGATGTAGAAGTCATCCTTGCCGAATATGTCGATGAAGGTCTGCGCCCATTCCTTTGCGACCTCGTACTCGCCGCGGTCGATGGACTTGGGGATGACGCCGGCGATGCAAGCGCTCGTGGCCAGGATGCCGTCATGGTACTTGCGCAGTGCCTCGAGCGTGACACGCGGCTTGTAGTAGAAGCCGTCGGTGGCGGCTTCCGAGACGAGGTGCATGAGGTTGCGATAGCCGCGATTGTCCTTGGCGAGCAGGATCATGTGGTAGAGCTCGGGGCGCTTGTCGCGGCTGAGCGTGGAGTCTGGCGTGAAGTAGATCTCGCAGCCGATGATTGGCTTGATGCCAGCCTTGACGGCCGCCTGGTAGAACTCCGCGCAGCCGTACATGTAGCCGTGGTCGGTGATGGCGACGGCCGGCATGCCGAGCTCCTTGGCGCGCGTGCACAGCTCACTGATGCGCGTGGCACCATCAAGCAGGGAGTACTCGGTGTGCACGTGCAGGTGCACGAAGGTACCCGCGTCGCGGCACGAGGTGGGAATGGGGCCGTCGCCCTCGCTCGCGGCCTTGATCTGGTCGAATGCGGGGATCTCCTGCGCCATGGGCTACTCCTCGTCGCCGCCGGTCGCGGCGTTGTCGATGATGGCCAGTGCACGCTCGTAGCCACCGCTACCGTAGTTGAGGCACTTGGAGACGCGGCTGATGGTGGTAGCCGACGCGCCGGTGACCTCTTGCACGTATACGTAGCTCTGCCCATCGGCGAGCAGGCGCGCGACCTCGAGACGCTGTGACATCTCGGCGATCTCGCGCACGGTGCACAGGTCGAGAAGGAAATCGTAGACCTCGTCGGCAGTGTCCATGCGGGCGAGGACGGAAAGTAGGTTATCGACGAGCTGGGTCCGGAGTTTGTCTGACACGAGCGCTCCCAAGTTCGATTGCATACGTCTTAGAACATCGAATATCCTACTACGCCCCTGCGACACGGGCCGCGACAATTCCAAAATGTGACGGGGTGTGACAGGGTCATGTGACAGGGGTCAGGCCCCTGTCACATTCTCATCATCCCCCTCATATGTGACAGGGGCCTGACCCCTGTCACATTCCTCGTCGCATTCCATTGTCACCCCTTGCGCCTTTCCCCGCACACGCTATATATTGCGTGTCGAGAGATGGAGGAGCATTGACGGCACGGCAGGGCGACGCACACACTCCCAAAAAAGTGAAGAAGCGCTACATCGCGTCCCTTGATGGGCTGCGCGCGCTCGCGGTCATCGCCGTCATTGCCTACCACCTCGACCTCAAGTTCGCGCTCGGCGGCCTGCTCGGCGTCACCGTCTTCTTCGTCCTCTCCGGCTACCTCATCACCGGTCTGCTCATGGCCGAGCTCGAGGAAACCGGCACCGTCAACCTCCCCCAGTTCTGGCTGCGCCGCGTACGACGCTTGTTCCCGGCCATCGTGCTCGTGGTCGTCGTCGTGACCGCGCTCTGCGTGCTCTTCAACCATCCACTGCTCACCAAGCTGCGTCCCGACGTCGGCCCATCGCTGTTCTGGTTCCAGAACTGGTGGTACGTCTTCCGCGGCCTGTCGTACTTCGAGTCGCTCGGCGATCCCTCGCCGCTCACGCATTTCTGGTCACTTGCCATCGAGGAGCAGTTCTACCTCGTCTGGCCCATCTTGCTGCTGCTCGTGAGCAAGCTCGGTGCGAGCAAGAACGTCATCCGCCGCGGTTGCCTCATACTCGCCGTCATCTCCGCGGCGCTCATGTGGGTGCTCTACAATCCGCTCGAAGACCCCACCCGCGTCTACTACGGCACCGACACGCGCGCCTGCTCCCTTCTCATCGGCGCATGGCTCTCGCTGTTCTGGCCTGGCCAGGCCCTCACCGAGCAGGGAACCCGCAACGTGCCCTCGCGCACCATCAACCTACTCGACGCCATCGGCGTGCTCTCACTGGCCGGTATCATCTGCATGATGGCCTTTATCGACGGCTTCTCGGGCTTCATGTACCACGGCGGCATCATCATCTGCTCGGTGCTCACCGCCGTGCTCGTGCACCCGCGCAGCCGGCTCGCCAAGTTCGCGAGCCTCAAGCCCTTCGTCTGGATCGGCCAGCGCTCATACGGCATCTACCTGTGGCACTATCCCGTCATCCTGCTGCTCAAGCCGCTCAACGGCCCCGGAGACTATACCTGGTGGTTCGTCCTCGCCGTCTTTGCCATAACCTTCACGGTCTCGGCGCTGTCCTACACCTTCGTGGAAAACCCCATACGTCATGGTGCAATCGGCAAGGCGCTGCAAAAATGGCGTGAGCGCAGGTCGAACGGCCTCGAGCTGCGCAAGCCGCGCGTGATCGCGCCCGCGCTCGCGAGTCTGCTGACACTCGCCATCGCCGTGGGTGGTTGCGCGTTCATTCCCGACGAGTTCCAAGTGCCGCAAGACGCCATCAAGAGCACGGGCGCGGCGGTAGGCTCGGCCATGCAGCTCTACGATACGCCGCCGAGCTACGAGCCCGAAAACGGCGTCATCGGCAACGCCGTGGCGGCTGCCAACTACCTCAAGGCCAAGGCCGATCGGGAAGCCGCCGAGCTCGCAGAGGCCGAGCGTCTCGCGCGCATACGCGATCCGCTGCTCATTGGCGACTCCGTGCCGGGAGATTCGGCCGACGAGTTCTACTCACACTACACCAACGCCCTCATGGACAGCTACATCGGCCGCTGGTTCTGGCAGGCACGCGACGTCTACAAGGATTACGAGGCGCAAGGCGTCGTCGGCGACGTCGTCATCTTCGCCTGCTTCACGAACTTCGTGCTCGAGCCCGATGAGCTCGACAAGATGTACGAGCTCGTGGGGCCGGAAAAGCAGATCTTCCTCGTCAACGTCTACAACGAGAAATACGCGACCGACGCCAACAACGCGATGATCAGCGAGTTCGCGACCAAGCATGATAACGTGCACGTCGTTGACTGGTACGCCGCTTGCAACGGACATGCGAGCGAGTACCTCTGGGATGATCACGAGCACCTGCGCCCCGAAGGTGCCGTCGTCTACCAGAACCTCATCTTCGACAGCGTGAAGGGCTACCTCCCCGCCGAAGCCATCAAGTAAATGTGACAGGGGTCAGGCCCCTGTCACATTCGTCGCTGTCAAAGATTGCCCCTCCGTGACCGGATAATCTGCCAATCGGGGATGTTTTGCCAAGATAAGCGGTCAGTGACCACAATGTTTGGCATTCGACGGTCAGCAACCCGGCATTCTTGACAGCCGTCCTCCGAAACTGGTCAGCAGCCTCTATCTTTGTCAGAAGCTCCTCCACATGACCCCCGTCACATCGCCGGCCTTCCCCACATTCACAATGTGACAGGGGCCTGACCCCTGTCACATTGTCTGACTCCCCCCGTCACATTGCTGGCCTCCCCCGCATTCATGGTATCCTGTAGGCTCACGCATCTAACGAGGGAGCAGCATATGCGCATTGCAGTCGCACAGGTAAACCCGCGCGTCGGCGACTTGTCGGGCAACATGGACAAGATGCTTGACTACGCCCGTCAGGCAGCGTCCGCGCACGCCGATCTCATCGTCTTCGGCGCAGGCTCGCTCACTGGCGCCCACATCGGCGGACTGGTCGACTCGCACACCTTCATCGAAGACGCGCACGATCACCTACGCGCGTTTGCCGATGCCTCGCCCATCCCCGCGCTCGTTTCCTGCGCGAGCGTCAACGAGCTCGACACCGATACGCTCGCCATCGTTCCCGAGCTCTTTCTCGCCGGCGAGCGCGCACTCGAATCACTCGGTGCGCCCGCACTGCTCGAGAGCGACGTCGTTCCCGTCATCGAGCTTGCCGACTGCAATATCGCCGTGCTCTTCGACGGCCACTTCGAGCCGGGCACCGAGCTGCCCAACGTCGACGTCCTCGTCGAGATGAACTACGATGCCTTTGGCGACCCGATGGCCGCCCCCGCTGCCCGCGGCGACCTGCGTCATCTCTCCGCGCTCGCCAGTGACTGCGGCGCGCACGTCGTGAGCGCCAACCAGTGCGGAGCCGCCGACACACGCATCTTCGCCGGAAACTCCACGGTCACGGCTCCCAACGGCAGTCTCATGCACGCTTCGCCCATCGACGAGGAGGACCTCTTCGTCTTCGACACGGCTCCCGGCGCCGTCCACGAGGTACAGCAGCGCCCCGCCGTCGAGCTCGACATCCGCGAAATCGTCTGGCGCGCGCTCGTCGTCGCGACGCGCGACTACGTGCACAAGAACGGCTTCACCGACGTCATCATCGGTCTCTCCGGTGGCATCGACTCCTCCGTCGTGGCCGCCATCGCCGTCGATGCACTTGGCGCGGCTCATGTTCACGGCGTTGCCCAGCCCGGCCCCTACTCGAGCGACGCGTCGCTCGTCGATGCCCGCGACCTGGCCGGCAAACTCGGTATGGACTGCGCGGTCATCCCCATCGCCGCGCCTCTCAAGGCCTTCGAGGACGAGCTCGCCGAGTTCTGCGGTGGAAGCGTCGATGGCCTTGCCGCCGAGAATCTTCAGGCGCGCGTGCGCACGGTCGAACTCATGACGATCGCCAACAGCCACGGCTGGCTCATGCTCAACTGCGGCAACAAGTCCGAGGCGGCGATGGGCTTCTCGACGCTGTACGGCGATACGGCCGGCGCGTTCGCCCCCATCGGTGACATCTACAAGACCGAAGTGTACGAGCTGGCCGAATGGCGCAACTCGCACGAGACGCGTATTCCACAGGCCATACTCGACAAGGAGCCGAGCGCCGAGCTTTACGAGGGCGCGCGCGACATCGACCGTCTGCCGCCCTACGAGCAGCTCGACAAGCTCCTCGAGGCGCACGTGGAAGACGAGATGGGTGCCGCCGAGCTCATCGAAGCTGGCTTCGATCCCGAGCTCGTGGCGACCGTGCTCAAGACGGTGCAGGCTAACGAGTACAAGCGTCGCTACGAGCCGATCGCCCCGCACGTACTCGGTGCCTCCTTCACGAAGGACCGCGCCTGGCCCATCACCAACGGCTGGGTTGACCCCGCCCTCGCATAGATGTGACGATGTGACAGGGGTCAGGCCCCTGTCACATCGGGGCCTGACCCCTGTCACATCCCACTGCGCCAATCGCCCGTGTTACAATGGACGGTAAAGCATTTTGGCGAAGCGTCGCGTCGCCTCGCCGCCCGTAGAAAGGACTACACGATGCCCCAGATCACTCGTGAGGACGTGCGCGTTCCCGCCGACGTCATGCCCGAGACCGTCGAGCTCTACCTCGACAACTACATGGCCGCCACGCGCGGCACGGGCCGTCTCATGCTCTTTGCCTGCGATC
>CAYLYJ010000078.1:0-5784 GCA_964388185.1 uncultured Coriobacteriaceae bacterium
AGCACCGTCTCCTCAGCAACATGGAGGCGGCGCTCGTTGCTTTTGACACCAAGGAAATCTGCCGGATCTCCGGACATCTTCTCGTCGTCTTCGAAAATGCGGAGGATCTCGAGCCTGCTGCCCAGATTCTGCTGCAGGTACCCGGTGTCGCTCGCGTGTCACGCGGTTGGCGCTGCGCACGCGAGCCCGAGGAATACAACCTCTGTGCCGAGCTCGCGATGATGGATTGTGGCGAGTTCGAGTCGTTCAAGGTCGTTGCACGCCGTTCCAACACCGATTATCCCATCGACTCCATGCAGCTCAACCAGCTTGTTGGAGCACATCTGTGCGCGTTTGCCCCCGACAAGAAGGTCAAGATGAAGGATCCGGACGTCAAGGTCCACGTCGAGATCATCCAGGGCAGCGCGTATGTCTTCTCGCGTAGCGATCGCGGCATCGGGGGGCTTCCCGTGGGGACGGCTGGCAAGGTCGTGAGCCTCATGTCCGGTGGCATCGATAGTCCCGTGGCAACCTGGAAGCTCATGAAGCGCGGCGCTGTCGTCGTGGGTGTCCACTTCTCGGGTGCCCCCGTGACCGATGACGCGAGCGAGTACATCGTCGATGACCTTGCGCATGTGCTTGCGCCGGCAGGCGGTATTGGCCGCATCTACACGATTCCCTTTGGCGACTACCAGAAGGCCATCGCGAGCGAATGCCCGCCCAACTTGCGTATCGTGCTCTATCGGCGTCTCATGTTTCGCATTGCGCAGGGCATCGCGCGCATCGAGAAGGCCAAGGCGCTTGTCACTGGTGAGTCGCTTGGCCAGGTCGCGAGCCAGACCCTCGATAACATTGCCGCTGTCAATGCCGTCGTCGATATTCCGGTGCTACGTCCGCTCATTGGCAGCGATAAACTCGAGATCATCGACATCGCCAAACAGCTCGGCACCTTCGAGATCTCGTCGCGTCCGGCTGATGACTGCTGCACGCTGTTCATGCCCCGTTCGCCCGAGACGCATGCGCGTATTGCCGATTGCGAACAGGCGGAGGCTCTCGTGCCCATCGACGAGTGGGTTACCGAGATTCTCGGCAATCTGAAATATCGCGATTACCCGTGTCCGGCGTACAAACCGCCGCGCATGAAGCACTAGGAGGAAAGGCTTGATGCAATCTAGCCAAGTGAAGCTCGCCTTGCCCGATGATGTCGACCTTGCTCTGCTCTGCGGTCCGGCCGATGCGAACCTGCGTGCTGTCGAAGAACTTTTCGACGTGACCGTTGCCTTGCATTCCGATAGCGTCGTCGTGATCGGCGATGCTCTCGAGATCCCCGTCATCTCCTCGCTCATCGCCGACCTCTTCGAGATGGTTCAGGCCGGCAACGCCCCGACGGTCGATGATATCCAGCGTGCCGCCGAGGTGCTGCGCAACTCCGACTATTCGCCTAACTCCCTGCGTGAGGATACGCTGCTCACCTACCGCGGCCGTGCAATCCGTCCCAAGACGAGCGGCCAGAAGCGCTATTGCGATGCCATTCGAAACAGTACCGTCACCTTTGCGATTGGCCCGGCGGGCACGGGCAAGACCTATCTGGCCATGGCCATGGCGATCGCCGCGCTCAAGCGCAAGGAAATCGGTCGCATCATTCTCACGCGTCCCGTCGTCGAGGCGGGCGAGAATCTGGGCTTTCTGCCCGGAACGCTCGACGAGAAGGTCGACCCCTACGTGCGTCCCCTCTATGACGCGCTCTATGACATGACCGACATGGAGAAGGGTAACCAGCTCATCTCGCAAGGCGTGATCGAGATTGCTCCGCTCGCCTTCATGCGCGGGCGTACCTTCAACGATGCCTTCCTCATTCTTGACGAGGCGCAGAACACCACGCCCGAGCAGCTCAAGATGTTCCTCACACGTCTGGGCTTCGGTTCCAAGATGGTCATTACCGGCGACGCCACGCAAGTTGACCTGCCCACGGGAAGCTCCGGCTTGAAAGGCGTACGTGACATACTCGGCGGCATCGACGAGATATCCTTCATCGATCTTACCGGTGCCGATGTCGTGCGTCACAGTCTGGTGGCACGCATCGTGCGCGCCTACGATGAGGCAGCTCATGGCACGCAGCAAAGCATCGAGGGATTGGGGTAGGGCATGCTCGTCACCATCGACTGCCGTGGGGGAGACGCGTACTGGGACGAGGACGCTATCGAGGATCTCGCGACCTTTGCCCTGGAACACATGGGAGTGCCCGATGCCTGTGAGGTGTCGATTAGTCTCGTGGACGTCGACGAGATACACGATCTCAACCTCGAATATCGCGGCATTGACAGTCCGACCGACGTGCTCTCCTTCGAATGCGACGATCCTTGGGGCGCCTGTCCGGAAGGGGAGTCCGTACAGATTGGCGACGTCGTCATCGCGCTCGATGTCGTCGATGAGCAGCGCGCTCAATTCCAGACGAGCTTCGAGGAAGAGGCCTCGCTCATGCTCGTGCACTCGCTACTGCATCTGCTCGGCTATGACCATGTCGACGAGGATGGGGCACGTGAGATGGAGGCGTTCGAGAAGGAGATTCTCGACAACTACGGCCTGGTAGGAATACGCTGATGAAGAACCAGTCGCAAGCCAAGAGCTTCGCCGTCGCCTTTGCCGGAATCGGCAGGGCGTTTATGAGTGAGCTTCACATGAAGGTACATCTCGTCTTCGCCATTCTCGCACTTATCGCCTGCTGGATCTTGCAGGTCGAGCCCTGGGGCTGGTGCGTCGTCATCATCTGCATCGGCATGGTCGTTTCCGCCGAGGTGCTCAACACGGCGGTCGAGGCGCTTTGCGACAAGGTCAGTCCCGAGTATGACCATCTCATTAAGGTCGCGAAGGACGCCGCGGCGGGCGCGGTGCTCGTGCTTGCAATCACTTCTGCCGTCGCTGGTCTCATCGTCTACATCATCGCGCTTTTCAACCTGCTCGCGTAAGGAGGAACCATGCCTGATCTGGACGAAATGCTCAAGGCGGCTGGCATTGTCGACGACGCATCCGCACCAGTTGACCCCGAGACCTTCCGCAGTGGTTTCGTGACCTTCGTGGGCAGGCCCAATGCGGGCAAGTCGACGCTGCTCAATCACATCATGGGCACCAAGCTCGCCATCACCTCACGCACGCCGCAGACCACGCGTCATCGCTTCAGGGCCGTCTACGACACTGATGACATGCAGATGATCATGGTCGATACACCGGGTATTCACAAACCCAAGGATGCGCTTGGTGAAGAGCTCAACGAGTCTGCCTTGCAGGCGCTGGCCGATGTCGATGTCATTGCCTTCCTCATCGATGCATCCCAATCCGTCGGCACGGGTGACGAGTGGATTGCCAACCACATCAACGAGCTGTCATGTCACAAGATCCTCGTCATCTCAAAGGCGGACCTCGTGAAGAAGCCCGTCATAGCCGAACGTCTCGAGCAGGCACGTGGCCTATGTGACTTCGACGAGGAGGTCGTCGTCTCGGCCAAGCACAACCGCGGTCTCGATGCCTTTATCGACGCGGTCTACAATCTGCTTCCCGCGGGTCCGCGCTGGTTTCCCAAGGGCACGGGTATTGACCTTTCCGACGAGGTGCTCATCGCCGAGTTCATTCGAGAGAAGATCCTTCGCTCGACCTTCGACGAAGTACCCCATTCGGTCGGTGTCGTCGTCGAGGACATTGAGCGCGTCGAGGACCGTCGACTCATGCGCATCTGGGCGGTCATCTACGTCGAGCGCGATAGCCAGAAAGGCATCATCATCGGCGCCAAAGGTTCCAAGATCAAGCAGATCGGCACGCAGGCGCGCGAGGATCTCGAGCGTATCTTCGGCTGTCAGGTGCATCTCGACCTCACGGTGAAGGTCAAGAAGGACTGGCGTCAGAACGCCGCTCAGATTAGGAAGTTCGGCTATGGCGAGGGCCTATAACGAGCGCTGCATCGTTCTCAAGCACACCAAGCTCGGAGAGACCGATGTCATCGTCACCATGCTCGCCTCTGATGGACGTCAGGTGCGCGCCGTTGCCAAGGGGTTGCGCAAGCCCGGCAATCGCATCGGGGCACGACTTGAGCTTTTCTGCGAAGTCGACCTGCTCTTGCACGAGGGCAAGTCGCTTGACATCGTGCGCGAGACCAAGACGGTAGCCACTAACGCGGCGATTCGCGATGAGTTGGAACGCATGGCAAGCGCGAGCGTTGAGGCCGAGTTTCTCGAGAAGCTCGGACGCGACGGCGTCGTGCTTGGCGTACGCATGTATGAGATGAGCGCGGCGGCATTGCGTGCCATGGCAGGCCTTTCCGTGCGCAAATCCGTGCTTATCGCAACGGCCGTTCTCTTCAAGGCAATGGCCATGCAGGGCTTTGCGCCGGCTGTGCGCGAATGCGCCCTTTGTGGAAACCTCATCGAACATGTACGAGCCTTCGACGTGAGCTACGGCGGTGCGCTGTGCGACGACTGCCTTACGCGACTAGGCATCTGCACGACCATCGACCCGCAGGCTGCGGCTTGGATCGAGACGCTGTTGTTCTCGACCTTCGCGCAGCTCGGCGAGATCGAGGCCTATCCCGAACTCGAGCTCCTCGACCTCGCTCACATGTGGGTACGCGAACATGCGGGTTTCGACCTCAAAAGCATTGCCTTCCTCAAGACTCTCCTGATGTAAAAACGTGACAGGGGCGACATGATGTGACAGGGGCCTGGCCCCTGTCACATCATGTCGCCCCTGTCACGTTGTGCATGCCGTTTGCTGCGCAATTGCCCTATTCGCAGATTCGTTGTTCAGCTGCATCCCTTTTGGGCTACAATGCCACGGTACGAAACTTTACTACGCTAGAGTGATGTAGGGGGAGAACATGAAGAAGAGAATCGTTTCGGTCGTGCTCGCGTGCTGCGCGCTTTGTTTTGGTGCCCTTGTTTTGAGCGCATGCGGCGGTGGCAGCGCGGCCTCAGATAATGCTCCGGCAGATAATGTATTCATTGTCGGTTTCGATCAAAGCTATCCGCCCTATGGCTACAAGGACACCGAGACGGGCGAGTTCACGGGCCTCGACCTTGATCTTGCCAAGGAGGTCTGCGATCGCAACGGCTGGACCTTCCAGGCCGAGCCGATTGACTGGGATGCCAAGGACGCGCTCATCAACCAGGGCAATATCACCTGCATCTGGAACGGCTTCACCTACGAGGGTCGCGAGGATGACTACTCCTTCACGGATATGTACATGATCAACGGTCAGGTCGTTGTCGTGAAGGCTGATAGTGACATCAACTCGCTGGCAGATCTCGCCGGCAAGACAGTCATGACGCAGGTCGATTCGGCAGCCCTCGAGGTCCTCGATGGCGACGAGAAGAGCCTGCAAGACACCTTTGCCGGTGGCAAGGTCGCGACGATCGGTGACTACAACAACGCCTTCATGCAGCTCGAGAGCGGCATGGTCGATGCCGTTGCCTGCGATCTGTCCATCGCTCAGTACCAGATGGCCGCCAAGCCCGGCATCTTCAAGATGCTTCCCGAGCAGCTGTCTAGCGAGCATTATGCCGTCGCCTTCAAGAAGGGCAACGACGGCCTGGCCGATCAGGTCACCGCAACGCTCAAGGAGATGGATGCCGATGGCACCGTCAAGGAGATTTGCGAGAAGTACTCTGCTGATGGCATCAGCTACGAGAACTGGTGCCTGGGCAAGTAAGCCTGCTTCATATCCTGGAACCTGCGGGGCGGCCATGTTGAGGTCGCCCCGTTGCACGCTGTAGACGAGGTGATGTATGTGGATCCTGCATTCATGCAGATGATGTCCGT
>CAYLYJ010000079.1:0-5756 GCA_964388185.1 uncultured Coriobacteriaceae bacterium
TTGTTGTCCACCTCGATGACGCTCCTCTTTCCGTCCTTGAACTCGATTCCGACGACATGGATTCCGTTTCGCTTGGCGGTTACAGCTGCGACCAGTCCAATGGGGCCTAATACCAGCTCGCCAACAAGTCCGCGCATAGCCGCGCCCGCGACGCTGATTTGACTTTCGTCATCGAGAGGGGTGAGGTTGCCCACGGTATCTTTGTTCAAGTAGAGGAACTTTGTCATGGTCAGCGATATGAACGCCTCGCCAAAGTTGCCTCCGACCAGCTTGCCCTTATAATCGCCAGCGATTACTTTGTTGCGTGCTTTAGCCATGGTGGGCCTCGCGGAGAAAGGAGTTGAAGCACCGAAGTGCCGCTCTCGGAGCATTGTGGGATTTTGATCCATACTCCTCTTCCGGCCCGCCGATTTCATAGCGGGAGCAGTAATAATCTATTTGGGATGCCAAATCACTCCACGCAATGCCCTCGCGTTCGCATATGTATTCTATGCGCTTGGCGTAATCGTATACAGTGCTCGGCCTTCCCTTCGGCGTCGTTACGCTGTAACCCTGACTTACAAGATAGTCTATGAAGTTATTTTTCAGTTCCTTTGCTGTTGTTTTTGCCATTGATGTCACCTCTATCTTTCAAATTTCTTTTTGTGTTCATCTTTCCATCTCGTCCACGAATGCCTGCACTTTGCTCGCGAACATTCCGAACTCCTCTTTGTCCCAATACGGAATCGAAAGGCGCAGGGATTGGATAGCGTTTCTATAGCTCTGCTCATCAAGTTCGTTTTCGATCTGGCACATGTAGTATTTAAGGTCAGCCATCTTCATGTTGCGCGTGTTGTGTTTTCCGTTTACGAGATTGTCAAGAATCGTGAGATAAATAAATGCGCTTCCTTGATTCATTCCCGTTGTCGTATGAGCATCGGCTGCCAAGGCATTTATGTTGTCCCCTTCGTCTAGATATCGTAGGAACCGCCTCCATATGTCTTCCACCATTGGCTGGGTGATTGCA
Organism: uncultured Coriobacteriaceae bacterium; assembly: GCA_964388185.1. Classification (GTDB taxonomy): domain Bacteria; phylum Actinomycetota; class Coriobacteriia; order Coriobacteriales; family QAMH01; genus QAMH01. Next base: position 1,007 of record CAYLYJ010000079.1, read on the forward strand.
TTCTTTGTGCGCCTTGGGGCGACGCCTGTTGATGGGCTCGAATCTTGTTCACCGACCGCAGGAACACCTGTGTTCAAGGGAAGACGCCGCTCAAGAGCCGTGCGTTTTAGAAACATCCTGATAGCTGTATCTATGTCGATGCCGATTGTGTCGTAAATGCTTTGAGCGTCGTGTAAGAGACGCTCGTCGACTTCCACTGTCAGTTTCATGTTGCCTCCTGGATCATGTCTGTTTGAGTATTCGCTATCGTACAAGTAAATATGTAGTAACGCAATAGTAAAAATTTACTTAAGCGTTACTACATTAAGCAAGAGCGCGAAGATGGTCCTCGGGTGCTTCGCGAACTGAGCATGCGCGAGCTTGCGTAGTGTGTCGATGAGACAGATGTACCTGTCCAATGTGTCTCACTCTGCACGAACGTCTATGCCTACGGTGACCCATGGTGATTACTTGGCGATGCCCGTGCCTGGATTGGCGAGCTGAGACAAGGTACAATGATTCCACTTTGGGGCTGGCCGCAAGGCCCTGGTCCTACCTTGGGCGGGGACTTTTTCCTCGCCATTTCTCTATTTGGGAGCATCTTGTCTACGTTAAGCTTATCCATAGACGAATCGAGGGATTCGAGATGAGCCGCGCGCCCTTTCAGATTCTTGTGTTCCTGCGGAGAGTTATCAACGATGAGATCGAGTACCTACTCTTGAGGCGTGTCGACTCGGGAGTGTGGCAAGGTATCGCTGGCGGTGGGGAGGACGATGAGGGGCCGGAGGACGCTGCCACTCGGGAAACGCTGGAGGAGACAGGGGTTGCACTGAACACCTTGGTGAATCTGGAATCTGTGAGCATGATTCCGACTCTCGATGTCGTGGGTGCCCTCTTGTGGGGCGATGATGTGACAGAGCTTCCCGAGAACGCGTTTTGCGCTAACGTTCCCGCGAATGTGCAAATCATTCTCAGCGGGGAGCATATCGAGAGCCGTTGGTGCGAAAGGGACGAGGCCCTTAGGCTGCTGGAATGGGAGTCGAACAAGCGCGCGATGCTCAAGGCGGAGGCCTTGGCGTATTAACCCATTTTGTGAAGAACGTCTATCTACCCCACCCGCGTTTCGGCAAGATGACAGAATGCTAAACTGAGGCGTCGCGGGGTTAGAATCTCCGCAAGCTTATCGTTGAACGAAGGCAGGATTCATGGCTCTTTCGCTGTACCGTAAGTACCGTCCCGAGGTGTTCGCCGACGTCGTTGGTCAGGAGCATGTCGAGAAGACGCTCGTCAACGCCATCTCGGAGGGCGCGGTTGCCCATGCGTACCTGTTCTGCGGGCCGCGCGGAACGGGTAAGACCACATCAGCACGCTTGCTTGCCAAGGCGCTCCTGTGCGAGTCGGCTCAAAACGGCCAACCTGATGGCATCTGTCCGCAGTGTCTCGAGATCGCCCAGGGAACACACCCTGATATCTTCGAGCTCGATGCCGCGAGCCGCACGGGTGTCGACAATGTGCGCGAGGAGATCATCGGGCGCGTTGGGTTTGCCCCGACGCGCGGCCGCTTCAAGGTCTACATCATCGATGAGGTGCACATGCTGTCGACGGCGGCGTTCAACGCGCTGCTCAAGACGCTCGAGGAGCCGCCCGAGCATGTCGTCTTCGTGCTGTGTACGACTGATCCGCATAAGGTTCCTGAAACCATTCAATCTCGTTGTCAGCGCTTCGACTTCCGCCGCTTCTCCATCGAGGAGATCGTGGGTTATCTCGAGCGTATCAGCAAGGGCGAAGGTTTCGAATACGAACCCGAGGCGCTCGAGTTCATCGCCGCCAAGTCGGCCGGTGGTATGCGCGATGCTACGACGGCGCTGGAGCAGGTCGGCGTATATACCGAGGGCAAGATCACGCTCGACGAGGCTACGCGCATGTTCGGCCAGATTGACATCGCGGCGCTCTTCGAGATAGCGGGATATATCGCGCGACGCGATACGTCGTCGTGCTTCGTCTGGATCAACGACCTTGTGGGCCGCGGCGTCGATCTCTCGCAGTTTGCGCGCGACCTTGCTTCGCACTTGCGCAACCTCTACGTGACGGCTATTACCGGCGGCGAAAACGGCATCGTTGCCTGTACGGCTGCGCAACTCGAGCGCTACCGACAACAGGCAGCCGAGTTCGGCGGCGTCGATCGTCTTGCTCGTGCGCTCGATATTTGTGGCGCGCTCATTGCCGAGCTGCGCAACTCGTCGGATGCGCGTCTGAGCGTTGAGATTGCGATGGCACGTCTCACCAGGCCCGATAGCGAGCTCACGCTCGAGGCCCTTGCCGAGCGCATCGAGGCACTCGAGCTCAGACCGTCAATGGGTGCAGTGTCGCAACCCGCTTTCGAGACGGTTCCCGCCTCTGTCGCGGCAAGTGCGGTCGAATCGGAACCTGTCGTTAGCCACGTTGTGGAGGAGCCTCTCGCCTCGATGCCCGTTGACGACACGCCGCCGTGGGAGGATGCGGCTCCCGTGGCTGAGCCGATGCCTATTCCCGATCCTGAGCCAGCACCTGCCGTCGAGCCCATCGCTGCTGCTGCGACGGCCGACATGTCACCTGAACGCCTGCTCGCCGCCCTGCTTTCCATAGTCAAGCGCGAGGATGCGGCCACGGGCGCGTTGCTTTCGGGCGTTTCGCTATCCACGGAGGATGGGCAGTACCAGTTGCTCTTCCCCACGGGCTCCGACTTCCAGATGCGTGTCGTTAACGGCCCCGAGGCCAAGGCCATCATCAACAAGGCCTTTGCCGAGGTGCTTGGCCATGAGGTGCATTTCAGCTGCCAGATCGGGTCGTTCTCAGGGCTCTCTGCCCAGCCGGCGCCACTGACGAGCGAGCCCCCCATAAGCATTGCCGATGACATCCCACCGGTAGACGACGGCTATTTCGAGAGCCTGGTTGCCGAGCAATCTGTCGTTCCCGCCGACGAGATGCCCGCCGATTTTGCCGACGCCCTCTCCGCTTTCGGAGCAGGTGTTAAAGTACACGAGATAAACGACGAGGAATAAGGAGCCACAATGGCTAAAGGAATGAATCCGCAGGCAATGCTCAAGCAGGCCCAGAAGATGCAGGCCAAGATTCAGGCCGTGCAGGAGGAGGCCGCCCGCGAGACTGTCGAGGCGACGGCTGGCGGCGGCATGGTAACCGCGACCGTCTACGGTGACCTGCGCGTCAAGAGCATCGAAATCGATCCCGAGGCACTCGACCCCGAGGATGTCGAGATGCTGCAGGATATGATTGTTGCTGCCGTCAACGAGGGCATCGCCAATGCCCAGGCGATGGTCGACGAGCGCATGGCCTCCGTGACGGGTGGCATGAACATTCCGGGGCTCTTCTAGTTATTCATGAAGAAGGAAGCGTCCATTCAACATGCGCTCGAGGAAATCGAGCGCATGCCGGGTATTGGCCCCAAATCTGCGCAGCGCATACTCAACTGGCTCTTGACCAGTGACGATGAAATTGCGCTCGGTATCGCCGAGGCCATTGTCGACGTCAAGAAGGCGATTCACCTGTGTCCGCGTTGCCACAACTTCGCCGAAGGCGAAATGTGTGCGATTTGCCTGGATCCGCGACGTGAGGCTACGGCTATCTGCGTCGTCGCCGAGCCGCGCGACGTCGAGGCAATCGAACGCACGGGCATGTACGAGGGCCTCTACCACGTTCTCGGCGGCGTCATCAATCCGATGGAGGGTTCGATGCCCGAGGACTTGCACATCTCGGACCTCATGGCGCGCCTGGGAAGCGAGCCCATTGAGGAAGTTCTCGTTGCTACAAATCCTGATGTCGAGGGCGAAACCACGGCGAGCTACCTGGCCCGTCTCATCAAGCCGCTCGGCGTTCGCGTGACGCGTTTGGCCAGCGGTCTTCCCGTGGGCGGCGAGCTCGAATATGCCGACGAGGTTACGCTTGGCCGCGCCATCGAATCGCGCCGCGAGCTGTAGATTCGTCCACCTGTCACGTTCCCGTTACCGGGCACTGCATCATGCTGGAGTATAATAGCCGCTTACATTGCAAATCCCTGCGCAGCACGCATGCGCATGCTAAGCGAAAGAGCAACACGTGCCAGATCCAAAAGAATCCGAGGTCTTTCAGCACTTCGGAGCGTATAGCGGTTATGACCAGAGCTACTACAGCCACTTCAACGTCAAGCGCGGTCTGCGTAATGCCGACGGTACGGGCGTCGTTGCTGGCATCACCTCGATATCCAACGTGCATGGCTATCTCACGGACGAAGGCGTACGCGTACCCGATGATGGTCGCCTGACCCTGCGTGGCTACGACATCGAAGACCTCGTCGATGCGGCTGCTGCCGAGGGGCGTCCCGGCTACGAAGAGCTTGCCTATCTTCTGATTGCAGGCGATCTTCCCAAACGAGCCGAGCTTGACCGCTTCAATGCTGCCATCGACGGCTATCGTGATTTGCCTAACGGGTTCGTCAACAACCTCATCATGAACTACCCCTCCGAAAACGTCATGAACATGATGGCACGCAGCGTGCTCATGCTTTACGCCGCTGACGGAGCAGACGAGATCGACGCCATAAACAAGCGCCACGAGATAGAGGTTGCCGTCCAGCTCCTGAGCCGTCTGCCTCGCATCGCCGCGTTGTCTTATCTGGCAAGCCGCCAGCGCACCGTCGCCGGTAGCCCCATGTACATCAACCCACCCAAACCAGGCCTTTCCACTGCCGAGACCTTCCTCTACATGCTGCGTCACGACATGCAGTACACGGCCGAGG
>CAYLYJ010000080.1:0-5667 GCA_964388185.1 uncultured Coriobacteriaceae bacterium
TTGCGCGGGGCGTGGTGCCGGCAAGACGCATTTGCTCGTAGCGGAGCTGACAGGAGACGAGCGATATCTCCGGCTTGACCGCCATGAGGGCAAGCGAGACATCGTAGCCGCGTTCACGCAGAAGCGTAGCGGTCGCGAGAGGTACCTGAGACGTGCGTAGCGTACCTTCGATGACGAGGTTATAGCCAGCGGAGGAAAGCGCCTCGACGATGGCTTCCACCATCCTTCCTGCCCATTGCGCCGTGTAATCGACGGCTTTATCGCCATATGCGCTTTGCAGAGCAAAGAAGCGCGGATGGAGCTTTCGATACTCGTCACCGTTAACGACGATGACGTCTTTTTTGAACATCTCGAGAAACACGTGGTGAAGAGTGGTCTTGCCTGCCCCGCTTTGGCCCCCGAGCAAAACTGCTTGAGGACTATCATGCAGAGACAGGCGTGAAGACAGCACCATTGTCTCTAGCTGATCGGCTAGTTTCTCGGAAAACTCCTGTTCGGAGTATTCCGCAAGGTAGTTTCCCATCTCAAGCCGCCTGCGGGATATAGCGGTCTGCGAGTTTATCGAATGCGTCGAGCTGGCCCTTGATCTCTGCCAGTTTGTCCTTGTTGGAGTTTTCGGAACTGACAATAGTAGGCTTGAGCAACGCGATCTGATTGATGATGTCGGAAAACACCATTTCACGCATTGCGTCGCCCTGCTTTCGCGCAGTTGATCTCAGCGTGAATAGCTTGGCCAGAATTTCGGCAGCTTTCTCCGTAAGCACCTCTTGCGTGAGCGTAATCTGATAGATCTCCGTCATGTCCATATCTTCATCTCCCTCACCAAAGTAGACCTCTGCATAGACGATTTCCTCGACGCCATGACGTTCCTTCTCGGAAAGCTCCTTGCCGTCACGGTCGAGGCAATCCATGACGAAGCGCGGCAAGCGGGCGGCACGGATGAGGTTGGCGTTGGCACGAGAGGGTTTCTGGCCCTTCTCGTAGCGTGCAAGGCTTGCCTCCCCCAGACCGAGCAAACGAGCGAACGAGCGTTGCGAGAGGCCGTACTTGGCGCGGATGTCCTTGATGTCCTGCGGTGTGAGTTCGTGGGCCATGCCTACCTCCTCGAATGGAATCACTCATGTGATATCTTCATGCGTTCATAATACTATAATTTGATTGCAATCGCATATATTTGCACTCATTTGATTTCACTATTGTAATTCTACGATCATTTGATATGAAACATATATAGTTCAATACAACGCGACTGCACGCAAGGCACTCCACGTCGATCGCATGAGGCTTTGACAGCGTGCGTGCCCTCCCCTACACTGGGCGAACCCGGATTCGATTTGAGGTGGATGTATGTGCGGAGAATTCGTCATCTAGTCTTTCTCGGCTAAGTGCCGAACGCTAGCCATTCCCATTCCGCACACTCACGCTCCGGGAGATTCCCATGTCAAAGAACATCTCTTCAAACCCGCCTGCGCAGGCGGGAAAGACCGTCGAATCCGCCGACACGCCCCTCACAAGCGCCGTCGGCTTGCCCCTTCCCAAGAACTGGCTGGCAATCATCAGCTTCATATGGGCCGGTCAGGCCGTCTCGATGATAACCAGCTACGCCGCGGGGTATGCCGTCGTATGGTACGTGACCGAATCAACCGGCAGCGCGCTCGTGCTTGCCGTGATGAACATATGCGTGATGCTCCCCATCGGCCTTCTCTCCCCCTTTGGCGGCATCGTGGCCGACAAGCACAACCGCAAGATGATCATGATCGTGGCCGACGGCACCATTGGCCTCATCTCGCTGATTGCGGGATTCATCATCCTCGCAGGCGATGTCTCGCTCGTGTTGCTTACCCTCGTCTGCGTGGCACGCGCCATCGGCCAGGCCTTCCACAGCCCGGCGATGATGGCGACCATGCCCATGCTCGTGCCCGACAAGCACCTCCTGCGCATCAACACGCTCGACCAGTTGCTCGCCTCCATTGCCGGCATAGGCGCGCCCGCCTTCGGCATCTTCCTCTACACCACCATGGGGTTTTCCTCGGTCATGTTCCTCGACTTCATCGGAGCACTCTTCGCCATTGCTGGGCTTGCGCTTGCGAAGGTCCCCACCGTCATTGACGAGACAGCCACGCAACAGCACGTCATCGCCAACCTGCGCGACGGCTTCCGTGCCGTCGCGGCATCACGCGGTTTGCTGCTTCTCATCGTCATGGTCACCATCGGCATGATGATATTCGGCCCGCTCTCTGCCGTGTTCCCGCTGATGACATACGAGCATTTCTCGGGTGATGGCTACATGGCCTCACTCGTCGAGGCGGCATTCGGCATCGGCATGCTCGTGGGCTCGGGCATACTCATGGCATGGGGCGGCGGCAAGAGACTCGCGGGACTTATCGCCGTGGCCGCCGTCATCGTGGGGGCAACGACGACGGCGTGTGGGCTTCTGCCCCCGACAGGTTTCGTCGCCTTCGTGGTGCTCGTCGCTGTGATGGCCATGGCCTGCGCATGGTTCAACGGCCCCACGATGACCCTCACGCAACGCAACGTGCCCGACGAGAAGATGGGACGCGCCATGGGCCTGCTCAACGCCGCCATGGGACTCGCGACGCCCATCGGCATCGCCATCGGCGGCGTGGCAGCCGAGCTCATGGGCGTAGCTCCATTTTTCGTGGTGGACGGCATCGCATGCCTCGTGCTAGGCCTCGTGGCCTACGTCCCCAAGTCGATCCGCGCCCTCGACGAAGGCTAGCGTACCCAATGTGACAAAACGCGCCGGGGCAGTTTTGTCACATTTTGTTATTGCCTGGCACCGCGCGCTTACCATAGCCATAGCGGTTCCTGAACGCGATCATGAAGCACGTCGCAAGCGCGGCGGCGGCGAGCTCGCCGACGGAAACAGAAAGCCAGATGCCATCGATACCCAGGATCAACGGCAGCAGCAGCACGGCACCGCATTCGAACACGATCGTGCGCAGAAAGGCGATGATGGCGGAGACGATGCCATTGCCAAGCGAGGTGAACAATGCTGAAGCGTAGATGGGCACGCCCATGATGAGAAACGCGAAGGCGTAGATCCGGTACGCCTTGGTGGTGAACTCGAGCAACGCCGCATCATAGCTCACGAAGATGGCCGACAGCGGCCCGGCAAGCCATTCGGCTGCCAGGAACATGACAACGCTGCCCGTGCCGATGAAAGCGAGGCTCTTGAACAAGATGCTTCGCATTTCGGCATGGTTCTTCGCTCCGTATTGGTAGCTCATGAGCGGCGAACTACCGAGCGCGTATCCCATGAAGATAGCACCGAAGATCATCGCCGTGTAGCCGATGACGCTGAACGCCGCGACGCCGTCTTCGCCGATGTAGCGCATGAGCTGGAAGTTGTAGAGCATGGTCACGAGGCTCATCGCGATGTTGGAGACGAGCTCGGAACAGCCGTTGAGACACGCTCGTCCGATGGGGCGCCATTCCAAGCGCGTCCTGACCAGGCGCAACAAACTCGAGTTATGCTTGCGCAGGAAGTAGATGAGCGGGACGAGTCCACCCACGACCTGGCCCAATGCCGTGGCGATGGCGCCTCCGGCGATACCCCAGCCAAAGACGCAGATGAACAGCCAATCGAGCACGACGTTCACGACACCAGCGGCGACGATGACGAAGAAGCCGTAATTGGGCTTGCCCGCCGTGGAGAAGAACGTCTGAAAGGCAAATTGCAGCGCGAAAAACGGCAGGGCGAGCAGTGTCCACCGCCCGCAGATGACGCTTTCGTCAAGGAGCTCCCCTTGTGCCCCGAAGGCCGCGATGAGAGGTTCGATCAGCCACTGTCCCAGGACGGCGAGAATGATCGCGAAGCCTATCGTGAAGATGACGAGCATGCTGAAGTAGCGGTTAGCGCACTCGTCGTCGCCCTCACCGCGGGTCTTGGCAACCAGGGCGCTGCCACCCGTGCCCGTCATGAGGCCGATCGTCGCGAGGATCATGACGACGGGCCAGGCGAGGTTCACGGCCGCGAGTGCTGTCTTGCCGACGAAGTTCGAGACGAAGAAACCGTCCACCACCACGTAGAGCGAGGTGAAGATCATCATGCAGATGGTCGGGAACGTGTATTTCAAAAGGGCACTCATGGAAAAGTGCCGGTTCATGTCCTGCGTCATGATCGTGTCCAGTTCTGTCGAGAGGTTTGAATGGGAACGTGCGAGGTCTAGCCATCCTGGCTTTTCCGGATGGTGCTGAAGCCCTCGGCAAGCGCGCTGAGATAGCGATCGAGCGTATCGGGCAGCTACGCGAGCACTTCCGAGGGCAGCGCATCGACGGCGTCGACTTCTGCCTGGATGACGGGCTTGATCGTCACGTCAGTGCGCGCCCTTCCCGCAGGCGTCAAGAAGACCCGCGACATCTTGCGGCTCTCGCGCTCGATGCGCACGAGTCCTTGTTCCTGAAGCTTGCGCAGCGATGACGCAAGCGTCTGCTTGGGCATCATGCTCGTCTTGCATAGCTCGGACTGGCGTTGGCCATCCTCGGCATGCAGCGCATACAGGATGTCGAAGGCGCTATCGGAAAGGCCGAGGCTGCGAGCGATATCGTGATAGAGCTCGCTCGTGCGCTCGTAGAACGCGTTGAGGGCGAAGGCCGCCTTGCCCGCAAGCTCCTCATGCGAAGGCGATACGTTCATCAGATGCCCCATCTCATAATTATGGTACGAAATCGGACTATAATATAGTACGATTTCGTACCAAATGCAAATGAGACAACAGCTCTGAGTCGTTGTCCCATTCGGGTATCATCATGCGTATGAGCGACACACAAGCATACGAGCTGACAGCAAACGAGACACGCGCGCAGATTTGCTTCGAGGCATTCGATACAGGCGTGCGCATATGCGCATACGACGAGAAAGACACCTGCACACGTGGGCTGATGCGCGCATACGAGAACTGCATGGAATACGAGCGGCTTTTCTCTCGCACGCGTACAGGCTCCGACGTGTCGCGCATCAACGAGGCCCAAGGCGCATGGGTCGAGGTCGACGAGCGCACGGCCGAGCTCATCGAAGCGGCACACGCCTACTGTGCGGCAAGTCATGGCGCCTCCGACATCACGATTGGCACCGCGAGCCGCCTGTGGGACTTGAAGCGCAGCATCATCCCCGACAAGCACGTGCTTGACGAGGCGATGCAGCACGTCGACTGGCACGGCGTGCATGTCGAGCATGGCGATGGCATGGCGCGCGTGCGTCTCGAAGATCCACGAGCCATGATCGATCTGGGCGGCATCGCGAAGGGCTGGATTGCCGATGCTCTCGATTGTCTGCTCGCGCTCGGGCTCGATAAAGGCTGTGAGCTCGCGACCGAGCATCCGGTGATACTGCAGGCCTACTTCATCACCTGGGATGGAGAAGTCGTTGCGCTGCGATAGCTATCCTTGCATGCGTTCGAAGCGAACGGCCTGCTTCTTCATCGAGATCTTGCCAACCTGCCATCCCCGCGGCAGCAGTTCCTTCTTGTAGTTGAGAAACGAGTGGTCGAGGGGCACGCCGGCAATATCGCCGATTTCATCGAAGGAGAGGTCGAGGCTGTCGCCTTCCTGTGCCGCGACGTAATCCCACAACTTGTCGTATTTGCTCACAGACGCCTCCCATCGGCACGTTTCGATGCCGTCACGATACCACACATGGCCTGC
>CAYLYJ010000081.1:0-5633 GCA_964388185.1 uncultured Coriobacteriaceae bacterium
GCGCGCCTGGATGGCGAGCCTCTCGACCTCATAGATTGGAATTGGGCATGAACGTCATCAATCTGAAGCACGACCACGTGGTACGCGCCACCGCAGCCAACGGGACCATCCGCGCCTTTGCCGTGTACTCGCGTGGACTCGTGGAGGACGCGCGACGCATGCACGAGCTGTCACGTACGGCCACAGCCGCCCTGGGTCGCACGCTCACGGCCGCTGCCATGATGGGAACGATGATGAAGGGCGACAAGGACGCACTCTCCATCGTCTTCAATGGCGACGGACCGCTGGGCAACGTTACTGTGACGGCGAAGTCGGATGGTAGCGTCAAGGGCTATGTGGGCAATCCGCAGGCCTCACTTCCCTCCAAAGTGGGCGAGAAGCTCCGCGTAGGCGAGGTCGTGGGCAAGGGCACGCTGCGCATCATCTACGATCTGGCGATGCGCGAGCCCTATAGCGGCGTCGTCGAAATCCAATCCGGCGAGATCGCCGATGACATCGCATACTACCTCACCTCGAGTGACCAGATTCCCTCGGCGGTCTCGCTGGGTGTGCTGCTCAACGAGGACAGCTCCGTGCGCGAGGCGGGCGGCTTCATCGTTCAGCTCATGGACGGGGCGACCGATGAGGCGGCTGCCCGGCTCGAGGAACGCATCGCGTCGCTGCCGAGCGCCACGACCATGCTTTCGGAAGGTGAGACACCCGAGAGCATCCTGGAGCGAATCCTCGGCGACATGGATTTGCAGATTCTCGAGGACGGCCCGGTGGAGTTTCGCTGCGATTGCACGCGCGAGCGCACGCTCAAGCTGCTTTCGCTTGTGAGTGCCGACGAGCTGCAGGACATGGTCGACGAAGGTGAGGACGTGGAGATGGTTTGCGCGTTCTGCAACAGCAAGTACCAGTATTCGCCCGATGAGATTGCTGCGCTGATCGAGGAATAGGGGGAGCGTAGGGGGAGGTCTAATCCTGGATTTCTCTGGATTGAATCGCCCCTCTACTCCCCAAACAGCGGGGTGGAGAAGTAGCGCTCGCCGGTGTCGGTGAGGACGGTCACGACGGTGGCGTCCGGCCCCAGCTCGTAGCCGAGCATCATCGCCGCGACGACGTTCGTGCCGCTCGAGATGCCGCACAACAGCCCCTCCTCGCGTGCGAGATGCTGGGCCATGGTGATGGCCTCGTCATCGCTCACCACGCAGGTCGCGTCGATGACGCTGCGGTCGAGGATGGCGGGAATGACGCCATCGCCGATGCCCATCTGCAGGTGCGTGCCGATGTTGCCGCCGGCGAGCATCGCCGCGTTCTCGGGCTCGGCCGCCCAGACGATGGTATCGGGGTTGGCCAGCTTGAGCGCGCTGCCGATGCCCGTGATGGAACCGCCGGTGCCAAAGCCGCAGGCGAAGCCGTCGATGACGATGCCGGATTCGTTGGCGTCATCGAGGATTTCCACGGCCGTCTGCGCACGTTGGATGGCGACGTTGTCGACGTTCGAGAACTGGTCGGGCATGAAAGCGTTGGGGTCTGCCGCCGTCTGTTCGCGCGCGAGCTCCGCGCACGTCGCGATGGCCTTGCCGATGTCGCCGTCGTCATGGACGAGCTCGATCTGCGCCCCGTAGGCCTCGCAGATCTTGCGACGCTCGACCGAGACCGAATCGGGCATGATGATGCGCACGTCATAGCCGCGCACCGCGCCCACGAGGGCCAGCCCGATGCCCTGGTTGCCGCTCGTCGGCTCGATGATGGTGGTCCTGCCGGGTGCGATTTCTCCGCGTCGCTCGGCCTGGAGGATCATGTTGTACGCCGTGCGCGTCTTGATCGAACCGCCGACATTGAGTGCCTCGAACTTCACGAGAATCTGCGCGCAGTTCTCGTCGGGTATGTGCCGCAGACGGATGAGAGGCGTGTGGCCCATCGCCTCGAGCACGTTGTCGTAAACCATGAGTTCCTCTTACATCATGCTGCCGCGCAGGCGGCTTGCCATGCGAATATCTCCGGAGATTATACGCGAAGGTGGCGCGCCTGCCTCCAATGATGCCACCGAAGCGTTACGGTGAGGTCACAGAGGACCTGCCGTGATACCATATCTGGTTATCGCGCTGGGGAGAGCGCGCCGGACAAACGAGGGACGCTATGGCAAAACGAGATAGGTTTTCGAGCAACATCGGCTTTCTGCTGGTAAGCGCGGGTTGCGCAATCGGCCTGGGCAACGTCTGGCGTTTCCCCTACATCACGGGCGAGTACGGTGGTGCGGCCTTCATCCTCATGTACCTCTTCTTCCTCGTGGTGTTCGGGCTGCCCATGCTTTCGATGGAGTTCACGGTCGGACGCGCCAGCCAAAGGTCCATCTCGCGTGCGTTCGACGTGCTCGAGCCCAAGGGCACCAAATGGCATTTCATGCGCTGGGTGGGATTCATCGGCAATTTCCTGCTCATGATGTTCTATACGTGCGTTGCGGGTTGGATGCTCAACTACTTCATCAAGATGTCGACGGGTACCTTCGAGGGGCTCAGCGTCGCGCAGACCGGCGCCGTGTTCGATGCCATGCTCGCCAATCCCGGCGAGGTCGTGGGCTGGACCATAGCCGTGTGCGTCATCGGCATGCTCGTCTGTGCGCTCGGCCTGAACAAGGGCGTCGAGCGCGTCACCAAGTACATGATGAGCGCCCTGTTCGTCATCCTCGTCATTCTCATCATACGTGCCGTCACGCTTCCCGGTGCAGAGGACGGATTGGCTTTCTACCTCATGCCCGACTTCTCGAAGATGTTCGCGAACGGAGCCGCGGGCTTTGGCGATGCCGTCTATGCGGCAATGGGACAGAGCTTCTTCACACTGTCCATCGGTATCGGCTCCATGGAGATCTTCGGTAGCTACTTGGGCAAGGAGCGCCGGATTTTCGGGCAGGCGCTTTCCGTCGGCGTGCTCGATACCGTCATCGCGCTCATGGCCGGCCTCATCATTTTTCCCGTCTGCTTTGCCTTCGGCGTCGATCCGGGGAGCGGTCCGGGCCTCGTGTTCGTGACCTTGCCCAACGTCTTTTCGCAGATGTGGCTCGGACAGCTCTGGGGCGCGCTTTTCTTCTTGTTCATGTCGTTTGCGGCACTCTCCACGGTGATCGCCGTCTTCGAGAACATCATCCGCATGTTCATGGACTACAAGGGATGGGATCGCCGCAAGGCCGTCTACATCTCGCTCGTCGCCATCGTGATCCTGTCGCTTCCCTGCGCACTGGGTTTCAACGTGCTCTCGTTCGTCTCGATTCCGGGAATCGGCGATATCCAGTCCATCGAGGATTTCATCGTGTCGAGCAACATGCTGCCTCTGGGATCGCTCGTGTTCCTGCTCTTCTGTACGAGAAAGTACGGCTGGGGATGGAAGAACTTCATCACCGAAGTCGATACCGGCGAGGGCATGAAGTTTCCAAGTTGGATGCGCGGATGGGTCACCTACGGCGTTCCCGTGCTCTTCGTGATCGTGTTCGTCATGGGCTGGGCACCGCTCATCGGTGGCTGGCTGGGGCTGTAAGCGGCCGCCGTGGCAAGGAAGCCCCCTGCGTGACCGTTTTCGAGAGCGCATTGTCTCGAATCGGCAAACACTGCGGTCACTGGCCGACATGTTTGCCATCCGACGGTCAGCGACCGGTGGTTTTTGCCAGGAAGGGCCTGGCTCCGGTCAGCGACGGACGATTCGTGCCACGCTATTTCGTGTTTTTATCGCAATGGCCTCAAGGTGGGCAGTGCGCGCTTCGCCCTTGCCCTAATCTGTTTCGGAGCGATGTCGCGACTCGTGAGTTGCCAGTGAGGCAAATAGCTCCTTGCGAAGACTGGCGCGACGAGCTGACCAATCTTCGGGAAACTTTCTTAATCGATAACCAAGAGAAGAGGCAACGTTGCGCATTACCGCATCGAACGCATTCTCATCTAGAATTTGCTTTCCGGTGATGATGAATACCTGATACCCGCGAGATGTGAGTAGATTGCGTTTCAGGGCATCTTTGGCACGAGCCTCTCGTGACTCATGATCGTCATGACCATCATATTCGATGACGACACGCTCCTTTTCCCAGTGCTCGTCGCATTCAAGGTATTTCCTACCGACCTCGCGCTGCTCGTCCGGACTGAGCTCAATTCGCACGTTGAGCAAAGGTCGCGGCAACCCATAGCCGCCATATCTTTTAGGAAGACACGCCAGCAGGTATTCTCGAGTCTCCATGGGAGAGCGCGACCCGTCCTTGATGTACTTGCAGATGTCGAGGAGTCGTCTGCTGCCATTGATGTGGGGGATTCGCTTTGCGAAGGTGCGGATGGAGTCAACCGTGGCGAGTTGATAATCTCGCGGCACGAACCCACGGGGCGCTTCTGGAACCAATGCGTACCTCCCGCAGAGCTCCATTGCAAGTTCCATGAGGCGAAACCGTGAGTATGCGCTCTGTGATTCGAGCAGGCAAAGTTCAGGCGAGGCAATGCATATGCTCGCGCTAAACCGCCTGAAGCAATCCGCAGGAAGCGCCTGCGATTGAACGCTGTATTTGAAAAGGGCTCTCAGTAACCTGAATCGGTCTGTCGGAACCATCAGCCGGATGGGGGAGCCTCCGAATTCAAGTGATTCTAGTTGCAGCTCCTCAAGCTCTTTGCGGGTGGTGGGACAATCATCAAGTATGGTCAGCACAGGAGAGCGGAGTACGGAAAGTGTTTGCGAGCCGCGCCTCCAGAAATAAAGTGCCGAGCTTCCGATTACGTAGGCTTTCATGATGTTCCTTCGGAGTTGCAATCAAAGACCGATGCATAGTACATGCTTGTCCACCGAGATAGATACCCCCAGAATTTGCACGAATTAGGAACAAAGCACGGCTCGATTCCGAGTTCCGTCCGAGCAGAATAGGAAAAGGCGGGGTCAGGGCATGACTAGTGGGCGCTTATTTCAGAAGTGCATGGATGAAGGCAAGCGCTTCATATGTCGATTTAAGAAAATGCTGTCAAGAAAGCCCCCTGCGTGACCGTTTTCGAGAGCGCATTGTCTCGAACTGGCAAACATTGCGGTCACTGGCCGACATGTTTGCCATCCGACGGTCAGCGATCGGTGGTTTTTGCCAGGAAGAATCTGGCTCCGGTCAGCGACCGGTGGATTTAGCCAGGAAGGAGCTGGCTCCGGTTATCTACGGGCGTTCTGGGCGCCGCTCATCGGCGGCTGGCTGGGCATCTAGCGCGATGCCCGTAGCTACGTGTTGTTACCGTGGTGGCGGACGATGTCGATGATGATCCACAGCGTGAGACCAATGCCAACGCAATAGCCCGTAAACGAGAGTACGGGTAGCCCGGCGATCGTCGGCTCGGTTATCGTGCTTACGAGCGCTGCGCTCACGAGCGTGCCGGCCGTGATCATGCCGAGCGTGAGGCGGTTGACGATGCGCGAGATCTTACTCATGGGCTCTTCGCTGCCCAACATCTCCATGTTGATTTTGAGTTGCCCGCGGCTCAACATGTGCGTTACGTCGCCAATATATTCGGTGGCACGTGCCAGGCCACGGGCCGATCGATCCAGGCTGATGATGAGGTCGCGTGTGATTTGCTTGAACTCCTCGATGGGTGTCTTCTGGCGGCTCAGGTGCCCGTTGATGACATCGACCATGTTGAAACTACCCA
>CAYLYJ010000082.1:0-5478 GCA_964388185.1 uncultured Coriobacteriaceae bacterium
GCGGCGGCCACGGCAGGACTTGCGAGAATGACCTCGCTGTCCTTGGCCCCCATGCGACCGACGAAGTTGCGGTTGGTCGTGGCGATGCAGCGCTCACTCGATGCGAGCACGCCCATGTACCCGCCCAGACATGGCCCGCAGGTAGGTGTCGACACGGCGCAATGCGCGTCGAGGAACACGTCGAGAAGCCCCTCGTGCATGCACTGGCGGTACACGTCTTGCGTTGCGGGGATGATGATGCAGCGCACCATGGGATTGACGACACGACCACGCAGCACCTCGGCGGCAACGCGCATGTCCTCGATGCGCCCGTTCGTGCAGCTGCCGATGACGGCTTGGTCGATGCGCATGTCATTGCAGTCAGCAGCCGGCTTTGTGTTGCTTGGCAGGTGCGGCAGCGAGACCGTCGAGGCAATCTGTGAGACGTCGACATGAATCGTGCGCGCGTAGGATGCACCCTCATCGGACACGTATTCGACCCATGGCCGCTCGGCACGCGGTTCCACATAGGCACGTGTCACGTCATCGACGGCAAAGATGCCCGTTTTGGCGCCTGCCTCGATGGCCATGTTGCACATCGTGAAACGCCCATCCATCGAAATCTGCGTGACAGCCGGCCCGACAAATTCCAGCACCTGGTATAACGCGCCATCGACACCAATCTGACCGATGATGTGAAGGATGAGGTCCTTCGCGCCCACGCCGGGAGCGAACTCCCCTTCGAGCACGACCTTGATGCTCTCGGGCACCTTGAACCAGGCGCTGCCCGTCGCAAAGGCGACACCCACATCGGTCGATCCCATGCCCGTCGAAAACGCCCCGAGCGCACCATAGGTGCAGGTATGCGAATCAGCCCCTATGGTGAGATCGCCTGGCACCACCACGCCCTTCTCGGGCAACAGCGCGTGCTCGATTCCCGCACACCCGACCTCATAGTAGTGTTCGATACCCTGCTCCTGCGCAAACTCGCGCATGAGCTTTGCCTGCTCGGCGCTCTTGATGTCCTTGTTCGGCGTGTAATGATCTGGAACGAGAACCACGCGTGCCGGATCAAAGACCTCATCGCCTACCTGACGGCACACGTCGATGGCGATGGGTGCCGTAATGTCATTGGCATGTACGACGTCCACCCTGCACTCGACGAGCTGGCCTGGAATAACCTCGTCGAGCCCCGCGTGCGCCGCAAGGATCTTCTCGGCGATGGTCATGGGCCGCGTCATTAGACCTGAGCTTCCTCGATAATCTTCGTGAAGTACTCGAGCTTCATCGAGCCCAAGTCGCCCTCATGGCGCTCACGTACCGCAACCTCATCGTTCTCGACTTCCTTGTCGCCAATGACGAGCATGTAGGGCACGCGCTGCCCTTGCGCCTTGGCAATCTTCACGCGCATCGGTTCGTTCTGCTCGTAAACTTCGACGCGCCCACCATGCGCGCGCAGCTCGGCCGCGACTCGTTCGGCAGCTTCGACGTGACGATCGGCGATTGGGATGATGACAGCCTGCGTCGGCGCGAGCCACAACGGCAAATTGCCACTCGTGTGCTCGATGAGGATGCCGAGGAAGCGCTCGATGGAGCCGAAAAGCGCACGATGGAGCATCCATGGACGCTCGCTCGTGTTATCGGCCGTGCGATAGGTGACATCGAAGCGCTCGGGAAGGTTGAAGTCGACCTGAACCGTCGAGCACTGCCACCAGCGGCCGAGCGCGTCCTTGACCTTGATGTCGATCTTGGGGCCATAGAAGGCGCCGTCGCCAGGGTTGATCTCGTATGGAATGCCCCGACGCTCGATGGCCTCACGCAAGAAGTTCTCGGCCTTTTCCCACATCTCGTCGGTGCCGATGGACTTCTCGGGACGCGTGGATATCTCGGCCATGTACTCGAAGCCGAACTCCTTCATGATGGAATCGGCCAAGTCGAGAATCGCGCAGACCTCGTCGACGACTTGGTCCTCGCGACAAAAAACGTGCGCATCGTCCTGCGTAAAGCCCCGAGCACGCATAAGACCGTGCACGGCGCCGCTCATCTCATGACGATACACGGTGCCAAATTCGAAATACCTGATGGGCAGCTCTCGATACGAGTGGATGTCGTTCTTGTAGAGGATGACATGACCGGGACAGTTCATCGGCTTAACGCCATACTCGCTCAGACGCGGCTCCTCGTCGCTTCCCTCGTTAATTTCGAAGAAGTACATGTTGTCGTGATAGTAGCCGTAGTGGCCGCTCGTCTTCCAGACATCCGCCTTGTAGATGTGCGGCGTAATGACCTCTTCGTAGCCCCTGCGATACAGCTCCTTGCGCAACCATTCCTGCATGATGCGGATGATGCGCGCGCCGGCCGGCAGATACAGTGGCAAGCCAACGCCGGCTTCCTCGTCCATCATGTAGATGCCGAGCTCACGGCCGAGCTTGCGATGGTCGCGCTTCTCGGCCTCCTCAAGCATGAAGAGGTATTCCTTCATGTCCTTCTTGTCGAAGAACGCCGTGCCGTAAAGGCGCTGCAGCTGCTCGTTCTCGGCGTCGCCCTTCCAGTAGGCGCCGGCGAGCTTCATGAGCTTGAAAGCGCCGATCTTGCGCGAGCTGGGAATGTGCGGACCTTTGCAAAGATCAACGAAATCGCCATGACGATAGATGGAGATCTCGGCGTCCTCGGGTAGGTCATCGATATGCTCGACCTTGAACTTTTGGTCTTTGAAAATCTCCTTGGCCTCATCGCGCGTGACGACCTCACGCACGAAGGGCTCATCCTTCTTGATTATCTCCTTCATCTTGGCCTCGATGGCCTCGAAGTCATCGGACGAGAGGTTTTCGGTCAAGCCGAAGTCATAGAAGAAACCGTCATCGGTTTGCGGTCCAAAGGCAATCTGCGCGCCCGGGAAGAGCTCCTGCACGGCCTCTGCCATGATGTGCGCCGTCGAGTGACGTAGGATACCGAGGCCCTCGGGCGATGTCTTGGTTACAATCTCGACCTGCGCGCCATCGTCAAGTGGCGCATCGAGACCGACAAGCTCGCCGTCAATCTTGCCAGCGATGGCAGCCTTGGCGAGACCGGTTCCAATAGCCGCCGCACAATCGGCAACGGTCGCTCCTGTTTCGAGCTCTTTGCTGGAACCGTCGGGGAGATAAACGGAAATCGTGCTCATGGTTTTTCCTTTCTGCCCGTGCTCGGCCACAAACCGAGTGGGACTTCGTCGAGAGAAGCACTTGGCGAGACACTACACCGCAGGACGGCGCGATGCAAGGGTAACTTGAGCTAGGCCGAGCGCTGGCGCCTTTGGCGCGCGAACGGACGACCGCAATAGGGGCAAATCTGCCAGCCGGGCTCGAGCGGCTTTCTGCAATTGCTGCAAACGTTACGCAACTGGGCACGACACTTGGGGCAGACAATGTAGTCGCTCTTCACAGGTTCTCCGCAACGTGGACAGTTGCCGTAATCAGCAAGCTGACGCCCCATGAGCTCAAGGTTCATGACCTGCTCGGTAGAGTCGGCCGCATTGAGCGGCGGACGCATCAGGCAATAGGCGACAAGGCCAGCGACGGGAACGATGGCGATAACGGTCCACAAGCCGACAGAAGCCTCGCGCGTCTTGGCATCTCGGTTGACCCAGACGATGCAGACGATCCACAGGCCAATCATGATGATTGCGGTGATGATGAGGATGACGAGTATAGGAGGTGTGAGTACCGACGAGAGTATCTCGGACATGCTTCCTTCTTCTTGTTACCTATGCTGATGAACTATTGGTGCAGATTCTATCACCAAATGCCCTTTACCTCGCCAGCAACGGTAATGGAGCCTGTGGCGAGAATGGGCTCGTTGATGAGCAACTCACGGGCCTCGCGCACGCTTTGCGTCACCTCGGGACGCATACCGCATTCGTTCTCGACGAGTGTCGCGAGCTCGCTTGCCTGAATGGCGCGCGGGGAAGACGACGCCGTGACGACGATGCGATCAAACAGCGGGCAGAGCTCTCGTATGATGCCACGCGCATCCTTGTCATCCAGTACGCCAAGGAGAAGGGTGGGACAAGGGGACAGTGTGTCAGGGGTCAGGCCCCTGACACACTGGGCCCAATGTGACAGGGGCCTGACCCCTGACACATTGTCCCCTTGTCCCACTCCGTCGAAGAACCGTTGCAGCTCTTCGGCAAGCGCATGGGCAGATTGCGGGTTATGCGCCGCATCGATAATCACGAGCGGATTGCGACACAAGACCTCAAAGCGCCCGGGAATGACAAGCTCATCGAGCGCCGCCCGTACACTCGCCATCGATGGCGCATGACCAAGCGCAACGGTAACAGCTGCCAATGCCGTCGCAAGGTTTGAGCGCTGGTAGACGGGCATGTATGCAAGCTCATTATCGAATGCTCTTGTCGCATCGAGTTTTGCATACGAATAAGGCGCCCCGACGTCTTGCGCCCGATGCTCGAACACCTCGCGCGCCGCAAGGTCATGCGCAAAAACCGCTTTGCAGCCCGGTTTGATGATGGCCGCTTTTTCGCCCGCGATCTTCTCGATCGTGTCACCGAGAATCGCGGTATGTTCCAAGGCCACGCCCGTAATGACGGCGACTTGCGGGTTCACGACGCTTGTCGCATCCCAGCGCCCGCCCAGCCCACATTCGAGCACAGCCCAATCGACACCCTCTTGCGCGAATAGCCACAGCGCCGCTGCCGTAAGCAGCTCGAACTCCGTTGCCTGCACGCCCGCACGCGCAGCCGCATCAAGGGCCACCTCGATGCCCCGCGCAAAGGCCTCGTCGTTCACGACATGTCCGTCGATTTCGATGCGCTCGGGATACTTGACAAGGTGTGGCGACACGTACAGTCCGACGCGCAGGCCCTGGGCATGCAAAAGGGCAGCAATCATGCGCGTCGTCGATGACTTGCCATTGGTGCCGGCTATCTGTATGCAGCGGTAACGCTTCTGAGGCTCGTCCATCGCAGCGCACATAGCAGCGATGGGTTCGAGTGAGGGATTCATCCCGAACTTGAGTGCTCCCTCGAGCGTGGCAACGGCATCGTCGTATGTCATAGATTGCGTCATGGCTGCTATTCTACACCGACATCAAGATGTGACAGGGGTCAGGCCCCTGTCACACGAGAGGCGATTGAATGTGACAGGGGCCTGACCCCTGTCACATTTCGGGGGTGTCGCAACATCTGCTATTAGATGACTTAGATATTCTAAATAACAGCAGTTAGGTAACATATCTGTGACAACTGATGCATAGACTATGTCGCCTCCCATACAATTGCTGTTCGTACATATATAACGCACGCGAAAGGACACACACCCATGCGTAAATTCAAGACAGAGAGCAAAAAGCTGCTCGACTTGATGATTAACTCCATCTACACCAACCGCGAGATCTTTCTGCGCGAGCTCATCTCCAACGCATCGGACTCCCTCGACAAGCTCTATCTCAGCTCGCTCGAGAACAAGGACAGCTCCGTCATGCGCAGCGACCTGCACATCA
>CAYLYJ010000083.1:0-5189 GCA_964388185.1 uncultured Coriobacteriaceae bacterium
AGGAGGTCGACCACAAGCGCCACCTCGTCTACGCCACGCAGGTAAAGGGCCAGGTGCCGGCCTACTTTGGCGACTGCCCCGGCGACATCAACACGGTCGTGCTCGAACGCATGCTGCGTGTGCTCATGGAAGACACGGATTATCCCTACCTCATGGACAACGCGCGCGGCAGGCTCGCCCAGGCTCGCTCGACCGCACGCAACGCCCATCTCGACCACATCCCGCTCGTCCGTCTGGGTGGCGACACCTGGGGGCTCTTCCCCTGGCTCGGCAGCTACGCCTTCCTCGCGCTCGAGCGCTTCCTCAAAATCAAGTGCGTCGATCAACTCAAGCTCAAGGGCCTGGACTCGTCGCGTCCCTATTTCATGGAGTTTCGCATGAAGGGCGACGAGCAGTTGTTCTACGACGTGCTCGCCGAGCAGGCGACTACACCGTTCGACCCGCTTGACCTCGTCTATCCTGACGAAATCCCCATCTGGGAGAAATACGACGAATACGTACCCGTCGAGCTCATTCGCAAGGGCTTCGCCGAAAGCGTCCTCGACATCGACGGCATGCTCAGGCGCGTTCGTCAGTGGTGCGGCCTGCCAGACGAGGAGCCGCTGCAGCTGCCGGGTTAGACGCAGAGCTCAGTAATTGGAACCACGTAAATCCCCGTTGGCATTCTGTATGCTCCGTTTCCCTCGCCTTTCAAGATCATCATAAAAGACGGTTCGGGATTACGCGCCGCGCTGTTCAGAGATATTTTATTCTTCAATCGCAGTAATGCGTTTTGTGCTTCTAGTACTTTGTTGGATCCCAACTTGATTTCTATAGCGCCCCATCTACCATCGCGTAGCTGGATAATCGCATCGACTTCAAGTCCATCTGCATCACGATAGTATCTAAGACTGTCTGGAGCAGCCTCTTTCATGCACGAAGTGTAGACCCTCAGATCACGAAGACAGAGCTGCTCAAATAGCTGTCCAAACAATTGAGCATTCTCTAACAAAACGCTCGGTCCGACGCCGAGCAAAGCAGCAGCAAGCGAGGGGTCTGCAAAATCATACCGGGGCTTGACGCGTAACCTTTGGGGTGATTTGATCGGCGCATCCCATCCGAAGAGCGCATCTATAACATACTTTTCTCGGAAATAGTTCAATAATGCACGGATTCTTTTCCTACCTGCCTCCTTCACTCTTCCATCCGTTGTATACCCCATATCCTTTGCCAGAGTATCCACGGTAACCGCGCTTCCGATATTTCGGGCAAGAGACCTGAGAAAATGCAGCTGGTCGAATTCCGATTCGGGCGCATCGTCATCATGCGCACTGACCAGTGCGTCTACATACTGATTGGGAATGAGCGATGCAGCAACATCCTCCATATCCAACGCAGCGGGCCAACCACCTCGACATATCACCGTGGCAATATCCCTTAGCGATGAAGAGGCCTCCGTCTGAACAAACTCGTTATCAAACAAGCCCCTTAGAGAGACTTTCTTCGTGGAATGTCCTGATTCCGCCAATGACATTGGCCACATTCTGAGTCGCGATATTCTTCCCGATCCAGTATGTCGTACCTTTTCCTTGGCAGGCGATGATGAACCGGTAAGGATATACATCCCGCGACGACCGCCAGCATCATCTATGCGTGTTCGAACGGCATCCCACACCTGCGGCACTTCCTGCCACTCGTCAATCGCTCGTGGCAACTCTCCATCAAGTGCCGTATCTAGGGATACTTCTGCTATTTCACGTATGGCCGAATTTCCCAATTCAGAAACGCTCGCCGCATGGGCAAGAGAGGTCCATGTTTTGCCAGACCACATAGTTCCCATAACCTCAACAGCACCAAACGCCTGCATATGCAAATCAATAACAGGGTCAATTAGCCGAGAAATATATCCTTCTGGTTTTAGACTCATGACAATACACCCTCTGTCTACATGCAGAAATGGGAAAATGTAGTAACATTATATGGGAAAATGTAGCGACAAGATATGGGAAAATGTAGTGTCCCTACTTCCCCACCACCTGCACGCAGACCTTGCGATGACGCGGACCGTCGAACTCGCAGAAATAGATGCCCTGCCAGGTGCCAAGCGCCATGGCACCGCCCGTCACGGGGATGGTCTCCGATGCGCCGATGGCGCTGCTCTTGAGGTGTGCGGCGCTATTGCCCTCGGCATGTCTGAAGTCACGCCGGTCGGGAAAGATGTCCGCCAGCGCGAGCTTGAGGTCGCGCACGACGTCGGGATCGGCATTCTCGTTGATGGTGATCGCGGCGGTGGTATGCGGGCAGTACACCACGCACAGCCCCTCCTCGATGCCGCTTTCCCGCACGATCTGCCTTATTCGCGCCGTGATGTCGACAAACCCGTAGGCCGGCGTCTCCAATTCGAATCGTTCCATGTCTGCCTCCCGTTAAAATGAGACAATATCTCTGGGCAATTGTCTCATTTTCGACGGCGAGGAGCATGACCATGAAGACGACGATACTCGTGGACAACGACGCGCAAGAGGGGCTCGGCTGCGAATGGGGCTTCTCCGCACTCATCGAGACCGATGACGCGACCATCCTGCTCGACTCGGGTGCGTCAGGGCTTTTCGCGCAAAATGCGCAGACCCTCGGCGTCAACCTGGCAGATGTCGACTATTGCGTGCTCTCCCACACCCACTTCGACCACGCCGACGGCTTCGGGGATTTCTTCGCAATCAACGACCATGCGCCGTTGCTTATCCGGAGCTCATGCGAAGAAACGTGCTGGAGCGATGCCAAAGGTGACATGAAGTACATCGGCATCCAGAGAGGACTTCTCGAGCAGCAGGCATCGCGCATCGAGCGCGTTGACGGCGCCCTGCAATTCGCACCTGGCGCATGGCTCCTGGGTCATGACACCGAAGGCCTCGAGGCAATCGGCGAGCGCGAGCACCTCTACCTGAAGACCGATGACGGGCTTGTCGACGACGGATTCGACCACGAGCAGAGCCTCATCATCGAGACCCCCAAGGGACTCGTCATCTTCAACAGCTGCTCCCACGGAGGCATCGAGACCATCATCAACGAGGCGCGTGCCGCATTCCCCGGCAAGCCCATCCGCGCGCTCGTCGGCGGCCTGCACCTGTTCCTGCGCGAAGATGACGAGGTGCGTGCCCTTGCGCAGACCATCCGCGAGCTTGGCATCGACAAGATCTACACTGGCCATTGCACGGGAGAGCACGCACTCGAAATCCTGCAGGAAGAGCTCCCCGACATCGTCAAGGCAACCTACGCGGGGCAGGTCTTCGAGCTGTAGCCCCTCACTTCGAAGACCCGCAAAACAAAATCGCGAGCATCATGATGATGACGAACCACGCCATCGCACTGGAACCCGCGAGTAATGCCGACAAGACGCCCATGATGTTTCTCCCTCGTTTGAACTGAACGACAAATCGAGGGTATCAAGCGCCTGCGACACACTTTTCCGCTCGCTCACTCCATGGTGATTTCGCGATGCAGGGCATGTGTCATGACCAGGTAGTACACGATGCCGATGGCTATCCACACGACGCCGATGATCTTGGCGGGCGCGTCAAGCGAGAGCAGCAGGGCGAAGACCACGATCATGCCCAAGATGGGACAGACCAGAAAACGCACGGGGTTGCTGTGGTCCTTCTTCTTGAACCAGAACCATACGACCACGCAGAGATTGAGAAGAAAGTACGTGGAAAGGGCACCGAAGTTCACGACCTTGCCCAGTCCTTCCATGCCTATGAACAGGAAGGGTGCGAGCAAAACGAGCGAGAGGGCCGACACGAAGCAGGTGGCGACGATGGGCACCTGGCGCTTCTCGTCGATCTTGGCCAGAACGCCGGGAAGCGATCCGCTCTTGCCCATGACGTAGAGGATGCGCGATACCGACACCGTCGCAACCAAGCCGGTGAAGACACCCTGGGCCAAAGCCACGGACACGGCGCAGACAACGCCGAACCACTTGCCACCCACGAGCTCTGCGATATGGTAGAAGCCGTTGTTCTCGTCGTTCTTGCAAATCTGGCCCGACGGATCGACGCAGGTGGCGATGAAGCACGTCAGCACGAAGATGGCCACGAGGATGATGACCATGATCATCATCGCGCGCGACGGCCCGTGTCGCTCGTCCTTCGCCTCGTCGGTGAGCGTGGCAACGCATCCGAAGCCCACGAACGAGAACACCGCCAGCGAGGCGGCGCCCATGACGCCGGATACCGAGAAGGTATTGGGATTGAACAGGGCGGTCAGCGAGAAACCGCTCGTCTCGGGGTGTCCGATGATGTAGACCACACCGAACACGATGAACATGCCGAGCACGATGAACTCGAGGATGAGCGCGATGCGGTTGACGAACATCGTCGTGCTCATGCCACGTGATGCGACGACGAAGACGAAGACGAGGAAAATGAGGCACCAGCCCCATACCGGAATCTGTGGCACGTAGGTGCTCAGCGCCTCGGCACCCATGATGAAGACCATGTCGGGCGACGTGAGATACTGCAGCAACATGAGCCAGCCAGCCACGAAGCCGAGGCCCTTGCCGATGCTCTTGGACGTGTAGGTGTAGATGGAACCCGATGACGGGAAGGTTCCGATCATCATGCCGAAGGACAACACGGAAAAGAACATGCCGATGAAGGCGACGAAATACGCGAGTGCCGGCATGCCGCCCGATGCGTTCGACACGCCGCCGAAGAGGCTGAACGTGGCGATGGGCACCATGAAGATGAGTCCGTAGACCACCATGTCGAATACGCCGACCGTCCTCTTGAAGCCGGCATCTCCCTGTGTCGAAGACGCGTCCGCGACCTGTGTCGCAGTTGGCGAGTCACCTTGCACCGAAGCATCCGTCTTCGGAGCTGCATCCTTGGTATCAGTCATGATAACCCCCTCCTATCCTCTCCCGGTTTTCTCGCTCGTCGCGCTGTCCGCAACAGCCGTCTTCCCCTTCTGACGGCGCACGAGACGCGTATAGACGACAGTGAGAATGACCGCCACTATCAATATGCCGATGGCAATGAGCAGGGTATGCGAAAAGCCAAACGCGTAGGCATCGGCCTTGGTCATTCCCCCCGCCATCAAATGGGTGACATCGCCGGACATGATGCCGACGAAGAGGGCCGACGAGACGGAGCTGCCGATCTGCACGATCGTCGAGTGGATGGACGAGCCATACGAGGAGATGGCGCGGGGAA
>CAYLYJ010000084.1:0-5036 GCA_964388185.1 uncultured Coriobacteriaceae bacterium
CCAGGCCCAGCACCGGCACGTTCATGTGCTCGGTCATGCGGATGGCCTTCTCGACGATCATGTTGACGAGCACCTGCGGGGCGGTCGCGATGACGACGCCCTTGAGGGGGAACTGCTGGAACACCGTCATGGGGATGTCACCCGTTCCCGGGGGCATGTCGACGATCAGGTAGTCGAGCTCGCCCCAGTTAATGTCACTGTAGAACTGGGTGAGGATGCCGTTGAGGACGGGCCCGCGCCAGAGGAAGGGCGTCGCCTCGTCGGCCGTGAGCATGTTGGTGGAGACGACCTTGATGCCGGTCTTGGTCTCGGCTGGCCTGAGCATGCCGTCCTCGTCGACCGCGGGGGGCTCGTGGATGCCAAAGGAGCGCGGGATGGAAGGACCGGTGATGTCACCGTCGAGGATGCCGACCTCGTGACCGCGACGACGCAGCTCGCAGGCGAGCATCGCCGCCGTGAGCGACTTGCCGACGCCTCCCTTGCCGCTGGCCACGGCGATAACGTTCTTGATCTTCGTACCTTCGTGAAGCTGCAGCGTCTGCGGAGCCGTGCGATCGGAGCACGAGCTGTCGCCGCAGGCGGAGCAATTCGAATTGCACTCAGCCATGTCTAGTCTCCCTAAACCGTTCCGGTCATCTTCCGGAACTTCTCTCGTGTAAAGACGGATTCATGGTAATGCAAGGTCTGGGGACGTACCAGTTACGAAACGGCAACTAACGCGGCGAAACGTCATACCCCGGGCATGAAAAAGGGGCCGAGGCGAATGCCCCGGCCCCCTTCATATGCCTGGTGGGCGTTACTGGGATCGAACCAGTGGCCTTTTCCGTGTCAGGGAAACGCGCTCCCGCTGCGCCAAACGCCCGCGAATGAGTAGTCTAACAGAATGACGTCTCATCGCAAGCACGTATTTTTGCAAGTTTCTCTTGCACCTTGCTTCAAGTTCCCCTAGAATACCGCTCTGCGCGCGGAAGTGGCTCAGTTGGTAGAGCACAACCTTGCCAAGGTTGGGGTCGCGGGTTCGAGCCCCGTCTTCCGCTCCATGCTAAGTCAAGAGCCGGCTTCCCAGTCGGCTCTTTTACTCAGATGGCGACGTGGCCAAGTGGTAAGGCAGGGGCCTGCAAAGCCCTCACCACCGGTTCGAATCCGGTCGTCGCCTCCAGCACATGAAAAGGGCCGGGTAACCCCGGCCCTTGTTTTTTTGGTGGCCCCACCAGGATTCGAACCTGGAACCTGTCGATTATGAGTCGATCGCGCTAACCATTGCGCCATGGGGCCAAGTGACGGCCATTATACCGTTTGGTCCGCTAGTCCTCCAGATAATCCTTGAGCTTGCTCGAGCGGCTCGGGTGACGCAGCTTGGCGAGCGTCTTGCTCTCGATTTGGCGTATGCGCTCACGCGTGACGCCGAATTCGCGCCCAACCTCCTCGAGTGTGCGGGGATGGCCATCCTTCAGGCCAAAGCGCAGCTCGATGACCTTGCGCTCACGCTCGGCGAGCCCGTCGAGCACCATCTGCAGCTGTTCTTGCAGCATCGAGAAACCGGCAGCATCGTCAGGGCGCACGGCCTCATGGTCCTCGATGAAGTCGCCAAGCTGGGAGTCCTCCTCCTCGCCGATGGGCGTCTCGAGGCTGACCGGCTCCTGGTTGATCTTCTGAATCTCGCGCACGCGCTCGGCGGTCATGTCCATCTGCTCGCCGATTTCCTCGGGCGTTGGCTCACGGCCGAGTTCCTGCAAGAGCTGGCGCTGTATACGCACGAGCTTGTTGATGGTCTCGACCATGTGCACCGGGATGCGAATGGTGCGCGCCTGATCGGCGATGGCGCGCGTGATAGCCTGGCGAATCCACCACGTCGCGTACGTCGAGAACTTGAAGCCCTTCGTGTAGTCGAACTTCTCGACGGCGCGAATGAGTCCGAGGTTGCCCTCCTGGATCAAATCGAGGAAGAGCATGCCGCGCCCGACATAGCGCTTGGCAATGGAGACGACGAGACGCAAGTTCGCCTCGATGAGTTGGTCTTTGGCATCCAAGCCAACCTGCTCGACGCGGGTGAGGCGACGGCGCTCACGCCGTGTGAGCTCGACGCCCTCGTCTTCGGCACGCTCGAGTTCCTCGGTCGCCTTGAGGCCAGCCTCGATCTTCATGGCCAGGTCGACTTCCTCGGAGGCGGTGAGTAGGTCGACCTTACCGATCTCCTTCAGGTACATGCGTACCGGATCACCCGTGAGCATGACGACCGAGCTCGCCTCGATACGCGCCTTGCGCGCCTCGGCACGGCGCTTCTTGGCATCAGCTGGCTTCTCGTCGGCATCGATCGCAGCGGCCTTCTTGGCTTCGGCCGCCTCGGCTTCGACAGCCTCCTCCGCCTGCTTGATGCTCATGGCCTCGCTCGGGGCACCCAACTCGTCTTCCGGAATGCCCTCCATGATCTCCTCGTCGCTCATGGCGGCGTTAATATCATCGTCATCGTCGACCTCGACGGCTTGCATGCTCACGCCGGTCAACTTGATGCCGTTTGCCTCTAGGTACTCGAAGACGGCGCCCATCTGTTTGGCCGTCAGATCGTCGTCGGCAAAGCTGCTCTCGACGACATTGCGTTCGACCTTCTTGCCGGACTCCTTGATGAAATCGTCAAGGCGGGAGATAAGCTCGTTATCGAGAACGCCCTCTTCGGCTTCGGCTTGCTTGACGGCCGCAGACTTGGTGCTCGTTTTCTTGGATGTGGACTTGCCCGTCTTGGTCGTGCTCTTTTTCGTGGTGGAAGTCTTTGCCACGTCAAAACCCCTTTTCTAGTCCTTCAGCTCGTCAGGCGCATTGCTGCGCAATCTCACAAGCTCCTTTTGCATTGACACGGTCTGCTCGAAGAGCCGGTCGAGCTCCTCGGAGGAAATCCCGCTCTCCGTACGCATGCGTGCCTTCGCATCTCGAATGCTTCGCTCGAGGTCGCGCTCCCGCAGGGTGCGGACCATGAGCCGTGCCTGAAACAGCTTCTCTTCGCCGTCCTCCGTTTCGATCATCGCCTGCGCAAGCAAGGTCGAAGCACTGGGACACGCGCCTTGGACCGCCGCGAGCGCCTGCGCGGTAGATGCGTCGTGATCAAGCGTAATGAGGGCATCGGCCATGCTCTCCGCCGCCTGGTCCATCCACCTGATGCGCATCAAGTCCTTCCCGATATGATCGAGGAGATGAGCGTCGGTCACAACGAGCGCGATAAGCCCGTACTCCATGCGGGCGGATTGTCGATCCGCCTCGATAATCTGCTCGGCGACAGGGTTAACCGCATTCGATTGGGGCTCCGAGACGGCCTGATCATTTTGATGGCGGGCAGCCATAGGGGCCTTGGTCTCCTTGAGAGCCTTGAATACGGCAGTATACTCCACATTCAAACGGTCAGCGATGACATTGACATAATCCGTTGCCGAGACGGAATCCTTGATGGGATACAAAATCTGCAGCGCCTCGGTCATGGCACGCGCCTTGTTCTCTGGCCGTCGCAAATCGTAGCGCTCGATGCATCGGCCGATCGAGAAAGCCAGCAGCGGCTCGGCACCAGCGATGACGGAGCGCATTGCGTCGGCATCGTTCGTGCCGAGGAACTCCGCCGGATCCTTGCCCTCGGGAAGCACCGCAACGCGCAGGTCGATCGGGTCACGTCGGCTCTCGACTGCGGACTGCCAGTCGATGAACTCGCTCGCACGGTCGGCCGCCTTCTGCCCGGCCGCATCGCCATCGAAGAGATAGACGATGCGTGTTGCAAAGCGACTTATGAGCTTGACGTGCTGCGCCGTAAGTGCCGTACCGAGCGTGGCGACAACGTTCTTGATACCGGCCTGGTGCATGGCGATGACATCGGTGTAGCCTTCCACGACGATGGCCTCACCACTTGCGACAATCGCGCTCTTCGCAATGTCGATCCCGAACATGTTCGACGATTTGTGGAAGATCGGCGTCTCCGAGGTGTTGAGGTACTTGGGCTCGCCGTCACCCATGATGCGCCCGCCAAAGGCGATGCTGCGCCCCTGCAAGTCGTGCACCGGAAACATCACACGTTCGAAGAAGCGATCGACGAGGCGCCCGCCCTTGTTCACGTAGGCGAGATTGGCACCGATGATCTCGTCACGTGTGAAACCGCGCGACCGGAGATGGGCAACGAGCTTGCCGTGACCAGGCGCGTATCCGAGCTTCCATTCGCGCGCGCACTCCGAGCCAAAGCCGCGCTCGTGCAAGTAGGCGCGCGCCTGCGAAGGGCCGGCATCGCGCGAGCGCATGAGCTCCATGTGGTAGAACTCCTCGGCCTCGGCACACGCCTGCATCATGCGGTCCTTGAGACTGCGTGGGATGCCACTTCCGCCGACCTCGGTGATCTCGATGTTGGCGCGATCGGCCAGCGCGCGCACCGCCTCGGGAAACTCGAGATGCTCGCTTTCCATGAGATAGCCAAACACGTCACCGCTCTTACCGCACCCGAAGCAGTGCCAGTTCTGCAAGTCGGGGTCAATCTTGAACGAGGGCGTCTTCTCGTCATGAAACGGGCAGCAACCCCAGAATAGACGGCCCTTCTGGTTGAGCACGACGCGCTCGTTCACGAGGGAAACCAGATCGGTCGCCTCGCGCACGCGGCTGATGTCATCATCGGAGATGCGTGCCATGCGTCACTTGCCTCCCAGATGCTCGCGTACCCATGTGATATTGCCCATTACGGTCTCGATGAGCTCTTCCTTCGTCTCGAACACGCGCGGACCGCGCAGCCACTCCTCGAACTCGATGCGGACCTCCTTGCCGTAAAGATCGCCATCGAAGTCGAGCAAATGTGCCTCGACCGGAGCCGTTGCCTCGGCAAAGCTCCTGGCCACGCCCACGTTGACGGCAGCGGCGTAGCGCACGCCGTCGACGATGGCATACGCACCGTAGACGCCTTCGCGCGGTAGCATCGTCTCGCAATCCGAAAGGTCGAGGTTGGCCGTCGCGAAGCCGAATCCGTCGCCCGCGCCGCGTCCGTGCACGACCGAGCCGACGATGGCATGTGGCCTACCCGC
>CAYLYJ010000085.1:0-4866 GCA_964388185.1 uncultured Coriobacteriaceae bacterium
CATCTCCGAGGTGATGCTCTCGGTCGCGGAATCCGTCTCGCGCTATGCCGATGACGTGGACGTACATGGACAGATTGCCGCCTTGGCAGATCATATCAACGCGATGTCGGAGGATACGAATCGCGTTGCCGACGTCGTCGAGATGTATTCCGGGACTCTGGAATCGGCTCAGCGGCTGCTCGATTCCGGAAGCAAGCTGATTCGCCAGGCACAAGATGAGATCGTCTCCATGATGGAGATGGCCAACGCGAGTGCTGACGGGCTCACGTCGGCGGCAGAGGACATCGCGGCCGCGCAGGGCAAGCTCGAGGAAGCGCTCTCCTCGGCGCAGACGAGCTTTGATGAGCTACGTGCCCTGATTGATAGTTCCGGGCTTTCGCAACTCCTCGACCCCGAGGTCGTGCAACGCATCGACCAACTCGCCGCCAACGCGCAGGCCAACATCCAGGCCGCGAGAAACGACTACAACGAGAATCTCAAACCCGACCTTGACCGCCTCATCGCCGCGGCGAAGGGTCTGGATGCCGATGCATCCCAGGCCATCAGCGGCATGAAGGAAGCGGAAAGCGGCATTTCGGCGGCGACGGACTCCGCCCAGGGCATACTGGGTGATGCCGTCGCGCAGATCGGATCGGTGACGGGGGACCTGCGCGCATCGGCCGACACGCTCCATGGTCTGGCGACGAGCATTTCCGAAGCGCTCGTCACCGGGGATTCGGCTGCCCTGCAGGCGGTGCTCGGTGCCGATGCGCAGAGCATGGCCGAGGCGCTTTCAGCACCGGTGGGCATCGAGCGCATCGCGGTGTTTCCGTCCGAGAACTTCGGTTCGGCCATGGCGCCGTTCTACACCACGCTCGCCGTTTTCATCGGATCGCTGCTCATACTCGTCGTCGTCAAGCCAAGCGTCTCGAATCGCGCGCAGGCAAATCTTCGCAACCCCAAGCCGCGTGAGATGCTGATCGGGCGCTTCTTCTCCCTCGCGTGCATTTCGCTTGCGCAGACGACGCTCATCGGCATCGGTAACATCTTCTTCCTGCAAGTCCAGGTCGTACATCCGTGGCTTCTAATGCTCGACCTGTGGTTCTCGGGTCTCGTCTTCACGTTTCTGATATACGTCCTCGTGCTGGCATTTGCCAATCTTGGAAAGGCGCTTGCGATTTGTCTGCTCATCTTGCAGATAACCGGCTGTGGAGGATCGTATCCCTTGCAGATCCTGCCCGATTTCGTGCAGAACGTGAGCCCGTTCTTGCCGGCGACTCACACGGTCGATGCCATGCGTGCGGCGATGTTTGGCATGTACAACGGCGACTTCTGGATTCAGCTCGGCGAGCTCGCGCTGTTCCTGATACCAGCTGCGCTCATCGGCTTTGCCCTGCGCAAGCCGTTCGAGAAGTTCATGAAGTGGTATGTGCGCACCGTCGAATCCACGAAGATCATTGGCTAAAAGCGCAAGGGATACGCGCCAGGGTTCCAAGATCACAGTCACCCTGGTCGCGCATCCCTTGCGCTAGACGATCGTTCTTCGTGGATTCGAACGCTGTCTGGGGATGGGAAGAATCGGCCCGCCTGGCTACGGCGAGCTGCCGTATCGCGTAAAACGTAGCAGCCGCGCGAGACGTGCTATATCGTGTAGGCCCAGAAGTTACGCGCTTGCGCGATGATCTTGTCGAGATCCCATGCCTTCTTGGTGTTTTCCTCGCTATTGGGGTCGCGTATGATGGCGCGCCCATTCTCGTCGATTCCGCAGATCACGATGAAGTGCCCGGTCGTCGTAAAGTCACCAGGTCCCATGATCGCGATGACGGGGTGGCCGGCACTGACACGACCTTTGATCATGTTTTTGTCAGCGGGAAGTTCCTCGGCGTTGAGCCCTAGACCCTGTGCACCCTTGGTCATGAACATCCAACTTGTCGCGCCACCATCGACGTACCCACCGTTTTCGGCATATGCACACATCTTGGGCGGATCCATCTCCGTGCGTCCGGTCAAGTTGATGTAGACCATCGAGATGCAAGTGGGGCCACAACCGCTTTGACCAAGCGTGTCACGTGCGTAGCGAGTGTCGGCCCATTGGGCATCGGTCTGGTAGAGGGCGGGCGTACTGCCACGCTTCCATTCGGATTTTGGCGTGCTGGCGATTGTCGTTGTGCCGGTACCGCTCTTGCCGCCAAGTGATGGAACCATGGATTCCATCGAGGCACTCGCGAAATATGATGCGCAGAGAAAGCCGAGCACAAGCATGCCGACGACGACGAATTTGCCCTTGCGATGGGAGATGCCACGACGTTTCGAGCGCGCGGGCGTTCTGCGCACTTGGATGCCCGAACTACTCCTACGCCGACTTGCCTGCCCCACGCGTATCGAGCTCATGACGGGGTTGGCGGAGCGGCTGGTGTACGAGGAGGAGTTGCGGCTGTATTTCATCAGGTCTTCATTCACGATAATCGCCTCGCAATGGTCGCGTATCGACATTGCCATCATGCGGAAACTCCCCATGTCGATGCCCATAGCAAAGCCTTAAGAATTTCTTACGATGTGGTAAGGATGGAGAATGTGGCTGCGAAATCAGTGCACTTGCAAGTAGAATTGTCGCCATGAACACGCAAGCCAAGATACTGATCGTGGATGATGACGAGGCAATCACCGGCCTACTCCGGGAGGTGCTTGAGGTCGAGGGCTTCGCCACGCATGAGTGTTTTTCGGGTAAAGGGGCACTCGATGCCCTGGCATGCGAGGATTTTGACCTTGTGCTCCTCGACATCATGATGCCGGGCATGAACGGCTTCGAGACATGTCAGCGCATACGCGAGAACTCGGATGTCCCCGTGGTCTTTCTCACGGCCAAGAACGAGGAATCGGATTTGGTCCTGGGATTTTCCCTCGGTGCCGATGATTACATCGTCAAGCCCTTCAAGCCCCGCGAACTCGTCGCTCGGGTTCGTACGAGAATCCGCAGGAGCAAGGATCGGACGATTACGAAGAACCCTGGCGTCTTCGATTGCGATGGGTTGCTCATCGATACGACGCGTCATGTCGCAAGCCTTTATGACGAGGAGCTCAAGCTCACGCCCAAGGAGTTCGGAGTGCTTTCATTGCTGGCACGTCATGCCGGCAAGCCTGTCGCGATCAAGGACATATTCGAGGAGATATGGGACGAGCCCTACAACTCGTTCGACAGCAACACCGTCATGGTGCACATTCGTCGCATCCGCAAGAAGCTGTCCCAGGTCGATTCGTCGCGCGAGTTCATCAAGACCGTCTTCGGGGTAGGATACAGGCTCGAAGTCGATCGCGGGGAGAGCCGTCATGGCTAGGCTCAAGACGGAGCAAGCGCGCTCCATGTGGACGCGACTCGTCCTGCGCTACGTTCTCGCGCTTCTCGCGTTCACCGTCATCTATGCGGTTATGCTCGTAACGTTGGGGAACGGGATTTCCAGGTCACTTGGCAATTACATCGCCGATTCGACATCCGAATGGCATTACGTGTCGGTCGACGAGTTCAACGACCTGATGGCGAGCGGTCAGCTCAATAGCTCGAATCTGCAGGTTATCGAGCTCGGGCCTTATAGCAACTACCGGGATGCGCTGGGTATCGGCGCATCTGCGACAACCGGTTCCGCCATGTCCGGCGAGGCGTCAACGGATCAGGCCCTGGGCCTCGAGGACGATGCGAGCACCCTGACGCAGGACGAGAAGCAGAAGATTCTCCAGGAGAAGGGCCTTTCCGTTGAGGGGGTTCCCGTCGTCGCGTATCGTGACTTGAGCACGTACAACGACTTCAAGGTGCTCAAGCCTCTCGTGGCCATCGTGCTCTACGTCTTGGGGACCTTCATCATCACCTTGCTCTTCATGCGCAGGCCGGTACGTGCCGTGGATAGCATCGCAGATGTGCTTGCGGCTCCGGGTCTGGTGAAAGGCGATGCCGTCGAGCTGCCCAAGAATCTCAAGTCGACGCAGTCCGAAATCGAGCTGTTGCAGATGCGCATCGTCCGTGACGAGATGGCGGCCAAGGCTGCGGAGGAGCGCAAGAACGAGCTGGTTACCTATCTCGCCCATGACATACGCACGCCGCTCACCTCGGTACGCGGATATCTCGAGCTCATCAGCGAGGCCGATGGCATGGAGGCCAATCGCCAGAGGGAGTTTGCCGGACGGGCGCTTGCCAAGGCAAACCGTCTCGAGTCGCTTGTGGAGGAGCTCTTCGAGATTACCCGCTACAACATGCAGAACATCCCCATAGAGCGCGAGAAGCTTGACGTCGGGCTACTTTGCCGGCAGATTGCCGAGGAGTTCTACCCGCAGGCGCAGTCGCGTGACCTCATCGTCGAGGTCGATGCCGAAGAGGGGCTTACGGCTTTCTGGGACTCCTCCCGCATGGGTCGCGTGCTCGAGAACATTCTCAAGAATGCGATGGTGCATGCCAACGCCGACACCAAGGTGCTCGTTCGCGCCGCGGCAGATGATGGTACCGTCACGCTTTCCGTGAGCAATCGGGGAAAGGAAATTGCCCCCGAGCATCTCGAGCACATCTTTGATAGGTTCTATCGTGGCGATGCGGCCCGTGGACAAGGTACGGGTGGAGCCGGACTCGGCCTTGCCATTGCCAAGGAAATCGTCGAGGCTCACGGGGGAGGCATCGAGGCGGCAAGCGAGGATGGTCTGACCACTTTCACCATTCGCATGTCCCGATGAAGCCAGACGAAAGTGCCTTGACGACTTTTGTCCGGTTTTTGTCTGCCGAGCACGAAATTGGACTAGAATAGCGTGCTCGAGAGGACTCATTCACGATGCACGTAAACATCAATAACAGTACATTCGCGATTTCCTGGCAGCGCTTTTTCTCGAAGCCGACGGCTAACCTTGCGC
>CAYLYJ010000086.1:0-4819 GCA_964388185.1 uncultured Coriobacteriaceae bacterium
ACGCGCGAATCTGCCGAATTCGTTGCATAGAGAACCAAGTTTCGAGAAAAAAGGACACGAACATGCCCGAGATGCCCAAGACCTATGACGCGGCGAGTGTCGAGGAGCGCATGCTCCGGAAATGGCTGGACGGCAAGTATTACGCGCGCTCGAATGGGGAGGGCGATCGCACGGTCGTCATTCCGCCACCCAACGTGACGGGCATGTTGCACATGGGCCATGCGCTCGATGATACGATCCAGGACACGTACATTCGCTATAGCCGCATGAACGGCTATTCCACACGTTGGATCCTGGGCACCGACCACGCGGGCATCGCCACGCAGACCAAGGTCGACAAGAAGCTCAAGAGCGAGGGCGTCTCTCGTCTCGAGATTGGGCGCGAGGCGTTTCTCGAGGAGTGCCAGAAGTGGCGTGACGAGTATGGCGGTATCATCGTCGAGCAAATCAAGCGCATGGGTTGCTCCATCGACTTCGATGACGAGAAGTTCACGATGTCGCCGGAGTACGCGAAGGCCGTACGCAAGGTCTTCTGCGACTGGTATCACGACGATCTCATCTACCGCGGTAAGCGCATCGTCAACTGGTGCCCGAGCTGCACGACCGCCATCTCGGACGACGAGGCAGAATACCAGGATGAGAAGGGCCATCTGTGGCACCTGCGCTATCCGCTCGTTGAGCCCGTTGACGGCGTCGTGTACATCACGGTCGCCACGACGCGTCCCGAGACCATGCTCGGTGACACGGGCATTGCCGTATCTCCCGACGATCCAGACAAGCAGAAGTTCGTGGGCAAGATGGTCAAGCTTCCCATCGTCGATCGCGAGATTCCGATCTTCTCCGATTGGCACGTGGATGCGGGCTTCGGCACGGGCTTCGTCAAGGTGACGCCCGCCCATGACCCCAACGACTACGCCATGGGGCAGGCACACGACCTGCCCCAGATCAATATCTTCGACGAGCACGCCATCGTCGTCGATGGCTATGGCGAGTTCACCGGTATGGATCGCGACCAGTGCCGTGAGGCCATCGTCGCGTGGTTCGAGGAGCATGACCTGCTCGATCATGTGGATGATCACGAGCACTCCGTCATGCATTGCTACCGCTGTGACTCGACGCTCGAACCATGGCTTTCCGAGCAGTGGTTCGTCGCCGTCGACAAGCTCAAGGGCCCGGCGACCGACGTCGTCGCCGATGGACAGGTCACCTTCCACCCGAGCCGCTGGACGCAGACGTACATGACGTGGATGGAAAACCTCAAGGACTGGTGCATCTCGCGCCAGCTCTGGTGGGGCCATCGCATTCCCGTTTTCCATTGTGCCGATTGCGGCTGGGAGGATGCGCTCATGGAGGACACCGACGTGTGTCCCGCGTGTGGCAGCCATGCGGTTCACCAGGAAGAAGACGTGCTCGACACGTGGTTCTCGAGCCAATTGTGGACCTTTGCCACGCAAGGTTGGCCCGACCACCCCGAAGAACTCGTCGGCCATCATCCCACTAAGGTGCTCGTGACGGCGCGCGACATCATCGCGCTGTGGGTTGCCCGCATGATCATGAGCTCGTTGTACTTCGTCGGCGAGATTCCCTTCGAGGACGTCTTCATCTACGCCACCATCCTGGCCAAGGACGGCAGCCGCATGTCCAAGTCCAAGGGCAACGGGGTCGATCCCATGGACCTCATCTCCATGTACGGTGCCGACGCGATGCGCTTCAATCTGCTCACGCTCGTCACCAATAACCAGGACGTCAAGTTCGATGCCAACATCGACAAGAAGACGCACGAGCTCATCGACTCGCCGCGTACCGAGGCGGCCCGTTCCTTCGTCACCAAGATCTGGAACGCCGCGCGCTTCGTGATGCTCAACATGGATGGCTACGAGCCGGGCGAGCCGCAGGCTTCGACCGCGGCCGACGCGTGGATTCTCTCGCGCCTCGCCAAGCTCACGGCATCCGTCACGTCCGGCATCGAGGAGTATCGCTTTGGCGATGTGGCCCGCGAGCTCTACGCGTTTTTCTGGAACGAGTTCTGCGATTGGTACATCGAGCTCTGCAAGGCGCGCCTGGCGCAGGAGGGCGAAGGTCGTCTGATCGCCCAGCGCAATCTCGTCTTCGTGCTCGACAGTGCCCTGCGCTTGCTACATCCCGTCATGCCGTTCGTCACCGAGGCCATCTGGGAGTACTTGCCCGTCGAGGACGATGCCCCCGCGCTCATGGTCGCGTCCTGGCCCGATGCCGGCGATCTCTCATGCTGGATTGACGATGATGCCGAGCAGGCCATTCAGCTTGTCGTGCAGCTCGTCACCTCGGTGCGTGCGACGCGTGCGGCCTATGGTATAAGTCCGCGTCAGGAGCTTGCCGTCTCGTTGCGCTTTGCGGCCGACGATGAGGATGCTCGTGCCAAGCGTACGCTTATTGAGCAGCAGAAGGATCTCATCATCGCGCTCGCCAAGCTCTCGGATCTTGACATCCTCGAGCACGATGCCTCCCGTCCCGCCGAAAGCGGCATCGATTTCGTGGGCGACATCGAGGTGTTCACCGCGCTGTCGGGACTCGTCGACTTTGCCGAGGAGAAGAAGCGCCTCGAGACGCGTCGCGCCAAGGCCACGAAGGAGCTCGAGAAGCTCGACAAGAAGCTCGGCAACCAGAACTTCCTCGAGAAGGCCGCGCCCGAAGCCGTCGAGAAGGTCAAGGCCGAGCATGCCGCTCTGGTTCAGGAGCTCAAGCTCATCGACGCCCAGCTTGCCAACTAGCATGCCTGAGGGAGGATGTGTCCATGAAGAAGATCTTGTACGTGGATTCCTGCGTCAATCGCGAAACCTCGCGCACCGAACGTCTTGCCCAGGCGTTGCTCGAGCGTCTGAATGGTCCGGATGTCGAGATCGAGACACTCGTCCTCGAGGATGAGAAGGACTTGCAGCCTCTCACGGGCGAGCTTTCCAATCAGCGCATGGTCTGGGGAAAGGCCGGGGATTTCGGCCATCCCGTCTTCGATTACGCGAAGCAATTCGCCGCTGCCGACGAAATCGTGTTCGCGGCTCCGTATTGGGACTTCTCCTTCCCCGCGATGCTCAAGATTTACTTCGAGCTGCTCTGCGCCCAAGGAGTGACCTTCGTCTATAGCCCCGAGGGTATTCCCACCGGCATGTGCAACGGCAAGCGCGCATACTACGTCACGACCATCGGCGGTTATAGTGGCGATTGGGATTATGGCTACGACCAGGTCAAGGCTCTGTGCCAGCTCTACTTTGGCATCGAGGACGTGCGCTGCTTTCGTGCCGAGGGCCTCGACATCATTACGAATGATTCCGAGGCCATAATGGAAGAGGCGCTCGAGGAGCTTGCCCGCGCCGAGCTCTAGGAGGCGGCATGAACGATTATGCCAACCTCGACTACGACCGCGCCGAGCGCTGTGGGTTTCCCGAGGTCATCTACGGGGCAAGCAAGACCCCCGAGCAGATTTGCACCATTGCCGAGCAGCTGCTCGAATGTCACGACATCGTTGTTGCCACGCGCGTAAGCGAGCAGGCCGCCCAAGTCGTGCGTGCGCGTATTCCCGACGTCTGCTACTTCGGACGCTCGGGGCTGCTCTTCGTCGACCATCGCGAGCATCCCATTAAAGGAGATACGCTCGAGGAGGTACTGGCCTGTTCCAACAGGGCCGAGGGCCAGGTGCTCGTCGCCTGCGCGGGCACGAGCGACATCGCCATCGCCGAGGAGGCGGCGCTCACGGCACGCGTCATGGGCTCGCGCGTGCAGCTGCTCGCCGACATCGGCGTTGCTGGCGTACATCGCACGCTTGCCCATGCGGATGACTTGCGTCGCGCTCGCGCCATCGTGGTCGTTGCCGGCATGGAAGGCGCGCTGGCCTCGCTCGTCGCCGGACTTGTTGACGTGCCGGTCATTGGCGTTCCCACGAGCGTAGGCTACGGGGCGAGCTTCGGCGGCATCTCCGCGCTGCTCTCCATGCTCAACTCATGCGCCGGAGGCGTATCGGTGGTCAATATCGACAATGGCTTTGGGGCAGGACAGATCGCACATCGCGTCAACTGTCCGCCTGCGCGTTTCTCTACTGGTTCTTGAGAAAGCCCACGACATCCTCGTTGGTGAGGCCGTGCTCGGTGAGATAGCTATCGTAGGCTCGATGCGTCTTGGAGAACTTGTTTCCGAACCAACCTAGAAAGATTGCCGCGATGGCGGCGAGAATCCAGGTGACGCCCGGTGCGTTTTCGATGACGTAGCCGGCGACCAGAAAATAGTACACGCCGATGGCGGCGAGGCAAATCGCGAGTCCTACAACAAGACGGATGAGCCATTTGCGATACTCGGCGCGCCTGTTCGCGGCTTCTCGCATGACGCTGGACTTATGATTCTTGTACTTTGCCACCGGTGGCTCCTTTTCGCGATTGCGATAAATTGTAGGCCAGAGTGTACACCAAACGAATGTCTAATACCTTGATGCGAACCCGCAGCGCCGTTTGCGCAAAAAGGGCTTCTCGAAAGCAATTCTCGATGCAGTGTGCTATCCTATATGGCGATTTTGTGGAGGATATCGAAAACATCAACGCACGTGAGTCATCACGGCGTTCTTTTTTCCCTATAATCCGCGAATCCCCGCCTTTCGCCATTCCTGCGTAAGGTGGGTTCCCATCGTGGCAAACGATGGGGCAAATGCCGTCTCGTCAGACAGCTCGTCCACCCCAAAGAGGTGGAACCGGTCTAGAAAGAAGCTGGCTGGCGAATTGTAGGACGTCCCGTTTGGGACAGAGGAAAAGGAGTTGACTATGTGTTTTAGGCC
The DNA here is from genome assembly GCA_964388185.1 of uncultured Coriobacteriaceae bacterium. Taxonomy (GTDB): domain Bacteria; phylum Actinomycetota; class Coriobacteriia; order Coriobacteriales; family QAMH01; genus QAMH01. The sequence continues at coordinate 4,796 of CAYLYJ010000086.1, forward strand.
CGCAGGTGTAGAGATCGATCTCAA
>CAYLYJ010000087.1:0-4817 GCA_964388185.1 uncultured Coriobacteriaceae bacterium
CCCTCAGCGCCCGCGCGGGCCGCCCCCCCACTATAAAAACCCCCCCCCCCCGGCACATCGACATATCGCAGCCCTGACACGCTACATGGTATGCGTGGCGTAAACCGGATCGTCGGCCCACAGAACTACCTCGCCGATGGCACGTGTCGCTGACATATCGATGATGCGCTGGTTAGACGAACCGCGAAAACGCAACGAGATATCGTGGAGCTCCTTGACGTAGGGACCATCCACGAGCACGTCGATGCAGGCGAGCATGCGATCGGTGACCTCGGTGCGGCGCAGATTGGTAGTGTCGAGCAGATCCTCGAGTAAGTCGCCCGTAAAGCACCAAATGGTCTTGTTCGGAAGCTCGGTCTTCATGCGTTCGAGAAAGCCCACGAGACCGCGCTGATTATCCGGCTCCATCGGCTCGCCGCCTAGAAGCGTGAGCCCACGGATATACGAAGGACGCATGCTCTCGATGAGATCATCTTCCACCTCGTGTGTGAACGGTTTGCCAAAGTCGAAGCTCCAGGTCTGGGGCTGAAAGCACTCTGCGCAATGATGCGTGCAACCGCTCACGAACAGCGTCGTACGCGTACCAGAACCATTGGCGATGTCGCAGTATTTAATCTCGGCGTAATTCATCGAAACATGCTTTCGGTCAAGATGAAAATGAGACAGTTTGGTCAAACCAAACTGTCTCATTTTCGGATGCGATGCGTGTTACAGGTGCATGACCCTGTCGCGGATTTCTTCGGTGCGACCCTGGTTCCAGTATTGCGTGCCGATGTAGCCGCAGGTGCGACGTGCGACGTTCATCGTGGCCTGGTCACGGTTACCGCAGTTGGGGCATTCCCACTCGAGCTTGCCGTCTTCCTCGACGATCTGGATCTCTCCGTCATAGCCGCAAATCTGGCAAAAGTCGCTCTTGGTGTTGAGCTCGGCGTACATGATGTTGTCGTAGATGTAGCGCATGACGTCGATGACGGCCTCGAGATTGTCCTGCATGTTAGGTACCTCGACGTAGCTGATGGCTCCACCCGGAGAAAGACGCTGGAACTCGCTCTCGAACTTGAGCTTGGTGTAGGCGTCGATTTCCTCGGAGACGTGCACGTGATAGCTGTTGGTGATGTAGCCCTTGTCCGTGATGCCCTTGATAATGCCGAAGCGCTTTTGCAGAGCCTTGGCAAACTTGTAGGTAGTGGACTCGAGCGGCGTGCCGTACAGCGAGTAGTCAATGTTCTCGGCAGCCTTCCACTCGAAGCACTTGTCGTTCATGCGCTGCATGACCGCGAGCGCGAACGGCGTGGCCTCGTCATCGGTATGGCTGTGGCCGGTCATGTACTTGACGCACTCATAGAGGCCAGCATAACCCAGCGAGATGGTGGAATAACCGCCGTAGAGCAGCTTATCGATGGTCTCGCCCTTCTTGAGGCGAGCGAGCGCACCGTACTGCCACAGGATGGGCGCAGCATCCGAAAGCGTGCCCTTGAGACGATCGTGACGGCAGCGCAGGGCACGATGGCACAGCTCGAGGCGCTCCTCGAAGATGTTCCAGAACTTGTCCTCGTCGCCGCCACTGGACAACGCCACGTCGACCAAGTTGATGGTCACGACACCCTGGTTGAAGCGACCGTAGAACTTGGGTTTGGTGGGATCGTAGTTGCCTGCGTTGGCCACATTGTCATACCCATTGCCAGAGCGATCCGGCGTAAGGAAGCTGCGACAGCCCATGCAGGTGTAGCAATCGCCCTCGCCCTCTGCCTGGCCGGCGGAGAGCTTGTACTCCTTCATCTTCTTCTCGGAGATGTAGTCGGGCACCATGCGCTTGGCCGTGCACTTGGCGGCGAGCTGTGTGAGGTAGAAATACGGGGAATCCTCGTCGATGTTATCATCCTCGAGCACGTAGATGAGCTTGGGGAACGCCGGGGTAATCCAGACGCCTTCCTCGTTCTTGACGCCTTGGTAGCGCTGGCGCAGCGTCTCCTCGATGATCATGGCCAGATCGCGCTTCTCGGCCTCGTCGCGGGCCTCGTTGAGGTACATGAACACGGTGATGAAGGGAGCCTGGCCATTGGTGGTCATGAGCGTGACGACCTGGTACTGGATGGTCTGGACGCCGCGCTTGATTTCCTCGCGCAAACGACGCTCGACGACCTTCTCGATCTGGTCCTTGTCGGCCTCGATGCCCAGCATCTCGAACTCGGCGTAGGTCTCGCGGCGAATCTTCTTGCGGGAGACGTCGACGAAGGGCGCGAGGTGCGTGAGCGAGATGGACTGGCCGCCGTACTGGCAGCTTGCCACCTGGGCGATAATCTGCGTGGCGATGTTGCACGCGGTGGAGAACATGTGCGGACGCTCGATGAGGGTGCCCGAGATGACCGTGCCGTTTTGCAGCATGTCCTCGAGATTGACGAGGTCGCAGTTGTGCATGTGCTGAGCGAAGTAGTCGGAATCGTGAAAATGGATGATGCCGCTATTGTGAGCCTCGACCACCTCGCGCGGCAAAAGCATGCGCATGGTGAGATCCTTGGAGACCTCGCCCGCCATGTAGTCGCGCTGGACGGAGTTGACGGCAGGGTTCTTGTTGGAGTTCTCCTGCTTGACTTCCTCGTTATTACACTCGATAAGAGTGAGGATCTTGTCGTCGGTCGTGTTGCTCTGACGCTTGAGGTTCTGGAGATAGCGATAGATGATGTACTTGCGCGCGACCTCGAACTTGTCGAGCGCCATGATCTCATCCTCGACCATATCCTGGATTTCCTCGACCGAGACCGTGTGACCGGCAGCCTTGCAGGCATCCTCAACATTAAGGGATGCGTACTCAATCTGGCGCGCGGTCAGGCGTTCGTCTTCGGGAACTTCCTTGTTTGCTGCTTCGATTGCGTTGGCGATCTTCGAAAGATCGAAAATGGCCTCCGAGCCGTTTCGTTTGATGATCTTCATATTTCCCTCATGCCCCTCGTGTTCGAGAACTTGTATGCAACGTTTGTGTGCATATGCAATTGTGACTGCTCGAATCAGAATAGACCATATCTTGTGGTTTGGACGGCTGAAAATCCACAATATCTTGTGGATAAATACGCTTGACATCACAAGATTTGGTATTTTCACCGGTAAAATATATCGGGAAATCAGATAGGCAACCTATAATGCCCGAAAATAATTTCAAAGAATTCCATCAACGGTTCGCCGAATATCTTAGTCACTTCGAGACGAGGAAATAGCATCCCCGGATGACTAGGATATTTTGGGGTCTGGAGAATCTTGTTATCTGTCGTGGATAGACAGAATCGGAAACGAAGCAGGTTGAGCGAATGCGCGTCTAAACGGCGCTTAAAAGCATCCTGGCCAAGTGGCCAATTTTCAAGACGATGAAAAGATGCTCCAGACAAATCTCTCGCAAGCCAACGGACATTCGCATGAAAAGGAGAAAGGGATGCGGTGATGCGCATCCCTTTCTCTTGAGGAAGTGGAGTATCGTGATTAGACGATGCCCTGGGCCATCATCGCGTCGGCAACCTTGAGGAAGCCGGCGATGTTGGCGCCCATGACGTAGTTACCCTCATGGCCGTACTCGCGTGCGGCGTCATCGGCGGCATGGAAGATGCCCTGCATGATCTTGCGCAGGCGATCGTCGACCTCCTCGAAGCTCCAGGAGAGACGCTCGGAGTTCTGGCTCATCTCCAGACCGCTCGTGGCAACGCCACCGGCATTGGCGGCCTTGCCGGGGAAGAACGCGACACCGTTTTGCTGCAGGTACTGCGTCGCCTCGAGCGTGGTCGGCATGTTCGCACCCTCGGTGAGAATCTTGCAGCCATTGGCAACGAGGTTCTTGGCGTCCTCGATGAAGACCTCGTTCTGCGTCGCGCAGGGCATCGCGATATCGCAGGGAGTGACCCACACGCCACGGCCTTCGTGATACTCGACAGTCGAATGGTTGCAACGCTTGGCATACTCGCTCAGACGGCCACGCTCGACTTCCTTGATCTGCTTGACGAGGTCGAGGTCGATGCCGGACGGATCGTAGATCCAACCCGTGGAATCGGACATGGTGACGACGGTGGCGCCAAGCTGGGTGGCCTTCTCGCAGGCGTAGATGGCGACGTTGCCGGAACCGGACAGGCACACCGTCTTGCCCTTGTAGGAATCATCGTTGCAGTTGAGGTACTCCTCGGTGAAGTACACGGCGCCGTAACCCGTTGCCTCGGTGCGGGCCAGCGAGCCACCGTACGAGAGGCCCTTGCCCGTGAGCACGCCGGTCCACTCGTTGCGGATGCGCTTGTACTGGCCAAACATGAAGCCGATTTCGCGCGCACCCGTGCCGATATCGCCAGCGGGCACGTCAGTGTCGGCGCCGATGTGGCGCTGCAGCTCGGTCATGAAGGACTGGCAGAAGCGCATGACCTCCATGTCGGACTTGCCCTTGGGGTCGAAGTCGCAGCCACCCTTGCCGCCGCCCATGGGCAGCGTGGTGAGGCTGTTCTTGAAGACCTGCTCGAAACCGAGGAACTTCAGAATGGAGAGATTCACGCTCGGGTGCAGGCGCAGACCGCCCTTGTAGGGGCCGATGGCACTGTTGAACTGCACGCGAAACGCGCGATTGACCTGGACCTTGCCGGCATCGTCAACCCACGGCACGCGGAAGGTGATGATGCGCTCGGGCTCGACGATGCGCTCGAGAAGGCCTGCCTCCTCGTATTCGGGATGGGCCTCGATGACGGGCTCGAGGGATTCCAGAACCTCGGTCACGGCCTGGATGAACTCCGGCTGGTCAGCATCCTTTGCCTTGACCTGCTCGATGATGCGCTGTACGTAACTCACGGTTTTCT
>CAYLYJ010000088.1:0-4696 GCA_964388185.1 uncultured Coriobacteriaceae bacterium
ACGCATCGAAGTAGTCAAACCTGTGCTTGTGCGCCATCGTTCCACCTTTCTCGGTCTACGAGAATACATTGTACCCGATGAAAACCGTGGGATTAAATGGCCGCTTGCCGGGTTTTGGCAAACCCGCACGACGAGATGCGCAATTGGGGTAAGACAAATGGATAGATCATTTGTCTCGCACGGCGATGTCGGACTGACCCGGTACAATGATGACATGACTCCAAGACAGGTCGACATATTGCATCGCCCGTGGTCGGGCAGGGCAATCTTGCTCGTTGATCTCGACGCGTTCTTTGCCTCCGTCGAGCAGCTCGATCATCCCGAATGGCGTGGCAAGCCCCTTATCGTCGGCGGCAGAGCGGACCGTCGTGGGGTTGTCTCGACCTGCTCGTACGAGGCACGCGCTTATGGCGTGCGCAGCGCCATGGCATCGGCGACGGCCGAGCGCCTCTGCCCCGATGCCATATGGACGACACCACACTTCGAGCGCTACCACGAGCTTTCGAAGGCCGTCATGGACATACTCTACGCAGAGTCCCCCCTGCTCCAACAGGTCTCGATTGACGAGGCGTTCCTCGACGTGACGCCGGGCCGATTCACCGGCGATGATCCCGTCGCCATCGCATCACGCATCCAAGAGCATGTTGCCGAGCTCGGCGTCACCTGTTCCATCGGCGTCGCAACCAACAAGACGGTCGCGAAGATTGCCTCCGACCTCGACAAACCACAGGGGCTCACCGTGGTATACCCAGGCAGCGAGGCTACTTTTCTCGCCCCATTGAAGATTCGCGCCATGTCCGGCATCGGCAAACAGAGTGCAAAGCGGCTCGAGAGCATGGGCATTCGTACGCTCGGTGACCTTGCCGCCGCAGACGTCGAGAGCCTACGTCCCGTCTTCGGCGTGAACACCCAGGTGATGCATGATCGCGCCTTGGGAATAGACGAGCGTGCCATCGTGACCGAGCGCGTTCTCAAATCCGTGAGCCACGAGCGTACCTTCGCAAATGATCTCACCACGCGTGGCGAGATCGAGGATGCCATCGACTTCCTCGGTTCGCTGGTGGGCCGACGTCTGCGCCGCAAGCACCTTTCGGGTCACACGGTCACACTCAAGCTGCGCTACAGCGACCTATCGATCCGTAGTGCCCAGCACAGCCTGGGCACCAACGTCGATGACGAGAGCATCTTCATTCCCGTCGCCAAGAAACTCATCGGCGAGATCTGGCAACAGGGCGATGCCGTGCGCCTCGTCGGCGTGGGCATTTCGGGATTCGATGCCCAAGACGAGCAGCTCGACCTCTTTGCGAGCGTCAAGCAAGAAGTGGGCAACACCGAAGTCATCGCCGCAGCAGATAAGGTGCGAGACAAATTTGGAGACGGTATGCTCAAGTTCGGACGCGAGCTCAAGCTCAAGGCAAAGGACACCGGCACCCGCGGCATGAACGACGGCGAATTGTGATTAAGCCCCCAAAATACGCTGCGCCAAGGTGGGGGCATCAATCGCATCGAAGCTAAACGTGACTTCCTGCATGCCCGCCTCGGGGCGCACGAACACCATGTCGACATGCTCGCAGACACCCGAAGACAACAGCGCATAGGCATAGCATTGCGCTTGCAGAGCATAACGCTCGTGCAAGTCCTCGTCTTGCCCGCTCGTACCTGTCTTGTAGTCGACAACCAACGCTGCATCGGCATCGTCAAAACACACGAGGTCAATATAGCCCTCGAGCGCGACGCCCTCGACATCGACGCAGAACGCATACTCGGCATAACGATGCGCGTAATCCTGCACTCTCGCGAAGCACGCCGATGAAACCCATGCCGCAACCGCCTCGGCAAGACGCGTACGCTCGGCCTCGTCGAGACCCCAGCGCCGCGCAACGGCAAGCATGCGTCGTCCGATGCTGCGTTCGTCGACACGCGGGGTTTGTGCGAGCCATTGCGCTACCAAGTGGAACGCCGAGCCAACACGGCTCACTGTATCGGTATCCTGCGAGCGATCGCGCAAGACGACTGCAGGAGCGGCAAGATCTCGATGCTGCGCATCACGATGCGCAATCGAGGAGTACGAATAGATCTGCCTGCAATCGCGCGACTGCGCTGATATGCGTGGGGGCAACGCGAAAGGCGGATAGCAATGCTCGACGACGAGCGGACCTTCTCCTTCGTTCGCCTGTTTCTCCTGCGCCCCATAGGGAACCTCGGTGATGTCAAGCTCCACAAGCGCCCCAGCATCTGTCGTGACCTTCGCATGCTGTGCGGGAATCTCCTCGCCAAAGACCGCATGCAGACAATCGCTCGTCAAGCCCGCGGACAAATCACCCTTGGAAGCGAAGGTGCTATCGTGTGCTACGAGGATGAGCTTGTCACGTGCGCGGGTGAGCGCGACGTAGAGCAAGCGCTGCTGCTCCTGCGCATCGCGTAGCTTCTTGAGCTGATGGGCATGGGCCCGATGCTCGGCAACCTCGCCGGCAAGACCAAAGGAACCGGGATCTTGATCCTCGTCGGCAAGATAGCGCGCGGCGGGACTCGACCCCGCGACACCGAGCGCAAGATAACGTTTCCCGCCCTCGGAAAGCGAGATGAGCTGCGCGCCCCTATTACGCGTGCTCTTCTCGAACTCCGCGACGGCGACGATGGGAAACTCCAGGCCTTTGGAGCTGTGAATCGTCATGATGCAGACGGCATTGCTGCCCGAACTCACGAGCGTTCCGAGCTTGGCACGTGCGGCCGTGCCCCCGTGCGCCATATCGACAAGGTTTCGAAAGTAATTGCTCGCTGCAAAGAGCGCATGGCCGTTGAGCGCCTCAAAATCGTCGACAAGATCACACATGCGCTCGATGTTCGCGAAAACCGCACCACCCTCGATGCCACGAGCAGCCAGCGTAGCTTGCCAGCCGGAGAGCGCGATTGCTTCACGCAAGGTCTGCGCAAACGGCCTGCTCGACGAGACGGCGAGTGCATGGTCGATTGTCGCACGCGCGCGACTGAGCGCCTCATCGGCGTCACCTGGTGCCTCATCGACATATAGACACAACGCATCGTAGAGCGAAGGCTTGGCGCGCGACTCACCGGGCAAAAGCTTGAGCCGTTGGCGATTAATGACCGACAAGGCGAGTAGCGCATCATCACTTGCGTTGAAGAAGTCCGAGCCGAGTAAATCGAAAAGCGCCTCGTCATCATCGCGATTTGCCAAAACGCGCAGGAGCATGACGACAGTCGAAACCTCGGGCTGCAAGAAGAAATCCGAGCCACCCGAGATGATGACCGGTATACCGCGCTTGCGCAGCTCGCGCAGATAGGGACCTGCCTTAGCGCCCTTCGTCGACTGGAGCAGAATTGCCATGTCACCGTACGAGGCACCCTGTGCATGCAGACGCTCGAATTCATCGGCAAGCGCCACGGCATCGGCCTGGCGCAACGCGTCGGTCGAAGTCCTCCCCTGTCCCTTTTCGGCCTTGTGGCCAGCCGAGAATAGTATCTTCACGCGCGGCTCATCCGGCATAAGCCATGGTGGGCCAGAGTCCTCTTCACGACCTGAGCTTACCTTGAGGAACTCACTGCCGAAGAACTCCGGCTTGGAGAAGATATCCTCGACGAAGCGCAGGATGTCAGGTTGTGAACGATAGTTAATGGTGAGCTCGACCTCGTTGGAACCGCGCTCGCGCATCATGGCACGCGTGCGTTGATACACCTCGAGATCGGCCCCGCGGAAGCCGTATATTGATTGCTGTGCATCGCCCACCGTGGCCAGCGTCGTAAGCCCCTCATCGCATATCTTGCTCACGATGCCAACCTGCAGGTTATCCGTGTCCTGAAACTCATCGACCATGACAGAATCGAAGCTGTCGCGATATGCTTGTGCCAGCTCATCATCTTCGTCGAGCAGCTTGTACGCGGCGATGAGCAGGTCATTCGTGTCGAATGCACCTTGTGCCTGTTTGAGCGCATGATGACGGTCAAGGTGCTCTGCTGCAAGGTCAAGCGCCGCTCGCAAAAGTTCGTACGCGCTCGCAGACTGCGCCTCGGCCGCGAACTCGAGCAGGGCATCTTTGCATTCACCGAAGATGCCATTGTAGGGTGCGGAAAGATTCCTCCCGCCCGGTGGCTTGCACTCCTCGATGGCGCTGGTAACCGTGTTCCAGGAGAGCGCGCCCCTTTGGCTTGCAATCAGCGTCTCGAGAGTCGCCACCACCGTGGCGATCTTATCGCGATTCTGGGCATACGTTATCTTGCCCTCGGGAAGTCCTAGCTCGTCGAGCTCGGCAAGCGCTCGCTGATACGTGGCGAGAAGCCCCTGCACCCGACTGACGATGATGCGAGCCGGCGCAGGAGCTGGCCCTAAATCAAAGTCAGCACTGCCGCCCGGTGCGAGCATGAGTAACTCGGACAAGTTGCTGATGAGCTTCGTCGTACTCTCGACGCCAAGCTTGTCGAAAAGCATGATGAGGCGCGCATCTTTCGCGTTATCCTGCAGCAACGCATCAAACGCAAGAGCAGAAAGCGCCTGCGTTTCGTCCTCGGTAAGCAGATTTGCACCCGGGTCGATGCCAACGTCGAAGGCATGCGAGAGCAGCATGCGACGACACATCGAATGAATGGTCGATATCCAGGCGGCGTCGATCTTGAGGGACTCCTCGTCAAGCCCCTGCGCGCGCAGTTCGGCACGCACACGACCGATAAGCTCGCCTGCCGC
>CAYLYJ010000089.1:0-4169 GCA_964388185.1 uncultured Coriobacteriaceae bacterium
AAATGGGGCAAATTCGCATTCTCGCCACATCTTTTTAACTCTCCTGTTGCTTTTTGTGCCGTTTTGTGTAGACCCTGTGGTGAAAAGCGTTTCGTCCATATCTTGATAATCTCTCAAGACTATATCCTAGATGTTGATAATTACCGATAACCCGGTTTGCTTGCGTCCCTGCCGTTCCCATCTCTTCACAAGGTTCTCATAAACGTTGGGCGTAGAGAGCCCTGCATGTGCATGGGGAGGTTGCTCCGCTTCGACGGTCGCTTCCCGACAGCCCGCTTCGCGGTCTTTACGGCGCGCTCCCTTGTACCTTCGCTTCGCAGCCTCCCCATGCACGCGTATCCGCGCTTAGGCGAAAAATGCCCTGTCTATTTCCTCACTCAGCGATGCTGAGTGCTATACTTCGCGTCACTGCGTTGATGGAGACAGTCGCATGCCTTCATGAGGCGGAACGCCAGAGACGCGCCCGTGTTGCTGGAAGGGCGCGATGCGTCAGATGCGTGCGAATTCACTCCGGAGCTGCTCGTTGAACGGTGCATGCCCACTAGACGAGCCGGGTGCTCCCGATACAGGGCACAAATGAGCGGGTTGCAAGACGCAGCCAACCGAGGTGGTACCGCGGGTTATCTTGATCCGTCCTCGCATGTCATGCGGGGGCGTTTTTTATTGCCCTCACGTTGTGCGGACGATTGGTCGAAAGGACAAGAGAATGGCGTTGAAGGAAGAACTGGAAGGCTTGCGCGACGAGACGCTCGCCGCCATTTCGAAGGCCGAGACGAGCGACGCGCTCGAGGAAGTGCGCATCGGAGTGCTGGGTAAGAAGGGCTCGCTCACCACTGTATTGCGTAGCATGCGCGATGTCCCCAAGGAGGAGCGTCCCGTTGTCGGAAAGCTTTCCAACGAGGTGCGCGATGTCATCGAGGCGGCACTGGACGAGCGCAAGACGCTGCTCAAGGCCTCCGAGCTCGACGCCCAGCTCGCTGCTGGTGCCGTCGATATCACGCTACCTGGGCGTTGCATGCCCATTGGCAGCGAGCATCTCATCAATCGCATCATTCGCGAGTGCACCGACATCTTCGCGGGTATCGGCTACGAGGTTGAGGGCGGTCGCGAGATCGAGACCGATTGGTACAACTTCACGGCGCTCAACGCTCCCAAGGATCATCCGAGCCGCTCGATGCAGGACACTTTCTACATAGTCGATAGAAGTGGCGAGCAAAGCGCGGTGCGGGGCGAAAGCGACGTACTGTTACGCACGCAGACATCCGGCACGCAGGTGCACGTCATGGAGGAGCAAAAGCCCCCCATCTACATGATCAGCCCGGGCAAGGTGTATCGCCACGACGTCGCCGATCCCTCGCATCTGCCGCAGTTCCACCAGATCGAGGGCCTCGTCGTGGACAAGGGCATCACCTTCGGTGATCTCAAGGGCACACTCGACTACTTCATCAAGCAGTTCTTCGGCGAGGAGCGCAAGACGCGTTTTCGCGCGCACTTCTTCCCCTTTACCGAGCCGAGCGCCGAGGCCGATGTCTCGTGCGGCATCTGCGGCGGCGAAGGTTGTCGCTTCTGCAAGCACACGGGCTGGGTCGAGATCCTGGGCTGCGGCATGGTCGATCCCAACGTCTTCGAGAACGTCGGCATCGATCCCGAGGTGTACACGGGCTTTGCCTTTGGCGTGGGCGTCGAGCGTCTGGCCTGCCTCAAGTACGACGTGCCCGACCTGCGCATGTTGCTCGAAGGTGACATGCGCTTCCTGCGCCAGTTCTAGCCCGCATCGTTTGTAGTAGATAAGGAAACCACCATGCTTGTTTCACTGAAATGGCTTGACTCTATGGTCAAGGTGCCCGACGACCTACAGGATTTCTGCGACAGGCTCGACTTGACCGGAACCGGCGTCGAGGGTGTCGAAACCCTGGGGGCAGATCTCGAGGGCGTGAAGATTGGCCTCGTCAAGACCTGCGAGCCCCACCCTGATAGTGACCATATGCACGTGACCACCATCGACTTCGGTGATGGTGCTGAACCGACGCAAATCGTATGCGGCGCGCCTAACGTGCGCGCGGGCCTCAAGGTTGCTGTCGCGACCATCGGCACGGTTCTGCCCGGTGACTTCAAGATCAAGAAGTCGAAGCTGCGCGGTGTCGAGAGCTGCGGCATGATTTGCTCGGAGCGCGAGCTCAACCTGGGCAGCGATCACGATGGCATCATGGAGCTGCCCGATGACGCGCCGCTGGGCGAGTCGTTTGCCGCCTGGCGTGGCCTTTCTGACACGGTGCTCGACCTCGAGATCACGCCGAATCGCCCCGATTGCCTCTCGATGAAGGGCTTTGCCCGCGAGGTGGGGGCGATGTACCACGTGCCGTGGCACTATGATCCTCCCTGTGACGTGCCTGGTCCCACCAATGCCGAGGGCGTGCGCGATTTGGTCTCGGTCGAGATCGACGATCCCGAACTGTGCCCGCGCTACACCGCCCGCATCATTCGCGACGTGAAGGTCGGTCCCTCCCCGCAATGGCTCGTCGAGCGCATCACGGCTCTAGGTGCCCGCCCCATCAACAACGTCGTCGACGTGAGCAACTATATCCTCTTCGAACTCGGCCAGCCGCTACACACTTTCGACCTGCGCGCCTTCCCCAAGGGAGCGGACGGCAAGCATCATGTGGGCGTGCGTGCCGCGCGCGATGGCGAGAAGTTCACGACCCTCGATGGCGAGGAGCGCACGCTCACCAGCGATATGGCGCTCATCACCGACGGCGAAAACCCCGTCGCCCTCGCGGGCGTCATGGGCGGCCTCGACAGTGAGGTCACCGAGACGACCACCGACGTGCTCCTGGAGAGCGCGACCTTCTCGACGGCCCATACGAGCCGCACCTCGCGCAATCTCTCGCTCGTGAGTGAGGCGTCCCTGCGCTACGAGCGTGGCGTGGACGCGAGCACCTGTGACGAGTATTCCGCCATTGCCGCCGCTCTCATCGCCGAGGTCGCCGGTGGTACCGTGTGCCTCGAGGTGGTCGACGAGTATCCTGTTCGCGCGGAGCGCACGCATCTTACGCTACGCCCCAATCGTCTGCGCGCGCACGTCGGCGCCGACATCAGCGACGAGGAGCAGTTCCGTATCCTCACCGATCTGGGTTGTGACGTCGAGGGCAAGCCTGGCGATGAACAGGTCGAGGTCATTGCTCCGACTTTCCGTCCCGACCTCGTCCGCGAAATCGACTTGTATGAAGAGGTCCTGCGCATCTACGGCATGGACCGCATCCCCTCGACGCTTCCGGGTGGCGCACATGCCGGTGGACGCACGCCTGACCAGCAGCGCATCGAGTTGATGGCCCAGACGCTACGCGCCTGCGGTCTGAACGAGACGATGACCTATTCGCTCGTCTCGAGCGACGACATGGAGAAGCTGGGCATGCCCGAGGAGGGACGCGGCGAGGCCGTCGAGATCATCAACCCGATGAGCGGTGAGCAGTCCGTCTTGCGTCGTAGCATCATCCCCGGCCTGCTGCGCAGCGTGGCCTACAACCAGAGCCGTGGTGTTTTTGATGTCCAGCTCTTCGAGCGTGGCGTCGTCTTCGGCGCGGCCGAGGGACGCAAGTCTCCCAAGGAGCGCACGCTGCTCGCCGGCGTGCTTGCGGGTTCGTTCACGCTGCCCGGTTGGAACCAGACGGTGCAACCCATTGACTTCTTCGATGCAAAGGGCATCGTCGAGAATCTCATGCGCGAGCTTTGCGTGCAAAAGCTCCAGTTCAAGGCACTCGACCCCGATGAAGCCCCGTGGCTGACGCCAAGTCGTGCCGCAAGCGTCATCGCCGGTGGCCGTGTTCTGGGTTGGGTCGGAGAGATTCACCCGCTCGCGTGCCAGGCGTTTGATGTGGAGGGCACTGTCGCCGCGTTTGAATTCGACGTGCACCAGCTGCTCGGCGTAGCCGAGGACATGCGACCTTACGTCGACGTGCCAGTTTATCCGGGTATCGAAGTCGACCTCGCGATCGTCGTCGACGAGGACGTGACGGCCGAGCGCATCGAGCAGTGCATCACGAGCGCCGGCAAGAAGGGTCCCTTCGAGAGCGTGCGCCTTTTCGATGTCTACCGAGATGACGATCGTGTGGGCGTAGGCAAGAAGTCCATGGCATTCAGAATCACCTACCGGGCGAATGACCGCACCCTCA
>CAYLYJ010000090.1:0-3888 GCA_964388185.1 uncultured Coriobacteriaceae bacterium
ACGGCGGGTGATGTGGCAACTAAGGCCAAGATAAAGATGAAGATTGCCGATCTGGTGCTTGAGGAGAACAAGCTCATGCAGCAGCTTGGTCGCGATGTCTACGAGCAATTGGCAGATGATGCGGAGTTTCGCACATCGCATGCCGAGCTCATAGCTCGCATCGAGGAAAACGCCGCTCACAAGCAGGCATATGAGGACGAGCTTACGACCATGAGCGCAACCGTCGAGGATGTGCAAAGTTCGGATGATCCGCAGCCCATCGATGTCGATGCCATCGTCGTGAGCGACGAGCCTGGCACAGGCGGAGACCAGACAAATGAAAAGGACGGCAAGTAATGCGATACAAGGCGCCGAAAGGTACTCAGGATCTTATCTTTGACCGCGCAGGTGCGTGGCTTGAGTTCGTTGCACGTGCGAACGAGGTGTTTTCCGCCTACGGCTACGAGCCCATCCAGACGCCGATTTTCGAGAGCACCGAGCTGTTCACGCGTAGCGTGGGCGAGACGAGCGACGTCGCGAGCAAGGAGCTCTTCTCGGTACGGTCGATGGGAGCCATGCAGGCAATGCGCGAGGGTGCCACGCTCAAGAGCGACCAGGTTCTCTCGCTGCGTCCCGAGGGCACGGCGGGTGTCGTGCGCGCCATCGCCGAGCACGCCCTCGTGCCGCAAGGCGCGGCTCCGGCAAAGCTCTGGTATGCAGGGCCGATGTTTCGCGCCGAGCGTCCGCAGAAGGGCCGCTATCGCGAATTCAGGCAGGTGGGTGTCGAGTGCCTTGGCGCTACCGAGCCAATTGCCGATGCCGAGATGATCATCATGTGCATGCGTTTCTTTGCCGCGCTCGGTATCCCCGCCGAGCAGATGACACTGCTCATCAACTCGATGGGTGATGAATCGTGTCGTCCCGCTTACACGCAGGCGGTACGTGATTACGAGGTCGAGCATGCCGACGAGCTTTGCGATGAGTGCAAGCGTCGCATCGACGCCAATCCGCTGCGCTCGTTTGACTGCAAGAACGAGACGTGCAAGCGTGTCATGGACGATGCTCCGCGCTTTTCGGACTACCTTTGCGAAAGCTGCTCCGACCGCTTCGAACAGGTCAAATCGTGCTTGGATGCCGCCGGTATCCCGTACGTGGAAGATTCCCGTCTCGTTCGTGGCTTCGACTATTACACGGGTACCGTCTTCGAGGTGCAGGTCACGGCTGGCCTGGGAACGCAGACCGCCATTGGCGGCGGTGGTCACTACGACAAGCTCATGGGCGAGATTTCGGGTAAGGATTTGCCGGGCCTCGGCTTTGCCGTTGGTTTCGAGCGTATCCTGCTCGTGCTTGAGGAGTTCGGCATCGAGCTCGCACCCGAAAGCCGCCCCTTCGTCTACGTCGCGCTCGCAGATGCCGCACTTGCCGAGGATGCCTTCGCCATCGTGCAGGCATTGCGTGATGCGGGCATCGCCGCGCAGATGGACATGCAAGGCCGCTCGCTCAAGTCGCAATTCAAGGTCGCCGGCAAGACACGGGCAGCTTACGTGCTTGTCATCGGCCCCGACGAGCTGGCTTCCGGCACGTGCACGGCACGCAACATGAACACGCACGAGGAGACGCCTGTATCACTCGACACCATTGCCGAGGATATGGCGCGCTTGCTCTAGGTGCGCTTGGCGAAATGCCCCTCGCGCGGGCTTGTCGCTTGTTTCATAATAGCTAGCTTGTGAGTAAGAAGGACGCGACCTTCCACTGTCTATGGCGGGTCGCATGATGAAGGAGGGCATACAGTGCCTGAGGATTTTGCAAACGAGTATTCCATGCACACGCGTACATGCGGTGAGCTGCGCAGTGCCAACATTGGCGAGGAGGTCACGCTATGCGGCTGGGTCGCTCGCCGTCGCGACCATGGTGGCCTGATCTTCGTCGACCTGCGTGACCGCACGGGCATCACTCAAGTTGTCTTTGACCCCGATACCGCCAAGGATTGCTTCGGGCTGGGTGAGAGGATGCGCCCCGAATGGGCCATCGAAATCACCGGCTTCGTGCGTGAGCGTCCCGAAGACACCGCCAACCCCGATCTACCCACGGGTGAGATTGACGTGATTGTGCGTGAGTGCACGATTCTCAACGAGTCTGCCACA
Organism: uncultured Coriobacteriaceae bacterium; assembly: GCA_964388185.1. Taxonomy (GTDB): domain Bacteria; phylum Actinomycetota; class Coriobacteriia; order Coriobacteriales; family QAMH01; genus QAMH01. The sequence continues at coordinate 2,124 of CAYLYJ010000090.1, forward strand.
CCGCCTTTCCCACTCGATGATGACATCGACACCGATGAGCTCACGCGCATGAAATGGCGCTATCTCGACATGCGCCGCACGCCCGTCACCGACGCGTTGCGTCTGCGTGACACCGTTACCTGGTCGATTCGCAACGCTCTGCATGAGCGTCTCTTCATCGAGGTCGAGACCCCCATCCTGGGCAAGTCCACCCCCGAGGGCGCCCGTGACTTCATCGTGCCGTCACGCACCAATCCCGGTCACTTCTACGCGCTTCCGCAATCGCCGCAGCTTTTCAAGCAGCTTACGCAGATTGGTGGCATCGAACGCTACTATCAAGTCGCGCGCTGTTTCCGCGACGAGGACCTGCGCGCCGATCGTCAGCCCGAGTTCACGCAAGTCGACATAGAGATGTCGTTTGTCACCGAAGACGACGTCATGCAAATGATGGAAGACGTCCTCGCTGAGGTTTTCAAGGCCGTTGGCATCACCGACGTGAGCTTCCCGCTCGACCGCGTGCAGTATGCCGATGCCATGGCCGTTTATGGCACCGACCGTCCCGACCGTCGCTTTGGCATGACACTCGTTGATCTCTCCGACATCGTCAAGGATAGCGGCTTCAAGGTCTTCTCCGGTGCGCTCGCCAATGGCGGTGTGGTTAAGGCCATCAATGCCAAGGGTGCGGGCGACTGGCCGCGCGCGCAAATCGATAAACTCGGTGATCTGGCTCTCGAGTGGGGTGCCAAGGGCATGGCCTGGATCCAGTTCCGCAGCGAGGGCAAGGTCAACAGTCCCATCACCAAGTTTTTCAGCGACGATGAAATCGAGGCAATCAAGACCGCGCTCAACGTCGAGCCGGGCGACCTCGTCATGTTCGGCGCCGATAGTGCGACTGTCGTCAATGAGGTCCTGGGCAATATGCGCCTGCACATGGCGCATGCCATGGGGCTCATCGAGCCCGGCACACATGACCTGTGCTGGGTCGTGAACTTCCCGATGTTCCGCTACGACGAGGACGAAAAGCGCTATGCCGCCGAGCACCATCCGTTCACGCGCGTGCGCGACGAGGATCTCGACAAGATCGAGAGCGAGCCGCTTGCCTGCGGAAGCTACTCTTATGACATTGTCATGGATGGCTTCGAGATGGGCGGTGGCACGATTCGCATTCACACTCCCGAGCTGCAGCGTCGCATCTTGCGCCAGATCGGCATGACCGACGAGCAGATTGACGAGCAGTTCGGCTTCCTCATCACGGCGCTCGGCTTCGGCGCACCGCCTCATGGTGGCATCGCGCTCGGCCTCGATCGTCTCGTTATGCTCATCGGCGGCTATGCCTCCATTCGCGATGTCATTGCCTTCCCCAAGACGAGTTCGGGTGCCGACCCGATGACGGGCGCACCTGGCGAGGTGAGCCGTCGTCAGCTCAAGGAAGCTAACATCAGCATCAATCTCTAGTTTCCGCTTTCACATCGAGGACGCCCCGGATCACACTGCTCCGGGGCGTCCTTGCGTATTGGCGTTACCTGCGATTTTTGCCTCGTGGTGTCGATAATGACCGACATCCTATCTTGGTCGTGCATTTTGCCGCTGACGGGTGTGCTGTATTTGCACGGGGTGTCCGTTTGTGACAACAGCGGCATTATGATGCTGCTGAGCGGGGTCGATGTTCATGGATCTTTCTGTGTCGCAAATCTTTATCCAAAATTCAGAATAAATAACTGTTCTCGTTGCTGCTAAGGTGTGCCTGCTTTTATTGGATGCCAAGTAAAGGAGTACGTAATGGCTT
>CAYLYJ010000091.1:0-789 GCA_964388185.1 uncultured Coriobacteriaceae bacterium
GTCGAGGGGTTCATGGTTTGACCGCCGGAAACGACATGGTCGACACCGAGGGATCGCAAAATGTTAGCCATGCCCTCACCCGCGGCAACAGCGATAAACGCGATGGGCTTACGCTCGGCTGGCTGGCGTGATGCTTCGTCGGCAGCGATGCCATCGGCACGTTCCTCGCTCTCGAGCACCATATTGTGGATAAAGACCTCAGAGACCTGACCGCGATCGGTCATGTAGGTAAGCACCGTGCCAGGCGTGTCCGTGTGCACGTGCACCTTGAAGTCCGGATGTGCGCCCACAAGCAACTCGCAATCCCCGATGGACGCGAGAAACTCGAGTGCCTCAACCGTGTTGACTTCGTCGCTGTGCAGGAGAAACTCGGTGCAGTACATGTAGTCCGATCCTGCCCAATCACGTACATGTTCGATGGCGACCTTCGCCTCGGCGTGCGTAAAATCCTCGGCAGAGGCGAGGTGAGCTTGTTCGCCAGTCAAGGCCGCGATGAAGCTCTGGATAAGAATGGCCAGGCCAAAGCCACCTGAATCGACAACGCCATTCTCCTTGAGAACGGGCAGCAGCTCCGGCGTACGCTTGACCGAGGCGAGTGCCTCGTCCGAAATGGCATGCAACACCGCGTTGACGTCGAGCCCCTCCTCGTGGGTTTGCTGCGCGGTAGCGGCGCAGTCCTCGAGCACAGTGAGAATGGTGCCCTTCACAGGCTTGCGTACGGCCTGGAAGGCGACCTCCACGGCACGCTCCATCGCACGGGCGATGGTCTCGGTGCTGTACTCGGTGGCA
>CAYLYJ010000091.1:799-3617 GCA_964388185.1 uncultured Coriobacteriaceae bacterium
GTGATGACGCCCGAGTTGCCACGAGCGCCCATGAGCGAGCCATGCGTCACGGCCTTGCACAACGCAGCGCCATCCGCATTCAGCGGCAAGGCGGCAACCTCGCGCGCCACGGACTCCATCGTAAGCGACATGTTCGTTCCCGTATCGCCATCGGGCACCGGAAAGACGTTGAGGCGGTTGATCTCCTCCTTGCGCGCAGACAACTCTGCGGAAGCGGTGGCGATGCATGTGCGAATATCGTCAATGTTCATGGATGTATCCCTGTTGAGTATCGAATCCTACAAGCTGCTAATCGCGAACCTTCACGCCCTGCACGTGGACGTTCACGTTGCGAACGGGCAATTGCGCACCATCCTCGAGCGTGAACTTGACCTTGTCGGCGAGCATGCGACTCACCTCGGCGAGATTGGTTCCGTGCTCGATGATGACGTACAGGTCGATATCGATGGCATCGTCGGTTCTCTCGACGTTGATGCCGCGACGCAGGCGACTCGCGGGCAGCAGCTTGGCAATTCCATCGGAAAGCGTCGGGGCGGCCATGCCCACGATGCCATAGCTCTCGAGGGCGGCATAACCGGCCAAGTCGGTGATGACATCCTCGGCGATGGTCAGTTCGCCAGCAATAGCGTCAGGCATATGCAAGCTCCTTCATAGTTGAGACTACATAGATGCAGTAATTGTAATTCAGGCGACACTTCCTTCACAGTCAGCCATGCAATTTTGCGTATACTTTCTAGAAAACGGGCAGTAACGTTTAGGTGCATCGACCATTGCGCGCCTGTTCGCTGGCCGCATCCCGTTCGTTTGCAGGAGGGTCTAATTGGATTTCGAGGAGATCTTCTCTCGCGAGACACGAAGCTCAAGCAACGGTCATGTGCTCGACGATGACCTTGTCTATGAGATTCTCGAGACCGTTGCCGAAATTCCCTCGGGGTGCGTCGCGGCTTACGGGCAAATTGCCCGACTCATCGGACGCCCGAAAAACGCGCGCCTCGTGGGCAAGGTGCTCAAGGAGTCGCAGTTCTACGGCGAGTATCCCTGCCATCGCGTGGTAAACGCCGCAGGTCGTCTTGTACCCGGTTGGGATGAGCAAGCTGCGCTCCTGGCCGAAGAGGGCGTCGAGCTCAAAGACGACACCCATGTCGATATGCGCACGTACCAGTGGGATATATAGCGAGTCTGATGGTCCGGAGGGACGGGGCCTCGATGGTCGCTTCCCGACAGCCCGCTTCGCGGTCTTTACGGCGCTCTCCCTTAAACCTCAGCCCTGCCCTCTCCGGATCATCAGCCCCAACACAATGCATGTGCCGAGGGGTCAGACCCCCTGACACGCACTGATATACGCAAAAAGGGGGCAGCCGCATGGCTGCCCCCTTCCCTACCAGTTGCTGCAACCGGCGTGCTTACCAGGTGAGGTCCTCGGCTTCTTCCTTGCCACGGCCCGTGAGCTTGTCGAGCATCATCTTGTGCTCGATTTGCGCGGCAATCTGCTTGGTGTGGATGACCGCATCGGGGTTGACCGAGATGGAGTCGATGCCGCTCTTGATGAGGAACTCGCAGAACTCCGGATAGATGCTCGGGAGCTGGCCGCAGATGGACACGGTCTTGCCGTCCTTGTGGGCGACCTCGATGAGATGGCGGATGGCACGCTTGACGGCGAGGTCACGGCCGTCGGCGACGTCTTGGATAATCTCGTTGTCGCGATCGAGGCCCAGAATCAGCATGGTGAGATCGTTGCTGCCGATGGAGTAGCCGTCGACGAACTTGTTGAACTGGTCGGCCATGATGATGTTGCTGGGAATCTCGGCCATGAGCCAGATCTTGAAGTCCGGGCTGCGCACCAGACCCTCCTCGGCCATGATGCCCGTGACGATCTCGGCCTCCTGGACGGTGCGGCAGAACGGAATCATGACCTGGAGGTTCTTGAAGCCGTACTCGTCACGGACCTTCTTGATGGCCTGGAGCTCGAGCTTGAAGGCCGGAAGGTACTTGGGGTCGTAGTAACGCGACGCACCACGCCAGCCGAGCAGCGCGCTGGGCTCTTCGGGCTCATACTTGTCGCCACCGGTAAGACCACGATATTCGCTGGACTTGAAGTCGGAGAGACGCAACACGACCTGACGCGGGGATAGAGCACTTGCGACCTTGCGCATGCCCTCAGCGAGCTTCTCGACGGCCTCGTCGGCACGACCGGTCTCGATGAGGTGCATGGGATGCTCGTGAATGAAGGTGGTCCAGATGAACTCCTCGCGCATGAGACCCACGCCGTCACACGGCAGCTTGCCATGCTTCTCGGCGAGATCGGGGTTGCCGAGGTTCATGTAGATCTTGGTGCCCGTGACAGGCGCCACGTAGTTCGCAGCCGCAGGCGCGGCATCGGCGGCAGGCGCCTCGGAGACCATGCTCTTGACGATACCCGCATACACGGTGCCGTTAGAGGCATCGACCGTGATCTCTTGGCCATCCTCGATCGAGGCCGTGGCCTCCTGCGAGCGGCTTGCCGTGCCGACGATGCAGGGAATGCCCATTTCGCGGCTGACGATGGCCGCATGGCAGGTCATGCCACCGGCATCGGTAACGATGGCGAGCGCCTTTTGCATGGCGGGAACCCAGTCAGGTGCCGTCATGGTCGTGACGAGGATCTCTCCGTCCTTGAACTCGTCGATGAGGGCGGGATCGGTGATGACATGCGCCTTGCCGGCAACCTTGCCAGGAGAGGCCGGCAGACCGGTCACGATGACATCGAGGTTCTCGGTCCCGGCGACATCTGCCTCGTCGGCAACATCGCCGTCGGCCTTCTTGCGCGACCAGACCGTCT
>CAYLYJ010000092.1:0-3562 GCA_964388185.1 uncultured Coriobacteriaceae bacterium
GGCAAGAAGTCCATGGCATTCAGAATCACCTACCGGGCGAATGACCGCACCCTCACGAGCGAGGAAGTCGAGAAGGCCCACGAGCGTATCGTCGCCAAGGTCATGAAGGCGACGGGCGGCGAGGTGCGCAGCTAATTCGACGTATGGCTCCTGTCGATTGCTATCGCAGGTATTTGTAGAACGCGGCGCAGGAGCCTTCGCTCGAGACCATGCACGGGCCGATGGGATGTTCCGGGCTGCAGGCTGTGGCGAACAGGGGACACTCGCTCGGGTCCATGACACCGCGTAGCACATCGCCGCAGCGGCAGCCTTTCGGCTCGATCGTCGGCTCGACCACGGGCGCGAACTTGGCAAGCGCGTCGAAGGCCGCGTATTCGTCACGTAACTTGTATCCCGAATCGGGAATGAGGCCCAGGCCACGCCACGTGGCGTCACAGGGCTCGAACGCCTCGTCGATGGTCGCCTGGGCATCGACGTTGCCCTCGTCCTGCACGCCGCGGCGGTAGTCGTTTACGATTTCGGCTTCGCCACGTGCGAGCATGCGCAGCAAGATCGCGATGCCGCCGAGCAGGTCGATGGGCTCGAATCCCATGATGCATCCGGGAATCCCGTAGTGTTGGGCCAAGAACTCGTAGGGTGTGCGCCCGATGATCGTCGAGACGTGGCCGGGCAGGATGAGCGCGTCGATTGCGACCTCGGGGTCGTTGACGAGTGCCTCGAGGGTATGGGGTACGGTCTTATGCGCGGCAAACACGCTGAAGTTCTCGATGCCGGCGAGCTTGGCGCGCTTGATGGTCGATGCGATGAGCGGGGTAGTGGTCTCGAAACCCACGCCCACGAAGATGACCTCGCGGTCGGGGTTTTCCTGTGCGCAACGCAGGCCGTCGAGTGGCGAGTAGACGATGCGGATGTCGCGGCCCGCAGCCTTCTCCTCGTTGAGCGAGGAGGTGGAGCCAGGTACGCGCGTCATGTCGCCGAAGGTCGTGATGATGACGTCATCGAGGCGCGAAAGCGCGATGACGGTATCGATATCCTCGTTTGCCGTGACGCAGACGGGGCAGCCCGGACCGCTCACGAGCTTGATGCCGTCGGGAAGTATGCTGCGAATGCCCGCGCGTGCGAGCGCGACCGTATGCGTACCGCAGACCTCCATGAGCCTGATCTTGCCACCGCGCTGCTCGAGCGCTGCCGGGGCAATGTCCTCGATGACGCCTACGAGCTCCTGACCGAGCTTGGGGTCGCGGAATCCGGAAAGGTCGAGCATCAGGCGACACCTTCGCCCATACCGGGATGGTCCTCGTCGATGAGCTCGGGGAACTGTCTGATGAGCTCGAGAGTTTCGTTGGCAAATTGCTCGTCGATGATTTCGATGCCATAACCGGCATGCACGAGTACCCAATCGCTTGCCTTTACCTTGGGGACGAGGTCAAGCGCCACCTCACGCGTGACGCCCATGATGTCGACGGTGCCCATCATGAGCTTCTCGTCGAGCTCCTTGACCTGGGCGGGTATGGCCAAACACATGTCTATTCCTCCAAACGCGCATGGGCGACAATCGCCTGCCCGTACGAGATACATCCGTCATTGGGTGGAAGGTTCCGGTTGACGTGAACCTCGAAACCCAGATTACGCAAGCGTTCGCGAAGCTGGGAGGAGAGAATGCGATTGACCATGCATCCACCACTTAGGACAATATCCTTGATTCCCGTTTCACTATGTGCCCGCACTGTTTGCTCGATGATAGCGCCTGCGAGTCCCTCGTGAAACGTCCGCGCCGTGAGCGGGTGGCCATCTTCACATCCATGCCAGGCAGATGCCTCAAGCAAGCATGCCGCCTCGCCGTCATAGCCGGGATGCGCACAGATGCCCAGAAGCGCGCTTACGGCGTCGAAGAGACGACCGGCGGACGAACACATTGGTGTATTGAGACCCTTGTCGATCATCTGGTCAAGCAACGCGCGATTCTCGAGACGTTCGAGGAAGGGCGCGAATTGCGGATTGTCGAGCGCGAACTGTCCGAAGAACGCATCATCAAGCTCGCCATATGCCTTGAGTAATGCGTATGCGGTGCGCTCGGGGTTGAGGATGGCAGCAGCGCCTCCGGGAAGCGCGAAGCCCGGTAGATGCCAGAAGCGCTCGAATTCGTCGCGCGTGGCGACGAGGATCTCGCCACCCCAGATCGTGCCGTCCATACCGTATCCCGTACCGTCGAGTGCGATGCCGATGACGGGGCCTTGCAGCTCGTTCTCGCCGAGCACCGAGGCAATGTGCGCATGATGATGCTGCACTTCGATAAGTGGCAGACCGTGTTCATGTGCGTATTCACGTGCCCATTTGCTCGCGAGATATTCGGGGTGCATGTCACAGGCAATGACCTGCGGATGCGCATCGAAGAGTCGTTCGTAGCGTTCACGCGCTTCTTCCCATGCGTGCATGGCGCCCAGGTGTTCGAGATCGCCAAGGTGCTGTGAGACGTAGGCTCGCCCGTCGTCGAGGAAGGTGAGGGTCGCCTTTTGCTCGGAACCGGTGGCAAGGATGACGGGCCCCGCGTCTCGCTTCGCAAGCAGGGGCATGGGGGCATATCCGCGTGCGCGGCGTATCATCTGCTCTTCGTCATCAGCGTCGATGCGCATGACGGAGTCATCGTAGCGTGCGACGATCGCGCGGTTGTTGCCGAGAAAGCCATCGGCGATGTGTCCGAGCGCATCGAGTGCCTCGCGGTCGGTGGCGACGATGGGCTCGCCGCTGCGATTGCCGCTCGTCATCACGACCGGCGTGCCGAGCTCGTGCAGGAGCAGATGCTGCAGGGGCGTCGCCGGGAGCATGAGGCCGATTTCAGGCAAGTCGCCGACGACGTTCGGGGCGATGGGGGAGCTTGCCGTGCGCTCGAGCAGCACGATGGGACGTGCCGGGTTTTCGAGCAATGCGGCTTCCCGCTCGCTCACCTTCGCATAATCGCGTGCCATGGCAAGGTCACGAACCATTACCGCCAGTGGCTTGGTGGGACGACGTTTGCGGGTGCGCAGGCGGCCGATGGCATCTTCGTTGCATGCGTCGCATGCCAGGTGCCAGCCGCCCAGTCCCTTGATCGCGAGCACGTCGCCTGCACGTAGACGCTCGCAGGCTTGCGCGATAATTGCATCGGACTCTTCCCGTGTGAGATGTCGTCTCTCGAGGACCAGCGCCCCGTCATCGTCAAATCCACTCTCCGTATCAGCTCCTGCGTCCATGAAGAAGAGCCGCGGTCCGCAATCGAAGCAGGCATCGGGCTGCGCATGATAGCGGCGATTGGTCACGTTGGCGTACTCGGCGGCGCATTGAGGGCACATCTCGAAAGCGCTCATGGAGGTCACGGGGCGGTCGTAGGGGAGGTCCTCGATGATGGTGAAGCGAGGTCCGCAGTTCGTGCAGTTGATGAAGGGGTAGTGGTAACGTCGGTCTTGCGGGTCGAAGAGCTCGCTTACACAGGCGTCGCAGGTGGCGAGATCGGGACTGACGAGCGTGCTCGTATGCTCGTTACGTGCTGATGCGCGAATGGAAAAGTCGGGAAGGTCCTCAAGCG
>CAYLYJ010000093.1:0-3558 GCA_964388185.1 uncultured Coriobacteriaceae bacterium
CCGCAAGCGCCGGTTCGCCCTTGGAACACGGCACGGTGTACTTCTCGGACTTCGCAAAGTAGAGGGCGCGCAGACGCTCGAGCACGGCACGCGCCTCGTCGCTCTTCGTCGCCGCGCTCTTGAGCGACGATGACACCGGGGCAATCACGATCTTGCCGCCCGACTGCGTGATGGACGTGACGCCGCATTCGGCGGCCAGCGCCTTGAGCTTGGCCCGGTCAAGCATGTTGCGCGCCGGTTCGGGCAACGCCCCGTGCTTTGACTGCATGGCCTCGGCAATCCTATTCACGTCCTCCACGCCCTGTGCCGCGGCGATGCGCCGATAGAACAGGACGCGTTCGTCGGTTGCGGGCATGAACTCCTCGGGGATGAAGAAGTCTGCGGCCAGGTCAATCTGTATGTCCTCGTGAGCAATCTGCTCCTCACCGCGTGCATCCGATACCGCCTGCGCGAGCATCGAGGCAAACAGGTCGAAGCCCACGGCGCTCATGTTGCCGCTTTGCTCGGCACCCAAGATACTGCCTGCACCGCGAATCTCGAGATCCTTCATCGCCACCTTCATGCCGCTTCCCAAATCGGTGAACTCGCCGATGGCCTGCAGGCGCTCGGTAGCCTCCTCGGTAAGGGGTTTTTCGGGCGGGAAGAGGAAGTACGCGTACGCCTGCTGTCCCGAACGCCCGACGCGACCTTTGAGCTGGTAGAGCTGTGCGAGACCGAGCCGTTGCGAGTCCTCGATGATGAGCGTGTTGGTATGCGGGTTGTCCAGGCCACTCTCCACGATGGTCGTCGCGACGAGCACGTCGATCTCGCCAGCAGAGAACTGCTCCATCACGGCCTCGATCTGCTTGGGGCCCATCTTGCCGTGCGCGACGCCCACGCGCGCCTCGGGTGCGGCGGCGACCACGCGATCAAGCGCATCGTCAATGGTGCGCACCCGGTTGCTCACGTAGTAGACCTGGCCGCCACGTTCCATCTCGCGACGGATGGCACCGCTCACGATATCTTCGTCCCACTCGCCCACATGCACGACGACAGGACGGCGGTTGGGCGGCGGAGTGCGGATGAGCGACATATCGCGCACGCCCGATAACGACATCTGCAGGGTACGCGGGATGGGCGTAGCCGAAAGCGTGAGCACGTCGACGCTTTCGCGTAGGTTCTTGAGCTGCTCCTTGTGACCGACGCCAAAGCGCTGCTCCTCATCGATGATGACGAGTCCCAGATTCTTGGGATTGACGTCACGGCTGAGCAGGCGATGCGTGCCCACGAGCACGTCGACCGTGCCATCGGCAAAGCCCTCGAGCGCCTTTTTCTGCTGTGCGCTCGTGCGAAAGCGGCTCAGCACCTCGACGCGAATGTCAAAGGGAGAGAAGCGGTCGTTGAAGGTCGTGTAGTGCTGCTGCGCCAGAATCGTCGTCGGGCACAAGATCATGACCTGCCGCCCGTCGCTCACAGCCTTGAAGGCGGCACGCAAGGCGACCTCGGTCTTGCCAAAACCCACGTCGCCGCAGATGAGGCGATCCATGGGACGATCGGATTCCATATCGGCCTTCACGTCGGCGATGGCCTTGAGTTGGTCGGGCGTCTCCTCATAGGGGAAGATCTGCTCCATCTCCTCCTGCCAGACGGTGTCCGACGAATACGAGAATCCCTTGACCGAGGAGCGGCGCGCGTAAAGGTCGACCAAATCGAACGCGAGCTTCTTTGCCGACTTGCGCGCCTTGCCCATCGCACGGCTCCAGTCGGCCGTGTGCAGTCGCGTGAGACGTGGTGCCGAGCCATCGGGACCCACATAGCGCGTGACACGGTCGATCTGCTCGACGGGCACGTAGAGCTTGTCACCTTCGGCGTAGGAAAGCAGCAGGTAGTCACGCTCCATTCCTGCGGCTTCCTGACGTACCATGCCCGAGAACAACGCGATGCCGTGCGACGCGTGCACGACGTAGTCGCCGGGCTGGTACGGAAAGGTGACCTCGGTGATGTCGATACTCCGCCCCGTGTTGCGCGAACCGCCCCGACGCGAAAGATCCGCAATCGAGATCATCGCCAGATGCGCATCGGGAATCACGAACCCATTGGGAACGTCGACATCGACGATATTGAGATAGCGCCGGTCAAGGGGTTTGTCACCCTTGTCGAGACATTCCACGAAGGGGATGGAGCAGTCACCGAAGGCGAGCTCGAAGTCCTCGCGCGCCCGCCGGTCGGGGACAGAAAACAGCGTCGTCATGCCCGCCTTGATCTGGGACCTGATCGCCGCGTAGAGCTTCTCCTCACGCCCGGCGACGTTGGGGCGTTGGATGGCCAGCTCGGCATCGACCGTTCCCCCGATGCGCATGATGGACTGCAACGTGAGGCGCTGGCGCGTGCCGAAGTCCATCTTGGCAGGCGGCGCGAACAGCCGCTCGAGCTCGTCGGGTTTCAGTCCCGCCTCGGTTGCCATCGCGTTTATCTCGTCGAAGCGATGAGCCGCGTCATCGAACAGCGAGCGTGGCTCCGCGATGACGATGAGCGTGCCCTTGGATGCGTACTGGATGGGCTGGTCGAGCTCCTTGTAAAGATAGGGCGCGAAGCGATCCATGTCACCGAAGGGAACCCCCTGCTCGAGCATGGCGACCTTATCGGCCGTATCGCGATTGCTCGCGAGCTCGACGCGTAGAGCCTCCTTGAGCCGCTTGATGCCACCGGCGCTCACGGCGAACTCGCGCGCGGGCCAGACCTCTGCCCGGTCAATCTCGCCGACGGTCTGCCCCGTACTCGCAACCACGCGGCGTAGGCCGTCAACGTCATCGCCAAAGAACTCGACGCGCACGGGCGCGGTCATGCCCGACCCAAACACGTCGATGGTGTCACCTTGCTGCGTGAAGGTCCCGGGACCGTCGAGTTCGCCGAGACGCTCGTAGCCGCGGCTCACAAGCTGCACGGCGACGTCCTCGTAGGCTATGGGCTCGCCCGTGGCCACATCGACGACGCCATCCTCGCGCGTGATGACGAGCGGCGAGAAGACGTTTCCCGACGCTGGGGCGACCTTGCGAAGCAGCGCACGTGCCGATGCGACGATCACCATGGGGCGTCCCAGCGCGAGCAACCCGATGGCGCGCGTACGTGCACCGACGATCTTATGGTCCGGGCGCATATCCTGCCACGGCATGTCCATGCGCTCCGGATATACGCAGACATGAGCACGCCCGATGTAGGCCGCCACGTCGTTGGCAAAGCGCTCGGCTGCGTCATTGCCACTCACGACGACGAATATCGTGCGCGGTTCGCGCGTGAACAGCGATGCCACGACGAAGGGGCGCACCGATGCGACGATGCCCAGTGACGCGTCATCACCCACTTCGAGCTTGCCAAGCACAGGCTGGAGGGCGTCTGCGGAGAAGAGGATTCGTTGTAGTTGGTCTATAAGCATGGTCGCTAGAATAGCCCAAACATGTGGAAAGGTCATGCGGTGTGCATCATCATCCTGCGCTAAAATGAATGTGTTCGGTATTCACCTTCGTAAAGGAGAGCATCATGGCGAACAACATTGCGAACAACCTCACCGAGACCTTCCAG
>CAYLYJ010000094.1:0-3538 GCA_964388185.1 uncultured Coriobacteriaceae bacterium
GGCAAGACGCTCGTCTCGACGCTCGCGGGCTATCTCAACGCCATTCCCGGCGAGGGCGTGCACATCGTCACCGTCAACGACTATCTGGCCAAGCGCGATAGCGAGTGGATGGGTCAGGTCTACGAATTCCTCGGTATGAGCGTCGGGCTCATCCAGAATGGCACCAAGACTGCCGCACGCAAGGCGGCCTACGATGCGGATGTCACCTATGGCACCAACGCCGAGTTCGGTTTCGATTACCTGCGTGACAACATGGTCGTCAACCCTGACTCGCGCGTGCAGCGTGGCCATGCCTTCGCCATCGTCGACGAGGTCGACTCCATCCTCATCGATGAGGCGCGCACCCCGCTCATCATCTCGGGCGCCGGCTCGCAATCGACGGATACCTATCGCAAGTTCGCGAACGCGGTCAAGCATCTTGTCAAGGATGTCGACTTCGAGATGGACGAGGCCAAGCGCACCATCGCCACGACGGACAGCGGCCTTGCGCGCGTCGAGTCCCTGCTTGGCATCGACGACATCTACTCGGACATCTCGGGCCAGCTCTCCAACCATTTGCACCAAGCGCTCAAGGCGCAGTTTCTCTTCCATCGCGACAAGGACTACATAGTTCAAAACGGCGAGGTCAAGATCGTCGATGAGTTCACTGGCCGCATCATGGAAGGCCGCCGCTATTCGGAAGGTCTGCATCAGGCGATCGAGGCCAAGGAGGGCGTGCTCGTACGCGCCGAGAATCAAACCATGGCTACCATCACGCTGCAGAACTACTTCCGCCTGTACGACAAGCTCTCTGGCATGACCGGTACGGCAAAAACCGAGGATGCCGAGTTTCGCGACATCTACAAGCTGCCCGTCGAGGTGATTCCATCCAACAGGCCCGTCATTCGCGAGGAGCTTCCCGACCTTGTCTATCGCACGGTCGATGCCAAGTTCAATGCCGTGGCCGATGATGTCGCCGAGCGTCATGCGCACCAGCAGCCCTGTTTGGTCGGCACTATCTCCATCGAGAGCTCCGAGCGTCTCTCGTCGCTGCTTTCCAAGCGTGGCATCAAGCACTCTGTTCTCAACGCGAAGTTCCACGAGCAAGAGGCCAACATCGTCGCCCAGGCTGGGCGCGCCGGCGCGGTCACCATCGCCACTAACATGGCCGGTCGTGGTACCGATATCTTGCTCGGGGGCAATCCCGAGTACCTCGCGCGTGACATACTCGCGCAGCGCGGCATCGAAGAAGATGACATCACGGACGAGCAGTGGGAAGATGCGCTTGCCGAGGCCAAGACGATTTGCGCCGAAGAGGCCCGCATCGTGCGCGATGCGGGCGGCCTTGCCGTCATCGGCACTGAGCGTCACGAGTCACGACGCATCGACAACCAGTTGCGTGGTCGTTCCGGCCGTCAAGGCGATCCAGGCTCATCACAGTTCTACCTCTCGCTCGAAGATGACCTCATGCGACTGTTCGGCGGCGACCGCATGGATCGTATCGGCAACCTCATGCAGCGCACCGAAATCGACGATGACATGCCTATCCAAGCCAAGATGGTCACCAAGGGCATCGAAAGCGCTCAGCGCCAAGTCGAGGCCATGCACTTCTCATCACGTAAGCATGTCCTTGAATACGACGATGTCATGGACAAGCAGCGCAAGACCATCTACGCCGAGCGCAACGACATCCTGGACGGCAAGAGCTACGCCGAGCGCGTACCTGAGCTCATCGTGGGCGCGGTCGAGGATGCCGTGCTCGAGTACTGCCCAAGTCACGATGTCTACGAAGACTGGGATATGGAGGGCCTCAACGCCTGGTTCAAGGAGCTGACGGGCATCGAATTCGACCTCGACGAGCTCGATCATCGTGAAGAGACCACGCGTATGGTCGATGTCGTCTCTGAAAAGGTGCTCAGCATCTACGAGGACAAGAAGGAGCAGATTCCAGCCGACGTCTTTGACCAGGTGCAAAACCAGGTTATGTTGCGTGTCATCGATACGCGCTGGATGTCGCATCTTTCCGAGATGGACTACCTGCGTGCCGGCATCGGCCTGCGTGCCGTCGGTCAGCGCGATCCTCTTGTCGAATACAAGGAGGAGGCGTACTCGGCCTTTAGCGCGCTTGTCGCTGCCATCTACGAGGATTTCATCCGTACGGTGCTGCGTCTGCAGGTCACCGTCAATCTCGAGCAGCCCGAGCAAGAAGAGGATCAGGAGACACTCAACAGCGTTTCATACTCGGCACCTGACGAGAACATCCCGGATGCGACGAGCAGGGTTGCCAGCACCACTGCCCCGGCGACGCAGACGACGACGTCGGCGAGCATGGCGGGCGCGCAACCCGCGCCGCGCACGGTTGTGAAGGACAAGGACGATCCGTATGCCAACGTTGGACGTAACGATCCGTGTCCATGTGGCAGCGGCAAGAAGTACAAGAAGTGCCACGGCGCAGCTCGATAGGGTAGTAGGGCATGGCAGACAACCACGCACAGGAGCTTACGGCGCTGCGTGAGCGCATCGAGAAGATGGGCTCGTACCTGCACATCGACGACAAGCGTGGCCAGCTTGCCGAGCTCGAGGCGCAATCTGCACAGGGTGGCTTCTGGGATGACCAGGAGCACGCGCAGAGCATTATGAGCAAGGCCGCCGCCCTGCGCGACGAGATCGCCGAGTACGACAACGCCGTCTCGCTTCTCGAAGACGCCGAGACAGCCAACGAGCTTGCGATAGAGGGTGACGACGAGCTCGAGGCCGAGGTAATCGATTCGATACGCAAGCTCACGGCAGATGCCGACGCGCTCGAGCTTTCCTCGTGGTTCGATGACGAGCTCGATTCGGGCGATTGCATCGTGACGATTAATCCTGGCCAAGGCGGGCTCGAGGCTCAGGACTGGACCGAGATGCTCTTCCGCATGTACACGCGCTACGCAGAGCGCAAGAACTGGAAGGTTACCGTCAATGACGCGCCTGCCGGCGAGGCCATTGGTCTTGACCGCGCGACCTTCACGGTGAGCGGCCACAACGCCTACGGCATGCTCAAAAGCGAGCAAGGCGTGCACCGTCTCGTGCGCATCAGTCCCACCGATGCCAAGAAACGCCGTCAGACCACCTTCGGCGGTGTCGAGGTCCTGCCTGTTCTGCCCGATGACATCGAGGTTGAAATCGACGAGGGCGATTTGCGCATCGACGTCTACCACTCCTCGGGTCACGGCGGCCAGGGCGTCAACACCACCGATTCCGCCGTGCGCATCACGCACCTGCCAACGGGTATCGTCGTCACCTGTCAAAACGAGCGCTCGCAGCTCCAGAACAAGGCGACCGCCATGGGCATCCTGCGCTCCAAGCTCTACGAGCTCGAGCAGGAGAAGCGTGCCAACGAACTCGACGAGTTGCGTGGCCCCAAGCACGAAATCTCCTTCGGCAACCAGATTCGCAACTATGTACTCTATCCCTACCAGATGGTGAAGGACCTGCGCAGCGGCGTCGAGACGGGCAACGTCGATGCCGTGTTCGATGGCGATATCGATGAGTTCGTCGTGGGCTATCACCAGTGGCG
>CAYLYJ010000095.1:0-3507 GCA_964388185.1 uncultured Coriobacteriaceae bacterium
TGGGCGGGCATAGGCAACGCCGTGATAGGCAGCTTGCTTGCCTGGTGGGTGCTCGGTCCGCGCACGCGCGAGGTCACACAGCGACTCAAGGCCTCGACCATGCCCGAGTTCTTCGGCAAGCGCTACAAGAGCAAGGGTCTGCGCATTGCCTCTGCTGCCATCATCTTCGTCTTCCTCATCCCCTATACCGCCTCGGTCTACAATGGCCTGTCGCGCCTGTTCACGATGGCGTTTGGCGTGCCCTACGAGTGGTGCGTCATCGGCATGGCCATCGTGACCTGCATATACGTTGTTCTTGGTGGTTACATGGCCACGGTCGTCAACGACTTTTTGCAGGGCATCGTCATGCTCGTCGGCATCACGGCCGTCATCATCGCGGTCTTGCAAACGCAGGGGGGACTCTCCGAAGCCGTCGTCCAGCTTTCGCAGATCCAAGCGCCCGGTACTGAGCAGCTTGGTGCCTTCACGAGCTTTCTCGGCCCCGATTTCCTCAACTTGATGGGCGTCGTCATCCTGACATCGCTTGGTACCTGGGGCCTGCCGCAGATGGTGCAGAAGTTCTATGCCATCAAGTCGGGCCCGGCCATCAAGCAAGGCGCCATCATCTCCACTGTCTTCGCCTTCGTCATCGCTGGTGGCAGTTACTTCCTCGGTGGCTTCGGCCAGCTCTTCGGTGATCAGATCGCCTACGCCGCCAACGGCACGCCCGTCTACGACTCGATCATCCCGACCATGCTCTCGAACCTGCCCGATGTTCTCATCGGTCTCGTCATCGTGCTCGTGCTGTCCGCTTCGATGAGCACGCTGTCGTCGCTCGTACTCACCTCGAGCTCGGTGCTCACGCTCGACCTCATCAAGGGCAATATCGTCAAGAACATGAACGAGAAGAAGCAGATCGTCTGGATCCGCGCGTTGCTTGTCGTCTTCGTGGCCATCTCGGCGCTCATCGCCGTGTTCCAGTACCAGAGCTCCGTGACCTGGATCGCCCAGCTCATGGGCATCTCCTGGGGCGCTCTTGCCGGCGCCTTTCTCGGTCCGATGCTGTGGGGCCTGTACAGCAAGCGCATCAGCAAGGCCGCCGTGTGGGCGAGCTTCATCGTCGGCGTGGGCCTGACGACCGTGAACATGATCATGGGCTTTGTCGGTACGCCGCTCATCGCCTCCCCCATCAACGCCGGTGCCATCGCGATGATTCTCTCGATCATCATCGTGCCGGTCGTGAGCTTGTTCACCAAGGCGGTGCCCTTCGAGGTCAACCCGCCGAGTCCCGAATCGGGTACCGACCGCGAGCTCTATGCCGAGATCGAGGCGATGCCCGACGCAAAGGCAAGTACGCGTCGCGAGATCGTCGCGGGTGCCAACGTCGAGGAGATCGAGCTTCTCGACCAGGAGCAAGGCGAAGAGAGACGCGGATAGGCTCGCGCGACATGCATCATGCAGGCAAAGGGGTCCGGGTTGTCCGGACCCCTCCTAGTATCCGGCGAAGTGCCTGAGAGCGAATTTGACAGCGCGCTCGGCACCGTAGGGCGTGATATCCGCGAGCTTGATGCCAACGCGCATGAAGCGCGTATCGAAGAAGAGGCCGCGTAGCTTGTACTGATGCCGTATTTCGGTGACGACGGGCTGCATGAGCGCACGGTAGCTTGCCTTGTTGACGAGCGCACGTGCAAGCATACGTGCGGAATGCAACGCATGATAGATGCCCTCCCCGGAAGGAGGCGCAATGAGGCTTGCTGCATCACCAAGGAAGTAGACGCCATCTCTTTCGAGTAAGACGTCGCTTCCCGTGGGAATGAAGGCGCCCCTGCGGCAGTCGTAGTTGACGCCCATTTGGGCGGCAAATGCGCTCAGACGAGCGTCAAGATTGGGATCGCCTGCATAGGCGCAACAACCAAGCTTGGCGACATCGCCACAAGGCGCATACCAGGAATACCCGATGAAACCATCCTCGTAGCACATGGTGAGCGGCGCACCAGTGTTAGTGACCGTCGTCTCGAGCGAAAGTATGGCGTCAGGCGCATTGCCCGCGAGTGTCTTGCGCACAAACGAGAGCGCTCCATCTGCAGCGATAAGTATGTCGTAGCCAAACGAGATGGACTCGTCCCCATCGCGCGTGCCAGTAAGCATCCTTGTCTCGAAGTCGATTGCACGGATATGAAAACGATCGAGGGCCTTTCCTCCCTCGTGCTGGTAGCGTTCGAATGCGAAGCAATCGAGCTCGCGTCGTTCGACACTGTACATTTCGATGCCATTGAGGTCGACTGGCATGCCTGCCGCAATGCAGCGCATGCTCGAAAATTGAGACTCGAAGATATTATTAGGCACTTTATCGAATATAAGCTTGAGCTCACGCAATGCTCGTGGTGTGATGAGACCGGCACAGAGCTTGGACTTGGTCGTAAGGTCAAGCCGCTCTAGAAGCAAGACATTGCATCCAGCTTGTTTTAATAGATACGCGCAACTCGAGCCCGCTAATCCAGCACCGACAATAATATAGTCATAATGTCTCATTTTTCTATATGCCCTCGTAATCAAAGGCAGGGATGAAGGATTCGCTTGCAGCTCCACCTTCCTGCATAAAACTATTCATAATGCCTAAATTCAATGCATAGTCAATGAGTTCGTCATAATCCTTTGGGCTCACGGATCGCGCGAGTTCGGGATATGTCGCAGTTAGATCAGGTGCAGGCGTAAACTGGTTCATGATACTCACAATGATGTCATCACGATAGGGCTTTGCGGCAATCAGGTCCATGACGCGCTTGGAATCCTCGAGGTGTCCCGGCAGCAGAAGATGACGCACGATGATACCGCGCACGAGTCGCTCCTCTCCCCTTTCGTTTTCGTCGTAGACAAGGGTGCCCATGAGCTCAAACATTGCATCGAGCGCCGTCAGGGCAACTTCAGGGTAATCGGGAGCTGCAGAGTAGCGACGTGCGAGGTCGGATGAAGCGTATTTGAAGTCAGTGAGAAAGACATCGACATAACCGTCAAGCGCCTCTATTGCCTCGGGTAATTCGTACCCACTCGTGTTATACACGACCGGTAAGGCGAGGGGCGTGTCGGAGAACGCATCCGACCGGGCAAGGTCAAGTGCCATCCTGATTTGCATCGCGAAATGCGTCGGTGTCACGAGGTTGATGTTGAGGGCCCCGCGCTCCTGCTGCTCAAGGAAGATGTGCGCGAGCCTTTCGATGGAAACCTCGCGACCGACTTCGCCGCGTGCGATGGGCTTGTTCTGGCAATAGACGCAACGTAGCGGGCAACCCGAAAAGAACACCGTGCCGCTTCCGGATTCGCCGCTAATGGGCGGCTCCTCCCAGAAATGCAATGCGGCGCGCGCGAGACGTACCTCATTACCCTCGCCGCATACGCCACGTACCTGCGTTCTATCGATGGCGCAGCGACGTGGGCATAGCACACAGGCAGACGCGATCTCCACCGGAGTTTAGCCCTCGAGCTTCTCGGTCACGATTGCCGAGATGACCTTGGGGTTACCTTGACCGC
>CAYLYJ010000096.1:0-3496 GCA_964388185.1 uncultured Coriobacteriaceae bacterium
CGCGTGGTGAAGGGACGCAGGCGCTTGAAGTACACGCCGCGCAGGCGCGTGAGCACGGCGATGGCAAAGCCGGAAAGCGAGAAGAAGAACAGCAGCGAACCCACGAGCATGAGCACGGTCGCACGCTGGAACTCTGCATCGAACAGGAGCGTCATGCCGTTGACGTCAAGCTGCCAGTACGCGAGCCCGATGAGGACGAGCGACACGATGAAGAGCACGAGGCACACCCACGGATTGCGGACGATGATCTTTTGCCGCTTGGTCTTGGCGCCGATGAGGTCGATGAGCTTGCAGCGGCGCACGGTGATGACGTTGAAGATGGCGACCACGATGTAGATGGCGGCAAAGCACGCAAGCGTCGCGATGCAGGCGATGGGCGAGAAGCTGAACTGGTACTGCGGCATGGCGATGCCGAAGAGCGCGGCCGTGGCAAACGAGAGCAGCTGCGAGATGAGCACGCCGAGGGCAAGGCCGAGGACGAGCGAGCCCAGACCGATGAAGATCGTCTCGTAGAGCAGGATGCGTGATACCTGGCCGGGCTTCATGCCGAGCACGAGGTATATGCCGAATTCGCGCTTGCGCCGGCTGATGAGTAGCTGGTTGGCGTAGATGACGAGAAAGCCCAACACGAAGGCGACGACGACGGAGAAGGTGTTCATCATGTAGCCGGTGAACTCCACGACGTTTGTGTTGTTGGACGCCGCGATGTCGTGCATGACCTGCTGGTCACCCACGGAGTTGAACGCGTAGAACACGGTGACGGCGATGAGGAGTGTGACGAAGTAGATCGCGTAGTCACGAAGCGATCGCCGCATGTTGCGCACGGCGAGTTTAAGCAGCATGGTATGCCTCCCCGCCGAGGAAGGTCACGACCTCCATGATGCGGGCGAAGTACTCCTCGCGCGAAAGCGAACCCTGGCGGATCTCGTTGAAGAGCTTGCCATCGGACAGGAAGAGCACGCGGTCGGAGAACGACGCCGCGTACGCGTCGTGCGTGACCATGAGTATGGTCGCGTTGAGGGACTTGTTGAGCATCTCGAGCGTCTCGAGCATGATGGTCGCGTTGCGCGAGTCGAGGGCGCCGGTGGGCTCGTCGGCCAGGATGAGGGAGGGGTCGGCGACGATGGCGCGTGCCGCGGCGACGCGCTGCTTTTGCCCACCGGACATCTGGTTGGGGTATTGCTTGAGCGACTCGGTGACGTTGAGCGTGCGCGCGATGTCCTGGACGCGCGCGGTGATGGTCGCGGGACGCGTGCCTTTGATAGTGAGAGCGAGCGCGATGTTCTCCATGCCGGTCAGCGTATCGAGCAAGTTGGAATCCTGGAAGATGAAGCCGAGCTCGTCGCGACGGAACGCGGAGAGCTTGCCCTTCGACATCGTGGTGATGTCGCTTCCGTTGATGAGGATGCGCCCGGAGGAGGGGCGGTCGATGGTGGAGATGCAGTTGAGCATCGTCGTCTTGCCCGAGCCCGACGGGCCCATGATGGCGACGAACTCGCCACGCGCGACGTCGAAGCTCACGCCGGCCAGTGCGTACATGAGGTTTTGCCTGCCGCCGTAGACCTTCTCGACGTTACGCACGCAGAGGATGGGGGAGGAGGCCGACGAGGAACCCGTCACGCTGGCAGACGGAATTGCGGTTACTTCAGACATGGATTCCCCTTCCCGTGCGCGGAACTTTGACTGAGGCGTATGCGAGCATGCCCGCGACAAGCGCTGCTGCCACGAGTGTAACTGCTCCGACGCCCTTCGTTACCGTGGATAAGACTTTCGTAGCCTTCATGGGATGACCTTTCGCATAGCGGTTGCCGAACATCCCCTATGGTGCAACGCGTGGATTACAGCTGCCATCGAAGCGGCTTACGTGCGACTTACAAGTTCGTAAGAGTAAGAAGTCGGTAGCCCGCTCGCCGACTTCGCCAATCGACTGCACCCGAAGCGACGAAAACGCGAAGCTGCTGCGGAACTCGCGCGCAAGACCAGCGCGCTCAGACAGTCCTCGCAAGACCGCTTCGCGTTTTCGTCGCTTCTGCAATCGGGGATTCATTCGACGAGCGGGCTACCGGCTAGGCTATAGCACGCTTTCGTCACAGCGACATGTGCATGCGGCGGCGGTCGTGGGGAAAGCTGAGCTGCACGCGCGTGCCCACGCCCTCTTCGCTCGCGAGCATGATGCCGAGCCCCATCTGCGCGCACATGCGAGCGACGAGGTAGAGCCCCATGCCGGTTGCCGAGCCGTGGGCGCGACCGACCTCGCCCGTGAATCCGCGGTCGAAGACGCGGGGAACGTCGGCGGCGGGAATGCCGCAGCCGTCGTCGCGCACCTCGAGTACCGTGCAGGCGTGCGGGCCTTCCCTGTCGTTTTCGTAGGCCTCGAAGGTGATGGTGGTGGCGTCGTACTTCGCGGCGTTGATGATGAGCTGGGTGAGGATGAATGCAAGCCAGGCCTTGTCGGCCACGACCGTGGTCTGCGGATCGATGTGGATATCGATGGCAACGCCACATGACGTGAGGTAGCGCATGTTCGCCTTGCATGCCTCGCCCACCGCATCGCCAAGCACGATTTCGCGGATGACGTAGTCGTTCACGAGCGTGTCCGAGCGTGCGGTGAAGAGCGCCTGCTCGACGAGGTGCTCGACGCGCTCGAGTTCGAGCTTGAGCTTGCTTGCGTCCTCGCCGTGCATCTTGTCGAGGAGCAGCCGCGCGGCGGCAAGCGGCGTCTTGACCTCGTGTACCCAGAGCTCGGTGTACTGGGCGCGGTCGTGGCTCTGCATCCTGAGCTCGTTGCCCTCATGCGTTGCCTGTTCTGCAATCGAGCGCGCCATGTCGAGTGCGATTTTCCCTTCCAGGAACGTGGGCTCGCAGACGAGCTCATCGAAGTAGCGCGTCTTGTCGAGCGATTCCAGCGCCTCTTCGATGCCCTTCCAGAACCGTGCGCGCCGTCGGTATTCCAGGGCAAACGCCAGGAACAGAACTGCTACAAGCGTGAGGTCGATGAGGAGAATCGCATCGGTGGTCGTGCCGAGTATGACGAGCAAGGAGGTGACGAAGGCGATGGTGACAAGCGCGAGCGTCAGGGCGAGCGCCTTGTCGCGCACGAAGCTGATTGGCGTGAACCGGGCTGTGTCTTGATACTGCATCGGGGCACTCACGCCGCGATCACATAGCCGAGGGAGCGGCGTGTCTGCAGGAAATCGTCGGCAATGCCGATGCTTCCGAGCGTCTTGCGCAGGCGATTGATGTTGACCGTGAGCGTGTTGTCATCGACGAACGCATCGGATTCCCACAGGTCGCACATGATCTCCTGGCGCGAGATGATGGTGCCGGCATTGCGCATGAGCAGGGCGAGGATGCGCTGCTCGTTTCTCGTGAGCTCGGCCGACTGCCCCTGGTAGCGAACCTCGGATGTGCCCAGGTCAAGCGTGACGCCATTATGCGTGATGGTGCTTGCCTCGGCCGATGCCGACGCATGGCGCTTGACGAGCGAGGCGATGCG
>CAYLYJ010000097.1:0-3457 GCA_964388185.1 uncultured Coriobacteriaceae bacterium
CGAGCGCGGTGCCGATGAGCACGGGGATGCCGGGAATCCAGATGCCGTAGGCGCTGGGGTCTTGCGGCGCGGGTACGCCGACACCCTGGGTGATGACCTCGCCGGTCTCCCCATCGGTGGCCTCGCCGTCAAAGCTGTAGACGACGGCCTCGGCCGATCCCTCGCGACCCTCGGCGGCAATTTGCTCGTTACGCGCGTCGGCAAGGGCCTGGGCCTGTTGTTCGCCCGCTTCGCCGTAGTACACGAAGTAGTCGGTCTCCATGGCGGATTCCTCGTCGACTGAGGTGTATTCGGCCACGAAGCCGGAGTTGGCGGCGTCTTGCTCGAACTCGGCAAGGGCGGTCTGGAACTCCGAGGACTCGAGGTTGGCGCCCTCGTCAGCTTCCTCGCCGATGAACGCCGCTATCGTATCGGTGTTGACACCCGCCTCGCCGGCTTGCGTCAGGTACTCGCTGATGGCGGTTTGCGCCTCGTCATAAGGTTCGGTCGCGGCATCGAGGGCGGCTTGCGCCGTACCCTCTGTGGACACGATTGCCACCGGGTCGAGGTACCAGCCATCGCCGAAGACGCCGTCGTTTGCCCAGTCAGTCGCGTAGGTACCGACGGTGCTGATGGAGATGTAGTAAATGAGCGTAATGACCACGACGAAGATGGGCAGCGCGAGAATGCGGTTGGTGAGCACGCTGTCGACCTTCTCGGAAATGGTCGCACCCGAAATCGAACGACGGTGGACGCGCTTGATGAAGCCCTCGATGTAGCGATAGCGCTCGTTGGTGATGATGGCATCCGACGAGTCGTTGAAGAGCGCCTCGGCCTCGAAGATGATGTCATCGCAGTTGACCTTGGTGCCGATTTCCTCGACAGCGTCTTTGTCGCGCTCGAAGAGCTTGATGGCGTAGTAGCGGCGCATGTTGTCGGGCATGACGCTGGGAAGCTTATCCTCGATCTTGGCGAGGGCGACTTCGAGCTCGGGAGTGAAGCGGACCGGTTGCGGGATGACACCCGCGCGCGCCGCCTTGACGGCAGCGGCGACCAGGTCTTCGAGGCCATCGCCCTTGAGTGCTGATATCTCGACGACCGGCACCTGGAGCTGCTCGGAAAGCTCCTTGGATTTGATGGTATAACCGCGCTTCTTCACGATGTCCATCTGGTTGAGCGCGACCACCACGGGCACGCCAAACTCCATGAGCTGCGTGGTCAGGTAGAGATTGCGCTCGAGGTTGGACGCATCGACGATGTCGATGATGACGTCGGGGTGACCGTCGACCAGGTAATTGCGCGAGATGACCTCCTCGCTCGAGTACGGGGATAGCGAGTAGATACCCGGCAGGTCGACGAACTGGACGTTCTTGTCGTTCTTGAGATGGCCGGTCTTACGCTCCACCGTCACACCGGGCCAGTTACCCACGTATTGATGGTTGCCGGTAAGTTGGTTGAACAGCGTCGTCTTGCCTGAGTTGGGGTTGCCCACCAGCGCAATGGTCGTTTCCATGTCGTGCTTTCTTCCTCTCCGTGCCTTTGATTCCGAATGAGACAGAAGATCAGAGCAACTGTCTCATTTGTTAGCAATTGCTAACAGCAGTGCAAAAAGATGGCTGGCGTAAGGGGTAGCCAGCCCATCGTCTTACCGAGTGGTTAGACCGCCTGGACCTCGATCTTGTCGAGGTCGGACTTGCGCAGCGACAGATGATAGCCGCGCACGGTCAAATCGACGGGATCGCCCAGCGGGGCGACCTTGTCGACCCTGATTTGCGCGCCCTTGGTAATGCCCATGTCCATGATGCGGCGGCGGGTCGCGCCTTCGTCGCGAAGCTTTACCACCGTGCACGTCGCACCCGGTTTGATATCAGACAGCGTCATAACAACCTCCATAGTTAGCTAATGTTAACTAAATATTAGGTATTGCTAACTTTTTGTCAATGCATATTTTGGAATTTTTTTGCAGGCGGCAAGGGTGGCGCAACCGGGACGATCAGACAAAAGTGCCCCGGCGAGATTTATCTGGCGCCCCTACTCCTCCTCGGCCAAGCGCAGCACCATCTCGTAGATACCCTGGGCGCTGTTGAAGTTGGCCGGGATGACTTCCTTGGCGGGAACAGCAATGTCGAACTCATCATCGATTGCGTTGATGATCGCGAGGATGTCGAAGGAGTCGAGGAATCGCTCGTCGACCAGCGCCGTGCAATTCTCGTAGTCGACGTCTTCCTCGACGTCCTTGAGCAAGTCGATAATTGCCTCAAGCGTGATGTCGTCCATTAGATACTCCTCACATCAAGTCAAATGTCCATGAGACAGCGTGCCGGGCACGTTTGCCTCATTTTCGTGGCGTATTGAGCGTGCTTGTCTCGATGAAGTCGCGTGCAAGCTCGCATCCGCCATCATAGCGCAAGACCACCCGCGGCATCGTGCGGCTTAGGAACAGATGCACGCCCTCGGTCACGGAGTACGCGCCGGCGTTGGCAAATGCGAGCACGTCATCGAGCTCGAGACTCTCGAGGCTGACCTCTCGCACAAGCACGTCGTTGACCGTGCACAGGCTGCCGCACAGCGTCCAGGAGCGCTTGTCACGTTCGCGCATGGCGTCGGCCAGCGCAGAAAGGTTGGCGGTCACGGGCACCTTGAGGCCCATCACCTGCCCCGCATAGGTGAGGTGGTTGATACCACCGTCGAGGATGCAGTAGTTCGTGCCGTCGTTTTCCTTGATGTCGACCACGCGGGTGAGATAGGTGCCGCAAGACGCTGCGAAGAAACGCCCCATCTCGATGGTGACCTCAACATCCTTTGCGAGCTCTCGGATGGCAGGCGCGAGCTCGCGAGCCGGAGAAAGGTCATCGGAGAAGTCCTCGTCGTCAAAGTAGGGCACCGCCAGGCCAGGGCCGTATTCGAGGCGTTGCACCTCGAAGCCATGCTCGTCGCGCAGCTCGCCGATGAGCGCGTGTAGCTTCTCGAGTTCGCGAACCTGGTGCTTGAGCTTCTTGCGCTGGGTGCCCACGAAGTAGTGCAGTCCCACAATCTCAAGATGCGGGAAGTCCGCGCGATTGTCGATGACTTCGAGCAGGTCGGCCTTGGACATGCCAAACTGGCTGCCGGAGTTCAGTCGCAAGAGCACCTTGACCTTGGTTGATGCCCTCGCGGCACACATCTCGATGAGTTCCACGTGCAATTTCGATTCGGCAGTGAGCACACCGACGCGGTAGCGGATGGCGCGGCTCACATCCTCGGCTTGCTTGTTCACGCCCGAGTACACGATCTGATTCGCCGAAATGCCCACATCCTCGCAGATGGCGAGCTCTCCGGGGCTGCAGACCTCGAGGCGGATTCCGTGATCAGCCGCGGCTCCCGCGAGGAAGGGATTGGCCTTCATCGCAAAGCAGAGGCGCACCTCGTCGTCGAATATATCGGCGACCTTATCCAGCCGGCGCCAGAACTCCTCGACGTCGAAGACGAAGGTCGGCGT
>CAYLYJ010000098.1:0-3351 GCA_964388185.1 uncultured Coriobacteriaceae bacterium
GGAAGGCCGTGGGAGACTAGGACGATGCTGAGCTCTCCAGGGGCTTCCTGCGCTTTAGGGCACGCAATCTTGGTATTCATCGCGTCACTCGCGTAGCGTTTAGTACGCTACGTGTCGCGCTTCATGCCAATCTCACGCATTGAATGCTCTTCAATCGTAAACTTGCTGTTGTTTCCATCCATACCTTCGAGTGGTAGTCTGCAATGCGGATGATTTGTTGTATGTGAAAGGTCGCTTTCATGATCGATAGAGGCATGCTCGATTACGTCATAAGCCGCATACGGCCCCAGATACAGGCGGACGGCGGCGATCTTGACGTCACGGAAATCGATGACGAGAAGGGTATCGTCTACGTTGCCCTGAGGGGCGCCTGCGTGGACTGTCCGCTTTCCGCCCTCACGCTTTCTGAAGGTGTCGAGCGCGTCCTCGTCGAGCATGTTCCTGGCGTCCAGAAGGTCCTGCCCGACATGCAGAAGACCGTCATTCACAACAACGAGACGGGCGAGGACCAGAGCCTCGAGAACTCGGTGCACGTGATTCGCCTTGACGAGGATGGTAACGTCATCGAAGAAAGCTCCATGCCCGCCGGGCAGTAACTTCGGCATAAATTGAATATGTGCGTTTGCGTGCCTTGCGGCCGGCAAGCTCTAGTGCATGCCTCCCATATCCGATAAGCTATTGGGAACTGTATTTGCATTGGTACTTGAGAGGATGTGCGTGATGAGCAAGTTTCTGGACAAGATTATCGAGCGAGCCAAGACCGACAAGCAGAAGATCGTCTTGCCCGAGGGAAGCGACATCCGCACCGTACAGGCCGCTCGTGCCATTCTGGATGCCGGCATTGCCGACGTCATCATCCTCGGCTCTGAAAGCGAGATTGCAGCCCACGGCATCGACGTGAGCGACGCCACCATCATCGATCCGAGGTCCAGCGATCTCCTCGAGCCCTATGCCCAGAAATTCGCCGAGTTACGCAAGAAGAAGGGCGTCACCATCAACGAGGCGCGCGAGCAGATGAAGGACGAGAGTTACTTCGGTGTCATGATGGTCTACATGGACGATGCCGACGGCATGGTCTCCGGTGCCTGCCACTCCACGGCCGACACGCTGCGCCCCGCTCTCCAGATTCTCAAGACCGCGCCGGGCACCGAGCTCGTGAGCTCGTTCTTCGTCGAGGACGTGCCCGATTGCCCCTATGGCGACGACGGGCTCTTCGTCTTTGCCGACTGTGCCCTCAACATCTATCCCACGGCCGAGGAACTCGCCGAGATCGCCATAGCGTCCGCAAACAGCTTCGAGCAGTTGTGCGGCGGCGAACCGCGCGTCGCGATGCTCTCGTACTCGAGTTACGGTTCGGGCAAGGGCGAGAGCGTCGAGAAGATGGCCGAGGCCACGCGCATCGCCAAGGAGCGCGCGCCGCAGCTCCAGCTCGATGGCGAGCTGCAGGTCGACGCGGCCATCATCGATACGGTCGCGGCGCTCAAGGCTCCCGATTCACCCGTTGCCGGCAAGGCAAACGTGCTCATCTTCCCCAACATCGATGCGGGCAACATCGCCTACAAGCTCGTACAGCGCCTGGCCAAGGCCGATGCCTTCGGCCCCATCCTGCAAGGCGTGGCCAAGCCGGTCAATGACCTTTCTCGTGGGTGTTCGGCAGACGACATTGTCGGTACCGTCGCGGTGACCTGCGTGCAATCCCAGGCGCGCAAGGCGCAAGCCTAGGGACGCTCGCTGGTATACAATAGGCGGCTATGGATACGAAGCTCATCACATACACGATTCCCTGCTACAACTCGGCGGAATACATGGATGCCTGCATCGAGTCGATACTGGCGTGCAATCGTCCCGACGACATCGAGATCATCATCGTCGATGACGGGTCGACCAAGGACAACACGCTCGAAAAGGCGCAGGTGTGGGAATCCACCAACCCAGGCGTGATACGTGCCATCCACCAGGAGAACGGCGGCCATGGCGCTGCGGTCATGACGGGGCTCGAGAACGCCCGCGGCACATACTTCAAGGTCGTGGACAGCGACGACTGGCTCGACAATGACGCCAACGTCGCGATGCTCGACAAGCTCGCGTCGTTCGACGAGCCGATTGACCTGATGCTCGTCAACTACGTGTACGAGCATACCGTCGACAACACGCAGGAGGTCATGAAGTACACGCGCATGCTGCCGGTTGAACAGCTCTTCACCTGGGATGATTGCGGGCATTTTGGCCTGACCAAGTACATCCTCATGCACTCGGTCATCTATCGCACGCAGATGCTGCGTGACTGCGGCCTCACCTTGCCGCGCCATACCTTCTACGTTGACAACATCTTCGTGTACGTGCCGCTTCCCGAGTGCAAGCGCATCTACTACATGGACATCGATCTGTACCGCTATTTCATCGGACGCGAGGACCAGAGCGTCAACGAGACCGTGATGATCGGGCGCATCGACCAGCAGCTGCGCGTCACGCGCATCATGATCGACTCGTTCCTGCTCGAGCGTGACGTCAAGAGTTCGCGTTTGCGTTCCTACATGCGCAATTACCTCACGATGATGATGGTCATCTGCACGGTGTTCTCGATGATGAGCGACCGCCCCGACAAGGAGCAGATGAGGGCTGACATCTGGAAGTACCTGCGTGAGCATGACCACGAGACCTATGTCAAGATCAGGCGCTCGGTGATGGGCGTCGGCACGCACCTGCCCGGCAAGGCCGGCGACAGGGTCCTGCTCAGCGCCTATCATATTGCCCAGAAGGTATTCAAGTTCAACTGACGCGGAGATAAAGAGATGTACGACAAGCTTACGAAGATAATCGCTGCCTACGAGGAGCTCGAGACCAAGCTCGGCGACCCAGCCGTGCTCGCCGATCAGAAGGAGTACACGCGCCTGGCCAAGGAGCATGCGCGCCAGGGTGAGCTCGCGACCGCCGCGCGCGAGTACATTTCGCTTTCCGATCAGCTCGCCTCGGCAAAAGAGGAGCTCAAGAACGAGAGCGACCCCGAGCTCAAGGAGCTCGCGCAGGAGGAAATCTCCGACATCGAGGGCAAGCTGCCTCAGCTCGAGGAGGACATCAAGTTCATGCTCTTGCCGGCCGACCCCAACGACGAGAAGGACATCATCGTCGAGATTCGCGGTGGTGCCGGTGGCGACGAGGCCAACATCTTCGCGGGCGACCTCTTCCGCATGTACGAGCGTTTCGCCGAGGGTAAGAAGTGGAAGGTCGAGGTCATCGACGCATCGCCGTCCGATATGGGCGGTTTCAAGGAGATCTCGTTCAAGATGCTAGGCGACCGCGTCTACAGCTCCATGAAGTTCGAGAGCGGCGTGCATCGCGTGCAGCGCGTGC
>CAYLYJ010000099.1:0-3333 GCA_964388185.1 uncultured Coriobacteriaceae bacterium
AGGGAGGTTCCCATGGGTTATTCGATCGACGATAAGGTCAAGGTGCTGAAGAAGTCTCCGGCTGCTTGCGCGGTCATCACCGAGTATTCTCCTGGATTCGAGACGGATCCGCAGATGAAGCTCGTCGGCGGTCTGACCTTCCGCAAGCTCGCCTCGTTTCCACAGGCTGGTCTGACCGAGGAGCAAGTTGCCGAGATTGACGAGAAGCTGAAGGCTATCGAGGAATAGAACAGGCAAGAATAAGCCGGTGCGAGGGGGCTGTCACGAGGCGGCCCCCTCGTTTTGGCTAGCTGCCCATGGCGTCGTAAATCTGCTGGGCCTTGAGCAGGATCTCGATGCGCAAGCGCTCGTCGGGATTCTTGAGATCGCATCCCAGCTCGCGCTCGATGCGTCCGATGCGGTCGAGCAGCGTGCTGCGGTGGATGAACAGGGCCTTTGCGGTCTTGGCTATGCTCATGCTATTTGCCAGGTAGCAGCGAAGCGTCTCGATGTAGCTTACATTCGCCTCGCGGTCATGCTCGACAAGGCGCTTCATGCCATCGGTGAAGTACATCTCGAGTGGAAGGTCGCCGATGGCATTGAGCACGAGCTTCATGAACGCATAGTCCTGGAAGACGTAGCAGTGCGAGTCCTGCGTCTTGAACTCCGAGCCCACGAGCGCGGCAAACGCCTGGTCGTAGTATAGGCGCACCTTGAGCAGGTCCGTGAACGCGTCGCTGATGCCAACGGTCACACCTACCGCCTCGACGAATCCCTCCAAGTCGGCCTTCAGGCGCTCGAGATGCGCCCCATTCTCATCGCACAGGTCGTCGACGCAGATGAGGCCGACGATGGACGCGCCGTGCACAAAGGCGATGCTGTGGGGAAAGACGCTTTCCATCTCGGAGCAGATGTAGCCGTACGGAAGCGAGGCGAGATCCTTTGACAGAACCATCTTCACGCAAACGTAGCGACGCTTCCCGCCAAGCTTCTCGAGCCGTGAGCGTTGGGCCTGGTCAATCGTCACGCAATCCACGAGGTCGGCTATGACGTTGCGGAAGGCGCCGAAGTCTCCGCTTTCCGACGGGGGCAGCTGGCGCATCGCGAGGCTTATCGCGTCGGCGATGTAGGAGATCATGACGCCATCGCTTGGCAGGCGTCGACGCCCTGCATAGTCAAAGGTCACGCTTCCGGCGTATTCCTCGCCGACGAAGATGTTTTGGCACAGGTAGCTGCCATCGAGAATGGTCATGGAGATCGGGTCGTGCCTCTGCATGGCAAGATCCTCGCTTGCCAAAAAGGTGCTGAGGTTCGCGAGGTCGAGGTAGGTGCCTGCCTGGTTTTCGGTCGCTGCCAGGACCCCGAAGTACTCATCGAGGACGAGGATGTCGGTTCCGAGCACGGGCGCCGCGACATCGACGATTCGCTGGATACCGGCCGTGGTGTTGATGATGTTCGCTATCTCGGCGTCAAGCGTCTCGTAGCGGTTGTAGATGTCTTGAACGAGGTTGAACACGTTGAAGATGTCCGTGTCGTCGGTGACGTGGATGATGCAACATCGGTTCTTGTAGAACGAAAGCTGCATGGTGTCGCCCACGACGACCAGCACCGCACCGGGGCGCACCGACGAGCGCATCGGCAGTTTGTCAGCGCGAATGATGTAGAGCGTGTCCTTCTCGAAGATCTGGCCGTTGCCGGTGTAGAAGCGCGGACGGCTCAAGTGCAGCCCGCTTTCCTTGCGACCGAGCATCTCGACGGAGATGTGATCATTCAGGTTGTCGAAAACGATATCGGCGTTGAGCTTCATGCTGCCGTCCCTAGAAAGGCGCCTCGTTTGGTGCATATCATGCAATGCCGAACGCAGCAGCACAACCCTGCAAGCCGTTCATAAAATACGGTAAGACACATACAAAATGTAGGTGTGTGACATGACGGGCAACGCCATTGAAATGACCTGCCGAACGGGCATCAAACCTCCGCTTTGTAGAATACATCGGCCTTCACACGCTTCGTAGTATCTGTTCCAAGCGCGGTTTTCCATCCCGGATGAAGGAGGATACTATGGCATTGCACGACAAGCTTGAATCCCACAAGGCAGTCGAGACGGTGTGGGGCAAGCTGATTCCCGAGAAGGACGCGTATCGCTACGCCGTCCGCGAAATCGCGGCATTCTGCGCGAACATCTTCCAGGTCATGCGCATTCTCGAACCCGACTTCGACAAGCGCACCGAGGCAATCTGCGAGATGTCCTACAACCTGAACATGGGCGTGTCCGGCGAGGAGTACCTCAACACGTTCTACGATGATTGGAACATCCCCGAGTTCTGCGAGAAGAGTGCGTGGCTGGGCGCAATCTTCGGCGACTATGGCGACGAGGCAGAGAACATGGCCGGCCGCGTCATCCAATTCACGAAAGACAGGGTCGAGAAGGAGCTTGACACTTGTCCGTGGGACATCGTCGGCGCCGAGCTGTGCAACATGACGACGGCCATGTTCACCGCGAACTTCGACCTCGCCAACGGTGGCGAGAACGACGTATCGCTCAACATGTGCGAGGCCCGTGGCTGTGGCGATCGCCATTGCCGCGTCGTGGCGGAGCGCCGCTCGACCTTCGGGCTGCCAAAGCAGGGCTTCCTTGATCATATGGGCACGCCGGTCATGCCGGTTCACGACACGCCCGAGGAGCGTACGGTCTCGGAGGGCCAGATTCTACGCAACGGCCAGTATTCCAACGCTTTTGGCGAGGAGCACAGTCTCGAATACGATTATCGCTGGCTGTGCGAGTTCGGCTGGGCATGGTGCGTGGCCTTCCCGCTCGCGGTCATTCGCGATCTACCCGATGACGAGGAGGAGTTCCTCCGCATCTTCCGCATCATCTTCTCGACGGCGGGCAAGAACCTGTTCATGGAACCGTTCACCAAGCGCGCCGTGCGCGACTGGCTCGGCGTTCCCGATTGCATCGGCGAAAACGATCCGCGCATCATGGGCGCTTACATCAAGACGCTCATGGACTGCCAGCTCGTCCCCAACGAGCTCGATGCCTTCACCAAGGACGAGGTCCGCATCAAGGTGAAGACCGACGACTTCAATGGCCGCTTCGAGATGGCACCCATGGACGAGCTCGCCATTGGCTACGAGGCGCTGTGGCATAACGCCGTGAAGACCCTCGTCAGCACTGAGTGGTCGTGCTGGTTCGAGGGCATGGACGACGAGGAAATGACCATCGTCGTCGCCCGCAAGATCGACAAGCGCATGATTTAGGAGGTACGGAGATGCTATTCAAAGAGGATGAGGCAGCCCGCGCCGAGGCGCGTGCCATACGTGAGAACGCCGGGTGGTATCGCTGGACCCATG
>CAYLYJ010000100.1:0-3275 GCA_964388185.1 uncultured Coriobacteriaceae bacterium
GTCTTGAGGTAGTTGTCGAGACTCGTTATCTGCTCGTCGGTCGCCTCGTCGGCGATGTAGAGACGGACGTTGACCTCATCTTCGAACGACGAGGCAAGGTTGCCGATCATGATCGAGATAATGATGGTCACGCCGATCATGAGAAGCGACAAGAAGATGGTGACGATACCGCCGATGGTCGTGCCAAGGTTGCGGCGCGAGCTGACGACGGACTCTTTGAGGAAGTAGAGAATCTTAGACATCGTAGCCATACACTCCCTTCTTCTGATCGCGAACGAGCGTGCCGTTCTCGAGTGCGAGAACACGGCGGCGCATCTGGTCAACCATCTCGCGGTCATGCGTGGCAACGAGAATCGTCGTGCCCGTGCGGTTAATGCGCTCGAGCAGGCGCATGATGCCCAGCGAAGTCTGGGGGTCGAGATTGCCGGTTGGCTCGTCGCAGATGAGGATCGGCGGACGGTTGACGATGGAGCGTGCGATCGACACGCGCTGCTGCTCGCCACCGGAGAGCTGATCGGGAAGCTTATCCATCTTGTCCTCAAGACCGACAAGACGCAGCACCTCGGGTACCTGCGTGCGGATGACGTGGCGCGACTTGCCGATTACCTCAAGCGCGAAGGCGACGTTCTCGAACGCCGTCTTGTTGGGCAGGAGCTTGAAATCCTGGAATACGCATCCGACGCTGCGGCGCAGATACGGAATGCGCCAGTTCTTGATCGTGCGCAGGTTCTCGCCGGCGACGATAAGCTCGCCATTCGTGGGAACAATTTCGCGATTGAGCATGCGGATGAAGGTCGACTTGCCCGAGCCTGAGTGGCCAACGAGGAAGAGGAACTCACCCGAGCGAATGTCAAGCGTGATGTTAGCGAGCGCGGGCCTGTTGGGCTGCGCGGGGTACACCTTGGTGACATTGCGCATCGAAATGACGACAGGGCCGAGGTTTTGCTTCGCGTTCTCGTCGAGCGCAAGGTCGGCATAGGAGCCAACGGCTTCGGTGGCCGCGGGCATGCCAGAAGTCGATAGCGGACTCATTTGGCCCGTCTGGGTCGCCTGGCGCTGACGCCCGGTAGCAGCCGCAACATTGCGGCGAACGTCGACGTTGCTCTCGCCGTCAACACGTGGAAGGCGCGCGTCCATCTGCCTGGCTCTGCGCATGTCGTTTGACGGTTGCTGTTCGTTTGTCTGGGGCGCGCGCGTCGATTTGCCCCGCCCCTTTGACGAGCGGCCACCAGCTGCATGGGCGCCGCGCGTCGATTTGCCGAATAGTGCCACGTTTCAACTCCGATCTCATTCAGCTGAATCGACTAAGTATTCTATCCCACCCTTGCGAAAGACCCAATAAGATATTCCGAACACCACAAAGCGTTCACGTAATCGAAAATGAGAAGTCTGCTCCGGGCAAATTCCTCATTTACGGGCGATGGCCGCGCGCGCCTTGAGCGCAATGCCGGCGGCATCCAGACCGTACTCTGCAAGCAGCTCGTCGGGCTCACCGCTCGTGCCGAACATGTCGCGCACGCCGACGCGCTCGAGCGGCACAGGATAGTTCTCGCCAATGATATCGGCGACCGCCGAGCCCAAACCACCAACCGTCGAATGCTCCTCGCAAGTAACGACGCACCCAGTCTTCTTGATGCTCGTAAGCAGCGTGGGCTTGTCGAAGGGCTTGAAGCTGAACACGTCGATGACCTCGGCCGAGATGCCCTCGGAAGCGAGCTGGTCGGCAGCTATGAGCGCCTGGGCGACTTCTATGCCACCCGCAACAAGTGTCACGTCCGTTCCCTCGCGCAGCACGTACGATTTGCCGAGCTCGAGCACGGAGCTCTCGTTATACACGGTGGGAACCTTGGCACGCCCCAGGCGAATGTAAAAGGGGCCAGGTGTGGTCGCCGCGATGCGCACGGCCTGCTTTGCCGCCCAGTAATCGGCCGGGACGAGCACGTTCATGCCTGGCAAGCCACGCATGAGGCTGACATCCTCGAGCATCTGATGACTACCGCCATCAGGGCCGACAGTGATGCCCGCATGCGTGGGCGCGACCTTGACGTCGAGATCCGCGTAGCAGACGGTGTTGCGAATCTGGTCATAGCAGCGTCCCGTACCGAAGGCGGCGAAACTACCGGTGAAGACCGTCTTGCCTGCAAGCGAGAGGCCTGCGGCGACACCAATCATGTTCTGCTCGGCAATGCCAACGTTGACGAAGCGATCCGGATCGAGATCCTGGAGCTTCTTGGTGGTGGTGGATCCGGACAAATCGGCCTCGACAGCCATGATGTCGTAGCCTTCCTTGACGAGCTCGACGAGCGTTTCGCCATAGCCCTCACGGGTCGCGATGGTCTGTGCCATGGCTACTCCCTCCCCTCAAGCTCGGCAAGCGCGTCGCGAGCCTGCTCCTCGTTAGGAGCCTTGCCATGCCAGCCTGCCTGGTTTTCCATGAACGAAACGCCCTTGCCCTTGACGGTATGAGCGATGATGCAGACGGGCGAACCCTCGAGAATCGTCGCCGTCTTGAGAGCGGTGATGACCGCCTTGATGTCGTGACCGTCGACTTCGATCGTCTGCCAGCCAAACGACTTGAACTTCGAGCTGATGCCACCAAGACCGGCGACATCGCGCACGTCTCCATCAATCTGCAAATTGTTGTTATCGACGATGGCGATGAGGTTATCGAGATTGTAATGAGCGGCGAACATGGCCGCCTCCCAAACCTGCCCCTCCTCGATTTCTCCATCGCCAAGCAGCGTGAAGACACGACGCGTGGGACCGCCGTCCTTCTGCTGATTAATGCGCGCGCCAAGCGCGACACCTGCGGCAATCGAGAGGCCCTGGCCAAGCGAGCCGGTCGAGACCTCGACGCCGGGAAGCTTTTTGGAATCGGGATGACCCTGTAAACGGCTGTGCAACTTGCGCAGCGTGAGCAGCTCCTCATCGGGAATGTAGCCAAGCTCTGCAAGCGCGGCATAGAGTACCGGCGCGGCATGGCCCTTCGAGAGGATGAAGTAGTCGCGCTCGGGATGTTGCGGATCGTCTTCGGAATAGTTCATCACGCCACCGAAGTAGAGCGACGCTACGATGTCCGTAGCCGAAAGTGACCCACCAGGATGGCCGCTACCGGCCTCTTTGAGCATCTTGATGATGTTCTTGCGCATGTTTTTCGCACGCGCCTCGATCTTGTCTACGGATTCCACAATCACGCGAAGACCTCGATTTCTCGCAGCCGACTTTTGGGGCACAGCCCATGATACCCGCTGCGCCTGCAATCGCGACGAGAAATC
>CAYLYJ010000101.1:0-3252 GCA_964388185.1 uncultured Coriobacteriaceae bacterium
GACCTCGCCGTCGTAGAACAGCAGCCAAAGATGGAAGGGCGCAACATGCACATGATGGTCGCGCCGCTTCCCAAGGACGCACGCAAGAATTCCACCAAAGAAAGCGAAGACAAGGAGTAAGCACCATGCCTAAGATGAAGACTCACAAGGGCACTGCCAAGCGCTTCCGCACCACGGGGTCGGGCAAGATCATGCGTGGCAAGGCGTTCAAAAGCCACATCATGACCAAGAAGTCCCAGAAGCGTAAGCGCAACTTCCGTCACGAGACCGAGGTTGCCCCCGCTGATCTGAAGGTCATCAAGAAGAATCTGGGCAAGGCGTAGAGCGCACGAACCCGTATCCGTATCAGTAGTTAGTAGGAGTTGATAAACATGGCACGTGTCAAGCGCGCAGTTAACGCCAAGAAGAAGCGTCGTACCGTATTCAAACGCGCAAAGGGTTACTACGGTGCTAAGTCCCGTCAGTATCGTGCGGCAAAAGAGCAGGTTCAGCATTCGCTGCAGTATGCCTACCGCGATCGCCGCAACAAGAAGCGCGAGATTCGTCGTCTGTGGATTACCCGTATCAACGCGGCTGCTCGCATCAACGGTCTGTCCTATTCGACCTTCATGCACGGCCTCAAGATGGCTGGCATCGAGCTTGACCGCAAGGTGCTCGCCGACATGGCAGTCAACGATCCGCAGGGTTTCGCCGAGCTGTGCAAGATCGCCCAAAAGGCCGCTGCGTAGATCAGCGAAGCGACTCATTTGCTAGAAGCGAGACGCCCCTTTCCACGGGGCGTCTTCTTTTTGCTACGTTTCTCGCCTCCTGGCTACTGCAAATCGCCACAGCTCGCGAAACTTCCCATTTCTGCTACGTTTCTCGTCCTGTGGCTGTCACGATTTGCCACAGCCCGCGAAACTTCCCATTCTCTTTTGCTTAATTTTTTGTGAAGGGCCCCATTGTTGGGGTATCGTTGCGTTTAGAACTGAACGCACACCAAACGTAGCATTCCCATAGAGAGGGCAGATCCGTGTCTCAACTGGATTTCGTTCGAGTCAAGGATCCGGAGCGTATTGCCGAGCTCGCGATATTTGCAGAGAGCATTTTCAGGGAGTATTTCTCGACGCTGCATGAGCCCGAGAAGGTCAACTACTTGGTAGAGCATCTGCTATCGACAGAGACGCTCACCACCGCCATTGCCGACGAGGGCTACGAGTACTATTTTGTCGATGACGAGAAAACAGGCGAGCATCTTGGCTTTGTTGGCATTAGACCAGACGACGGTTTCCTTTATCTGAGCAAACTCTACCTTGTCAAGGATGCTCGCGGCAAGGGGCTGGGGCGCGCGGAGTTCGAATTCGTAAAGCAACGCGCGCGCGATCACGGGCTTGATCGTATCAGGCTCACGTGCGCACGTGACAACATCGCGAGCCTGGACCGCTATGATCACATGGGATTCAAGAGGATTGCCTGCGTCAACAATGACATCGGTGGCGGTTTCGAGATGAATGACTACCTGATGGAGTACACCCTCAAGGACGCTTCCTAGTCCTCGTCGACCTCGATGGCGCCGAGCGGGCACTCTTCCATGCACTCGCCGCATCCATCGCAGCTGTCCTCGTTCATAACCGAAGCGACGCTTCCGACAATGTCGAGCACGCCATTCGGGCAAGTATCAACGCAGATACCGCATCCTGAGCATTCATCGATGTCTATCGTGGGCTGGGGCATGTGCAAGCCTTTCGTCTCGGTAACATCACGTATGCAAAATAGCGGTAACCACTACAGTTGGCAATACTTTATTTCTCATTCAGGGTGATTGCCCTCAACCGCTCATATCTCAGATCAAAGGCCAAGGTCATACTGAGAATATCTAAGTATGACATATTGGTAACAGATGCTAAAAACAGCTTATAAAACTTGACAATAGGTCACTTAGATTTCATACTATGCAATGTAAATATACAAGGGAATCCATATACAGAAAGGTATAGATATGAGCAAGATTATTGGTATTGACCTTGGCACGACCAACTCGGCCATGGCGGTTCTCGAGGGCGGCGAGCCCACGATCATCGTCAACGCGGAGGGTGATCGCACCACTCCGTCCGTTGTCGGTTTCCGCAAAGATGGCGAGCGCGTCGTTGGCAAGGCGGCTAAGAACCAGGCCGTCACCAATCCCGAGAATACCGTTGCGTCTATCAAGCGCTTCATCGGCCGTAACTATGATGAGACCGAGTCCGAGCGCGCGACTGTCGCTTACAACGTGGTCAAGGGCAAGGATGGCCGTAACATGGTCCAGATCGACGGGCATGACTACACGCCCGAGGAAATTTCGGCCATGGTGCTCCAGAAGCTCAAGGCAGATGCCGAGAAGTACCTTGGCGAGCCGGTGACCGAGGCCGTCATTACCGTTCCGGCCTATTTTAACGATGCGCAGCGTCAGGCGACCAAGGACGCTGGCAAGATTGCCGGCCTCGAGGTCAAGCGTATCATCAACGAGCCTACCGCAGCGGCCCTGGCCTACGGCTTGGACAAGAAGGGCATCGATGAGAAGATTCTCGTCTTCGACCTCGGCGGTGGCACCTTTGACGTCTCTATCCTCGAGATGGGCGATGGTGTCTTCGAGGTTCTCGCGACCGCAGGCGACAATCACCTGGGTGGCGATGACTGGGATCAGCGCATCATCGATTGGCTGGCAGACAAGTTCAAGGCCGATCAGGGTGTCGATTTGCGCAAGGACAAGATGGCTCTGCAGCGTCTCAAGGAAGCTGCTGAGAAGGCCAAGATGGAGCTCTCCAATACGCAGCAAGCGGCCATTAACCTGCCGTTCATCACGGCTGTCGATGGTAACCCAGTCCACCTGGACTACTCGCTAACGCGTGCCGAGTTCGAGCGCATCACCGCAGACCTGCTCGAGCGTTGCAAGACGCCGGTCGAGACTGCGATGAAGGACGCCGGGCTCTCCAGCGGAGAGATTGACGAGGTCATTCTCGTTGGTGGCTCCACGCGCATGCCGGCCGTGCAGGAAGAGGTCAAGAAGATCACGGGTAAGGATCCGCACATGGGCGTCAACCCGGATGAGGTCGTTGCCATCGGCGCGGCTATCCAAGGCGGCGTGCTCGGCGGCGATGTCGAGGGTATCCTGCTGCTCGACGTGACCCCGCTTTCGCTGGGTGTCGAGACTATGGGCGGCGTCATGACCAAGATGATCGATCGCAACACGACCATCCCGACCCGCAAGACCGAGGTGTACTCCACGGCGGCCGA
>CAYLYJ010000102.1:0-3148 GCA_964388185.1 uncultured Coriobacteriaceae bacterium
GCTGGAACGTGCTGATCACCTCGATCGTGACTGCCATCGTTATCGCACTCACCAACGGCATGGACATCATGAGCTCCATGGTGGGCACCGAAACGTCATACGTCACCGGCTTGGCCGGATTCTTGAGGGGTAACTTGATCATCTTCATGGGCGGTGCCATCATGGGCGAGTTCATGGACAAATCGGGTGCCGCAAAATCCATTGCGCAGGCCATCATGAACAAAGTGGGAACCAAGAGCCCATATATGGTGCTTCTCGGCATATCGCTCATCGGTGCGCTACTCACCTATGCGGGCATCTCGATGTTCGTCGCCATGTTCGCGCTCATCCCGCTGGCACGCCCGATGTTCCGCGAGTGCGACATTCCCTGGCCGCTGTTCTGCGCGGCGTGGACACTGGGCACCTGCTCGTTCACCATGGCGATGATTCCGGGTGTGCCGGCTATCGCATGGATCAACGCGGCCAATGGCTGCGGTGTCTCGCTCACGGCTGCACCCATCATGGGTATCGTGGGTTCCATCATCGCTATCGCGGTCAGCTGCCTGATCATCAAGTTCTCGCTCAAGCGTGCCCAGGCCCGCGGTGAGCACTTCGTGGCAACCGAGGACGACATCGAGGTTGAGGAGGACAAGAACATCCCCAATCTGTTCCTCGCGCTGCTGCCGCTCTTCCTGCTCATCGCTACCATCATCGGCCTGTCCGCGACCGGCATGAAAAACGTGGTGTACATCGGCATGCTCGTGGGCATCATTGCCTCGATCGCCTGCTTCTTCAAGTTCGTGCCGAGCGTCAAGGACTCTCTCGGTGCAGGCGCCGTTGCCGGCGTCGGTCCTGCGGTCTTCACGTCTGCTGCCGTCGGCGTCGGCACCGTTGCCGCCGCATCCGTTGGCTTCTCGGTCATTTACGGGGCCATCTTCAACATGCCCGGCGGCACCTACGTGTCTGCCGCCACCATGGCAGCCGCCCTCGGTGGCATCATGGGTTCCGGCTCGGGAGCCGTGGGCATCATCGCCCAGAACTTCCTGCAGCCCTACCTGGCAACGGGTGTCGATCCCGCCGCTCTGGCGAAGATCATCGCAACTTCGGCCACCATTGGTGGTGCGCTTCCCAACTCGGGTGCCATGTTCGGCATGCTCTCGGCCATGAAACTCACGCACAAGAATTCCTACAAGTACATCGCCGCCATCTCCATCGGTGCGGGCCTATGTGCGTTGATCGTCATGATCATCATGGCCAACCTGGGTATCGTATAGCCCCTCCTTTTCCAGTCGGCGCCTCGCATGCACGGGGCGTCGACACCCCCTTCTCCGAAGAACCATCAGGCATAACCCGATAAATTCAACAGAGGTGTCGCCATGGATTCCAATTCGAAAGGCCCCAAGGGCAAAGCTGTCACCGATGTGAAGGCGCCTGCCATGGGCAGAGCTCCCGCAAAGGGGCGCTCGGTCACGAGCCAAGTATCGCTTTTCGAAAGGGTGCCCGATTGGGCGCGTCTTTCCTGGCCGGACATCGCGGCCATCCTCTCCGGAGTGGTCTCAAGCCTCTCCAAACTCATGGGCGGCGGTATCGTCGCCTTCTACGCGGGCTGCCAGCTCGGCGGCGTCACCGTCGCCATCACGTTCGCGCTTTCCTTCGTTCTCACGTATTTCGTCGGCAAGATCTGCTTTCGCGAGGGTCTTCCCAACAACGTCGTCTCCCGTTACTACATCTTTGGCAAGAACGGCTCCGCAGTCGGTTCGCTCATCTGGATATTCGTCCTGGTGGGCGTGTTGGCCGTGGGTACCGTGCAACTGGGCAACGCCATCCTGTTCGCCTTTGGCTGGGAGGGCGAGTTCGCCCGCTGGGCGCTCTTCATCGGCATCTCGTGCGTGTGGGCGCTCATGGCGCTGTTCGGCACCAAGGTCATCGCCCGCATGAACGCCGTGTTCGTCGTGGCGCTCTTCTGCGTCATGGGATACGTAATCTACCTCATCGCCGCTGACGGCCAACTCGTCGATGCCGCAACCCACGGCATCATGATTCCCGGAGTGGAACCCCTCGAGGGCTTTGCCTACTCCGTCAACTACGCCATCATGACAAGCGGTCTGCTCGCATTGTTCGCGGCGGACTTCACGCGCTTCGCCAAGAAGGAACGTGACATCGTGCCCATTTCGCTCACGGGTACCATATTCGCTATCGTCACGTACATATTCGGCGCACTCATCGTCTACTACGGCTTCGAACAGTCGTTTGCGTACTTCAGCGCCCAGGGCATGGACGCGACGCTGGCCGCCAATGCGGCGGTCACCAATCCCGGCGTCTCGCTCGTACTCGCCTCCGGTGGCATCGGCCTTGCCATCATCTGCCTGTCGCAGATGAAGGTGGAGACCTCGAACTCGATCGGCGGCGCCAACGCCGTCTCCAACCTCTTCGACTCGCTCTTTGGAAGAAAGCTCGCCTGGCCCGTGGCCGTCATCATCGCCAACGCCATCGGCCTTGCCTTCATATTGGGAAACATCCTCGACCAGGTCAACGCATTCATGAGCTATGGGTCGATTCTCACGAGCTCGTGGTGCATCCTGCTCATCACCGACTACTACATCGTGCGCGGCAAGATGGGCATCGGCGCACAGGGCATCGACCTGGGTGCACGGGAACACACGGTCAACTGGCGCGGCGTGGGAACGCTCGTCGTCGTCTCGGCCGTGGCAAGCGTGCTGTATGCCACGAACGTCCTGCAGATACCGTTTCTGCTGGTGGCGCCCGCGTCCATGGTCATCTACATTCTGGTGAGCTGGCTGTTGCGTGACAAGGTGCGCTCGGGCAAGGTGGCGTGAGAAGCGCTGGCAACGCCTTTACGCTGCCAAGGATTGCCAGTCGTTGACCGTCAGATGCCAAGGATAGCGGTCAATGACCGCACGCCTTGGCCGATTGGGACGAAACGGGCCTTTATGGCGGTCACGCGGCATCCATTCTTGGCAGACTGACTCGAAAAGCGGTCACGCAGCGGCCATCTTGGGCAGGAGCACGCGCTGGCATTCGAGGCAGGTCAGTAGGTAGTAGATGCCGAGCAACACAGCGGTACCCCCGATGACCGCCGCCACGATTACCACATAGGACGAGCTTCCCAGCACCAGGGCGAGAAAGCCCACGAGCGCCAGCCCGAAGC
>CAYLYJ010000103.1:0-3133 GCA_964388185.1 uncultured Coriobacteriaceae bacterium
TGATGAAGCCGATGACAAAGGCGCCCAGGATAGAGATGGCAGCCGATACGGCCATCGTGCGTGCGCCCGAGGCGACGAGCCAGACGAGCAGCACGAGTGGAATGACGAGGTAGCAGTTCTTGCCGAGATAGCTCCACTTGGGAAGCTCGGCACGCGGGATTCCCTCGAGCTGGAGCTTCTTCGCCTCAAGATGCACGGCGAGGAAGATGCCCGTGAAATAGAGCAGGGCGGGGATGATGGCCTTAGCAGCGACCTCAATGTAGGGAATGCCCATATACTCGGCCATCAGGAAGGCGGCGGCGCCCATGATGGGCGGCATGATCTGGCCACCCGTCGAGGATGCGGCCTCGACGGCACCGGCGAACTCGGGCTTATATCCCGTCTTCTTCATCATGGGGATGGTGACCGATCCAGTTGTGACGGTGTTACCGACCGACGAGCCGCTCACCATGCCGCACAGGGCGCTCGAGATGACGGCGACCTTGGCAGCACCGCCGCTCGACCAACCGGCGATGCGGTTGGCGAACGAGATGAAGAAGCCAGCGATACCCGTGCGTTCGAGGAATGCGCCAAAGATGATGAAGAGCACGATGTAGGTGTAGCAGACATTGATCGGCGTGCCGATGATGCCGTTTGTCGTATAGAACATACGATAGACGACGGTACGCAGGGCGAGCATGAGGTCCATGCCTCGGTCGACCACGAAGAAGTAGAACGCGTAGATGAGTAAGGCAGCCACCACGAAGATGATGGGCAAGCCGACGCTGCGACGGCAGAGCTCAGCCACGACGAGAATGCCGACGATGCCGATGACGATCATGACCTCGTCAATGCGCGTGCCAAGCTTGATGATGGGCAGCGCGTTGAACGCGAAGTAGAAGAAACAGGCGGCTCCGATGATCATGAGCAGGATGTCGTACCAGGGAATGTAGTTGGTGCGGACCTTCTTCTTGTTGGCGGGATATACCAGAAAGCCGATGATGACGATGCATCCGAGGAAGAGCGTGAGCCTGACCTCGGGCAAAGCCGTGCTGAACAGCGTCATGCCGATGCAGTAGACGGAGAAGACGGCCATGATGGCCCTGACGATGATCTTGGGGACGCCCTCCCAGATGCGCGTGTTGGACTCGCGGTCGAACTTGCGCAGGATCTGCTCGGCCTCGTCGGTCTCGACGGGAGCGGCGGCCTTGTCCATGATGATGTCCGCGCCCTCTTCGGTCGCGATACCCGTCTCGATTTCCTCGCCGACGAGGTCGGAATCCTCGATGGCCTCGAGGGTCTGCTTTGTGGTCTGGTCCGGTGCGCCGGGGTGGGGCGGAAGGTCGACGACGGTCTCGCGTACGTCGACGTCTTGCTGCGCGGTGGGCGCGACGCCGGTCTTCTTTCTTTTGACCCTGTTACTGATTCTGCTTTCCCTAGCCCTGTGGACCATACGGTTCTCCCTCAAAACGCATCGAAGCCATGATGGAAGGCAAGTGCGCCCCTCGCGTCATGGCTTCGACTTAGATCAAAACGCTTGATGGCCTAGAAGACCATCACCTCAAGACTACTTCGTGGGAACGGTGATGTTCTTTTCCGCGAAGTACTTGGCGGCACCGGGATGATACGGGACGCTCGCGACGGACGCACCCTTCTCGAGGCTGATTTCGGCGTACTTGGCATGATTCTCGATGAGGTCGGGCGCGTTGTCAAAGATGTCGGCCGTGATGGCGTAGACGTCTTCCTCGGAGACTGCGTTGTCGACGATGATGACGGCGTCAACGCCGACGGTTACCACGTCGGAATCCTGGCCGGAGTAGGTGCCGGCAGGGATGACCGCCTCGGAGTAGAAGTTGTTCTCGGCGATCAGCTGCTGGATATGAGCCTGGTCGAGCGAGATCAAGTAGGCCTGTTTGGTGGTGGACAGGT
This sequence comes from uncultured Coriobacteriaceae bacterium, assembly GCA_964388185.1. Classification (GTDB taxonomy): domain Bacteria; phylum Actinomycetota; class Coriobacteriia; order Coriobacteriales; family QAMH01; genus QAMH01. The sequence continues at coordinate 1,909 of CAYLYJ010000103.1, forward strand.
CGGTGATGGCCGTAGTGGGAGCACCGGCGACGATGAAGGCGGCGTCGATCTTGCCGTCCTTGAGTGCGTCGGCGGAATCACCGAAGCTCTGGTAGGTCGGGTTGATGTCGCTCTCGCTCAGGCCATAGGCACCCAGGATGTCGATGGCGTTGAAGTACACGCCCGATCCGGCGGCGCCGATGGAGACGTTCTTGCCCGCGAGGTCGGCAACGGACTTGATGTTGGGATCGCAGGTCACGATCTGCACCTGCTCCTGGTACAGTGCGCCGAGCGTGGAGAAGGTGGTGACAGGCTTGCCCTCGAACAGGTTGGTGCCGTCGTAGGCGTAGGCCATGACGTCGGACTGGGCAAAGCCGAGTTCGGCAGTGCCATCCTCGAGCTCCTGGATGTTGGCCTGCGAGCCGCCGCTTGAGGCGGCCGTGATGCTCACGTCGGTGTTATTGGTCGCATGCTGCGCGATGACGGAGCCAAAGGCGTAGTAGGTGCCGGACTCGCCGCCGGTTACGAAGCGCAGGCTGCCGCCGTTTTCGGCGCTGGAGCTGCTGCTCGAGCTGCCGCCGCCGCAGCCGACCAGGGCGAAGGAAAGCGCCAGGGCCAGGGCGATGACGCCCGCGACTGAGGCGAACCTCTTCTTGTTCATTTTCACGATGATCTCTCCTCTTCACGTGGAAACAAAACCATGCATGTTTTGAGCATGCACGGAAAACTCTATGCATTATATCTGCAAATTATTGCATCAATTGTTTCATTAAAGAAACAGATTACGGTTTGGCAGCGTTTGGGTATCCGAATTCTATCGCGGGCCATGCAGGGCTTTATCGCTTTTGACGTATAATTACGGCGATAGAGAACGCTGCGATAGGTTTCGAGACGGGGAGGCCGTCATGTCCAAGAACATCATGCTCGTTCATGCGAGCCCACGTTTGGGTGGAAATTCGAGCATTCTTGCCGATTGGTTCGAGCGCGGTGCGCTTGAAGCAGGCAACAAGGTCACACGCATCGAGGTGGGACATGCGAATATCTCCGGTTGCATGGCTTGCGAGTACTGCCTTTCGCATGACGGGGAATGTGTCCAGAAGGATGATATGCAAAAGTTCTATCCGCTCCTGCATGAGGCGGATATGATCGTGTACGCGACGCCCATGTACTTCTACAACTTTCCCGCGCAATTGCGCGCCTTCCAGGACCGCATGTTCTGCGGAATTGGCAAGCCCTTTGGCATCAC
>CAYLYJ010000104.1:0-3075 GCA_964388185.1 uncultured Coriobacteriaceae bacterium
ACGCCCTCATCCTCGACGTGATGCTGCCCGGTTACGACGGCTTTGCCATCACGAGTGCCCTGCGACGCGAGGGCATCTCCACCCCCATCCTCATGCTCACAGCTCGAGGAGAGCTCGAGGATAAGGTGCAGGGACTCGACAGCGGGGCCGACGACTACCTCACCAAGCCGTTTCTCACCGAGGAGCTGCTCGCACGCTTGCGGGCCCTCGTACGTCGCAGTAGCGGCATGAATGACGAGATGCAGCTCTCCGGTGGCGACATCGCTCTCGACGAGGCAACGCTCGCCTTACGCAACGTCCATACGGGCGAAAGCGTTCGGCTCGGCGACAAGGAGTTTCGCATCCTCGAGTACTTCCTGCGCAATCGCGGACGTATACTCACACGCGAACAGCTTGCCCAGCGCGTGTGGGGCTACGACAGCGATGCGGAGTACAACAAGATCGAGGTCTACCTCACCTTCACGAGAAAGAAGCTCGCGTTCATCGGATCGGATGCGAAGATAAAAGCCGTACGTGGCGTGGGCTACGAACTCCAGCTTCCCGCCGAGGTACAATCATGAAGTCATCCTCGCTGTTCGCGCAATCCCGTCGCCGCATCATCACCGCCATCATGGCCGTACTCGTGACGCTCTTCATCGCCACGCTCGTCGCCATATATGCGTTTAGCTACGCCGAGGTCTACGATCGAAATACGCGCATGCTCGAGAACTATGCCGCGAGCTACCAGGCCGACCGTCTTCCCTCCGGATTCGTACGCCCCGACAACGCGTGGCAGCGTCAGCTGGAAAAACCCTCCCCCTCGGCGCCGTTTTACGCCGTGCTCTTCGACGCGAACGGGTCGGTGGCATCCGTGGAGAGCATCAACGCAAACGGTTACACGGTCGGCGAGCTCGTCGACCTCGCACATGACGCCTTGGGCAAGAACACGCGCAGCGGGCTGGAGGGCTCGCTCATGTTCGCCGTTGAACGCACCGCAGGATATACGCTCGTCGCGTTCATGGACAATACACTCGTGACCGAGAGTATGGGAACGCTCTTTCGTTATACGCTCATCGTGGGACTTGTCATGCTCGTGCTGCTCTTCTTCGTGGCCCGTTGGCTTGCCGGACGCATCGTGCGACCCATGCAACAAGCATACGAAGCGCAGCGCCGTTTCATCTCAGACGCAGGGCATGAGCTCAAGACGCCCGTCGCGGTAATGGGGGCGAACGCCGAGCTTCTGCAACGCGAGGTGGGAGACAATCCCTGGCTCGCGAATATCCGCCACGAAAACGAGCAGATGGGAATACTCGTCACGCAACTCCTGGAACTTGCCCGCACCGAGAGCAAGGCGATGACGCGCGAGGTGGTGGACCTGAGCCGTCTCGTCGAGGCGGAATGTCTCTCGCACGAGCCCATCGCCTTCGAGCGTGACATGTGCCTCGAGAGCTCGATTGCAAGCGATGTCGAGGTCAGGGGCAATGCAGCCGAGCTCTCGCGTCTCGTCGCCATTTTGCTCGACAACGCCATGAGCCACGGAGCACCACATGCATCTGTGACCCTATCGCTCGAGCGGACGGGCAATGGTACCCGAATCACGGTAGGCAACGCGGTGAGGCCCGAGGAGGTCGAACGCCTGCGAAAGACCTCGTTCTTCGAGCGCTTCACACGCAGCGACGAGGCCCGTACGGGCGAGACGGATGACGAGACGGGCTCGCACTACGGACTCGGCCTCGCCATCGCACGAAGCATCGTCGACGCGCATGGCGGGACAATCGAGGCCATCCTCGACGAGCAGGGCCCCACCATAACCTTCACGGTGCACATTCCCGCAAAATAGCGAAATCGCGCGACACGCAAAGATTCAATCTTCGTTCAATGTTGCCTCCCTATCATCTCCTCGAGAAGACACGGGGAGGAAGGCGTGATGGTAACGAGCGTATTCAAACGACGTGAAAAGAAGTACCTGATAGACGCAATGCAGAGGCGGACGATCGAGGCGGCGGTCCAGCAATTCATGTCGCCTGACGACTACGGTCGAACGCTTGTCACGAGCGTGTATCTCGACACGCCCGACCGCTCGATTATCGCACGGTCGCTGGAAAAGCCCGTGTACAAGGAGAAGCTGCGCATACGAGCCTACGGGCAAGAAGACGGCACCGCGCTTGTCTTCCTGTGCCAACACGGCCTTGTTGCTGCGCGGGCTTTCTACGGTGACATGCTCCTCGCGACTCCCGTTTTCTTCGAGCTCAAGAAGAAGTACAAAGGCATCGTCTACAAGCGACGCGTGCGCATGTCGCTCATGGGTGCATGGGCACTCGCGCACGGCGCCTCCTACGAGGCGGCAATGACAACGTATCCGCTTGCAGAAGACGGCGAACAAGATGCGAGCAGTGTCCTTGACGTGCAGATCGCCCACGAGATAGAGGCGGCGCTCGGGCGCTACGACAGCCTCGAGCCGTCCGCAGCCATACTCTGCTGGCGTGTGGCCTGGGCTCCCCAAGGCGAAGCCGATGAGCCCCGCATCACCTTCGATGACGAGCTCTGCTACGTCGACCTCCCGGCAAAAGACACGGTCGCCCGCCCCATTCTCGATCCCGCCACCTCGGTGATGGAACTCAAGGCGAGCACGTCGCTTCCCCATTGGATCACCGATGCCCTGAGCTCGCTGCACGTCTACCCCCAGTCGTTTTCGAAGTACGGTGCGGCCGCCTGCATGTCCGCCGCGCGTCATGAAGAAAGGAAAGCCGCCCATGCTTGATTCCGCGCTCACGTCCATTTACGCCAACTCGCAGTCGCTCGCGTCGCAGGTGACCTCGGGCGAGTTTCTTGTCTGCTGCCTTGCCTCCATCGTGCTTGGCATCGTCTGCGCTTTCGTCTACATGTTTCGCCACGATCACAGCAAGAACTTCGTGGTGACGCTCGCCCTGCTCCCACTCATCGTCCAGATGGTCATCACGTTGGTAAATGGAAACCTGGGCGTCGGCATCGCCGTCATGGGCGTGTTCAACCTCGTGCGCTTCCGCTCGATCCCCGGCAGTGCCAAGGACATCGGAAGCGTGTTCCTCGCCATGGCCATCGGCCTTGCCACCGGCA
>CAYLYJ010000105.1:0-3070 GCA_964388185.1 uncultured Coriobacteriaceae bacterium
AATCAGATTGCGAACACTATAGACCACTTTTGCACGCTGTAGTAGTAAATTATTCAATTTTTTGCATATCTTTTCTCAAACGATATGATTAAAGCCTTGTTCACGTATATGTCGAAGAGGAATATTCATGCGGGTTGCCAAGATAATCGTCAGCATGAGCATAACGCTCGCGATTATGGTGGTGATATTCATGCTCTCGGCGCAAGATGGGGAACAATCAGGTTCACTGAGCGCTGCCGTTGCCCGCATGCTTGCTTCGGTCTTCGTCGAGGGATTCGACAGCATGCCATCTGAGCAGCAAGCGCAACTCATCACCCAGATGTCCTGGCCCATACGCAAGACTGCACACGCCACAGAGTACGCTTGCTTGGCGATTTCGCTTGTCGTCACCTGCTGGCAAATTGCGGCATGGAGACACGAGGCAAGGGGAGAGGAACAAGTTTCCTTACGGCAGATTCCTCTCGTGGGCATCACGGCATTTGTCATCACCGTGCTCTATGCATGCAGCGATGAGATTCACCAGCTCCTCATCGACGGACGAGCGGGACAAGTCACCGACGTGCTCGTGGACGCCTCGGGCGCAGCAATTGGCTGTCTGCTGATATGCCTGCTCATGTGGCGATTCATGACCAAGCGTATGAGACGATGCAAATTGTAGACTATTATTTAGACATTATGACTGGTATATTTTCATCTGCAGGTTCATCCAGATGACCTTGATAGACATAATATCTAGTTTCTCGTGCTATCATGCCCGAGAGCAGTAGAATCATGATGATGTTGGGTAGGGCCATGAGCGCGTTTCCTATATCGGAAACGGTCCAGACGATATCGCCGACACCCAATCCGCCGAGGATTCCCACGACAACGTAGATGATCTGATAGGGAATGATCGCACGTTTGCCAAAGAGATAGGTGGCGCAACGGTTCCCGTAGTAGCTCCATCCCAGAATCGTCGAATAGGCAAAGCTCACCATACCGATGACGAGCACCGGCGTGCCGACGTAGGGGATGGTGGCAAAGGCGGCATTCGCCAGGTCGGCACCAGCTTGCAGGGAACCGTCCATGACGATGTCGGGATGAGCAAGCATCGTCGAGACGAGGACGAGTCCCGTGATGAGGCAAATCACGACCGTCGACCAAAAGGTGCCGGTCGAGGCAATGAGCGCCTGACGTGCGGGATTCCGGGTGCTCGCGGCTGCTGCAACGATGGGAGCCGTACCGAGGCCAGACTCGTTGGAAAACAATCCACGGGCGCATCCGTATTGCAGCGCGATCATGATGCCGCTACCCACCGCGCCGCCGAACGCCGCCTTGCTCGTGAACGCGCATTCAAGTATGAGCGAAAGCGTTTGGGCCAGGTAAGGAGCGTTTGAGATGAGGACGACAAGGCAACCTATCGTATACGCTGCCGCCATGAAGGGGACAAGCTTCTCGCAAACGCTCGTGATGGACTTGACGCCACCAAATATGACCACGGCAACGAACACGGCAATGACGAGCGATACGACCCACTTGGGGATAGCGGGAAAGTTTCCGCATATGATGCCCGTCATCGCCGATGACTGGACAGCGGAGCCTGTTCCGAGCGTCGCTATGACGGCAAAGGCAGCAAAGAGGACGGCGCCGAGCTTGGCCCAGAAGGGAACAGAGCCGTCAGGACGTTTGAACGCGCGCTCCCAAGCGTACATGGCCCCGCCGAGCATCTGCCCGCGATGGTCCTTGACACGGTACTTGATGGCCGCGTAAACCTCGGTGTACTTGGTCGCGATTCCGAAGACGCCCGTGAGCCACATCCAGAAGACAGCGCCAGGGCCACCGGCGATGATTGCGGTTGCGACACCGACGATCGATCCGGTTCCGATGGTGCCCGCAAGAGCGGTGACCAATGCGCCAAACTGGGAGACATCACCTTCGCCTTCGTCATCTCTCTGCACGGAGAGTTTGATGGCAAGCGGCAATTTGCGTTGTATGAACCCCGTACGAATCGTGAGAAAGACATGCGTCCCAAGGAGGAGGCATATCATGACGGGACCCCAGACGAAGGCGTCTATCTGATTGAGGAGCGACGCAATGTCCATAATATGATTAAGTTCCCATAAGATACGTTATCAGACATTAAGCTATTTGCCGGTGGAGCCAAAACCACCGGCAGAGCGCTCGGTCTCATCGAGCTCTTCGACTTCGAGGAGCTCGACAATGGGAACTTCCTGAATGACAAGTTGAGCTACGCGATCGCCACGCTTGATGTTAATCGTATTATGCGCGTCTGTATTGAGTCCAATAACACCGATTTCACCGCGGTACCCGCTATCGATGAGCCCCGGTGTATTGACGATGGAAAATCCTTGCTTGGCAGCCAGACCGCTACGTGGTTGCACGAAGCCCGCGAAGCCCTCGGGAATGGCAATTGCGATGCCCGTCGGTATAAGGGCGCGCTCGCCCGGATCGAGCACGACATCTTGAGCCGCGTAGAGATCGAGCCCAGCGTCTCCCGGGTTGGCGTATGCGGGCGTTGGCAACTCCTCGTCAAGTTTCTTGAGCTTGAGGACGATATTCTTACTCATCTTGCAGCTCCTCTGCATCCATGCTTGTCGTAACGTCTGGCGCATTCTCGGTCAGGCTCTCAAGCTCTTCGCGCAACTCGTCAATGTCCTTGAAATCTTTGTAGACCGAGGCAAACCTGATATAGGCCACCTTGTCTAAATCTCCCAATCTTATGAGAACCTGATCTCCCAGCGAGGAGGACGGGATTGGTCCCCTATACGTATTGCGAATGTCGTTTTCGACCATGTCGACAAAAGCCTCGAGCGTATGGAGCGAGACGTTGCGTTTGGCTGTCGCGGAAAGCAGACTCTTGAGGAGCTTGGAGCGATCGAACGGCTCAACATGCTCATCGCGCTTGAGAACCATAATCGGTTCCTCTTCCCTTCTCTCGAAGGTCGTGAAGCGTGTGCCGCATTCGAGGCATTCGCGCCTGCGCTTTATGCTTGCTCCATCGTCAAATGAACGCGAGTCGATTACCCGGGATTCTTTACAGCTGCAGTTTGGGCAAAGCATCCGTTCTCCT
>CAYLYJ010000106.1:0-2043 GCA_964388185.1 uncultured Coriobacteriaceae bacterium
GTGAGTCGGCTTCTGACCCGTGGGGGAGCTGCGGTCTTCTCGTGTAATCTGCGTGGATTCACGCTTGATGCCGAGGCGATTGGGCGTGCGGGCGTGCAGGTCGTGGATATCACCAACAAGACGATACCGTTGGATTTCGAGCGAAACGCCAAGGTCCATCATTGTTTTGTTTTGCGGAGAATCTAGCGCACGCGATTATCTGCCGCGTGATACACTAGAAACGCTCCTCCCAAGTCTGTGGTTGCGAGTCGGTAAAACGGCTCTAGTCCAAGGCAGATGCGGTCGAAAGGATCCACGTAAGCGGACAGGGTCTCCTGGACGTGAGCATGGCGCATCTTAGGGGTAAGACGTACCGTCCGTTAAGGTCACATACGGTGGCCCGGGCGAGAAAATGAGTAGTGAGATAGTATCAGGCAAAAGTTTCTGTATGCGAGTGTGGGGTCAAAAACCAGGTCAGTTGGGGGGAGCGCTTCCACTGACCCACGATAAACGGAGCAAGATGTTCGCAAAGCAAACCAGACACAAGGGAATATCCACAATCATCATGGCGCTCGCCGTCTGCATGTTCGCCGTTATCGGGCTGTCCGCATGCCAGCTTCAGACAAACACGCAAGTCGAGAGCAGCCTGACTCCCAAGCTGGACGCTTCGGCGACCATTAACGAGGGCGTTCTCACCGTTGGCATTAATGCGAACAACTCGCCATATGGCGGCACCAACTCGAGCAACCAAACCGTTGGCATCGATGTCGATGTTGCCGCGGCCATCGCTCAGGAGCTCGGATTGCGCATGCAAATCGTCGATGTGGGATCGAGTGGCCGCTATGCCCTCAGCAACAAGCAAGTTGACGTTGCGCTCGGGCTCACCAAGTCCGGCACCGGTGATCTCGTCTCCTATAGTGATTCCTATCTCACAGACGGCCTGTCGCTGTTCTGCCTGAGCACCAACAAGCCCGTCTCCATCGAAGACGTCGCGGCGCAGGCCAACGCGGGCACTGCCAAGATTCTTGTCCAGGCTGACACCACTGCCGCGAGCAAGGTGCAGGAGCTTCTCGGCATCGACAAGGTCGTCGCCATGCCCACTATGCAAGACGCGTTCGACGCGCTCAACGATGGCGAGCAGAAGTTCCTCGTTGCCGACGCCGTTATCGGTGACTACTTCGCGCGTAATTACGAGAACGTCATCCGCATGGGCTTCCTCGGTGCCGATTGCGTCACGCCCATCTATGCCGTGACCCTTACGCAAAACTCGGCACTGTCGGGTGCTGTTAATGCGGCTATCAAGACGATTAACGAGAACGGCATCATGCGCGTCATCGCGACCAAGTGGCTTGGTTCCGATGGCGAGACGCTTCTCGGGGGTAAGACCGACTTGGCAACGTTGCCGGCAAAGGCATTTGGTGCCGGCGATGAGCAGGGTCAGGCAAATCCGGACGAACCGAATTCCGACACGCCGGAAGACTCAGGTGAGGAGGATGCGAGTCAGCAACCCGGCGACGAATAAGACGTATCAGCCCACAATCAAGGAGGTTTCACCATGGCTATCACAGTTTCGGGACGAAAGATGAACGTCACTCCCGCTATCAAGGATTATGTCGACGAGAAGATTGGCCGTGCGCTCGAGGTCTTTGACAGCGCCGCCATGGATGCCGAAGTCGTGCTGCGCACCGAGAAGAATCCCGCGATTTCGCTCAACGCCATCTGCGAGGTCACGGTCAACGCCAAGGGTGCCGTCATTCGCGTGGCCGAGTCCGCGGAGGACATGTACGCGGCAATTGATCTTGCAAGCGACAAGGTCGCCCGCCAGCTGCGTAAGTACAAGACAAGGGTCGTGGAGCGTCGTGGTGGTAGGGGCAGTATTCGCCACCTGCAGCCCGATGAGCTCGATATCCCCGATGTCATCCCTACAGAGCCCGAGGAAGACGACGATTTGCTCGTGCGCTTGAAGGAAGTCGAGATGGAGCCGATGACCGAGGAGCACGCGCTTGTGCAAACCGACCTGCTCGGCCATGACTTCTTCGTCTACTTTGACCAGGATGCGCACCA
>CAYLYJ010000106.1:2053-3068 GCA_964388185.1 uncultured Coriobacteriaceae bacterium
ACAAAAAAAGTTAATGTAAATTACGTAAAAGAAGTGATCCATGAATTGTATAATTTTCTTCGTCTACTTTGACCAGGATGCGCACCAGATTCAGGTTATCTACCATCGCAAGAATGGCGGTTACGGCATCATCAAGCCGATCATCAACGCGTAGGAATCGCGACGCGCCATCGCTTTCCAGCAAGAGGGGCCGGGCATTGCCTGGCCCCTCTTCCATGCTGCATTGTCCACTCCGCGTGTTTTGCACATTTCCGGATGTGCCGAAGTGCTAGTATGTGCAGATTATCAGTTGTGGCAGTACGAAAGGAACGTCAACTCATGGCACGCGTGTACAACTTTTCCGCTGGCCCGGCGGTGCTTCCCGAGGAAGTCCTGAAGCAGGCCGCGAGCGAGATGCTCGATTACGAGGGCACCGGCATGTCCGTCATGGAGATGAGCCATCGTTCGGCGGCTTTCACCAAGATTATCACCGAGGCTGAAGCCGACCTGCGCACGTTAATGGGTATTCCCGACAACTACAAGGTGCTCTTCCTGCAAGGCGGCGACTCTCTGCTTTTCGCGACGGTGTTCATGAACCTCGCCACCAATGGCAAGGCCGACTATATCGTCACGGGCGGCTGGTCCAAGAAGGCCTATAAGGAGGCCCAGATTCTCGGTGACCCCAAGCTGCTGGTCAACGGCGAGGGTGACAACTTCTCGTGGATCCCCGACCTCTCCGATCTCGACATTCGTGACGATGCATCCTTCGTCTACATTTGCGAGAACGAGACTGTCTATGGCAATCGCATCTACACGTTGCCTAACACCAAGGGTCATGTGCTCGTGTCCGATCAAAGCTCCATGTTCCTTTCCGAGCCGGTTGACGTGAGCAAGTATGGCCTCATTCACGCCGGCGTGCAGAAGAACTGCGGACCGGCTGGCGTCCAGATCGTCATCGTGCGTGAGGATCTTATCCCGGACGACCTTCCCGGCGTGCCCACCATGCTGCGCTTCAAGACGCATGCGGATAGCGGCA
>CAYLYJ010000107.1:0-2987 GCA_964388185.1 uncultured Coriobacteriaceae bacterium
GCTTCGATGACCGAGGTTGCCGAGGCCATCAAGGCCACGACCTTCAAGATCACGCGTGCCGGCGAGCTCATCGCGCGCGAGGCTGCCAAGCGTCTGGGTTACGAGAAGGGCATCCTTGACCTGTCGCTTGCCCCCACGCCCGCCCGTGGCGATTCGGTGGCGCAGATTCTCGAGACCATCGGCGTTGGGCAGGTGGGCGGTCCGGGCACGACGGCCGCACTTGCCTTGCTCAATGACGCCGTCAAGAAGGGCGGCGTTATGGCGAGTTCGAGCGTCGGCGGCCTGTCTGGTGCCTTCATTCCCGTTAGCGAAGATGCGGGCATGATCAAGGCGGCCGAGGATGGGGTACTTTCCATCGAGAAGCTCGAGGCCATGACCTGCGTATGCTCCGTGGGGCTCGACATGATTGCGATTCCCGGTGACACGACCGTCGAGGCAATCGCCGGCATTATCGCCGACGAGGCCGCCATCGGCATGATCAACACGAAGACCACCGCCGTGCGCGTGATTCCGGCTATCGGCAAGGTCGCCGGCGATACCCTGCATTTTGGCGGTTTGCTCGGCGAGGCACCCGTCATGCCGGTCAACACCCATGCCGGAACGGTGTTCGCGCATCGCGGAGGACGTATCCCCGCACCCATCAACTCGCTCAAAAACTAGCTGCCCGTTCGCTTCGAGGAGGCACGCATGAGTATCCAGGATTGCAAGCAGGACATGCTTCGAATTGGCGTTGACGTCGGATCGACCACGGTGAAGCTGCTCGTGCTCGACCCCGATGACCAGATCATCTTCAGCGTGTATCGCCGCCATCATTCGGACGTGCGCGCGACTATCGTCGAGATCATCGATGAGGCGCTCGAGGCGGTGGGTGACGGCAAGGCGACCATCACCATCACGGGCTCGGGCGGCCTGCTGCTTGCCAATTGGCTCGGCGTGCCTTTCGTGCAGGAGGTCATTGCCAACAAGACGGCCATCGAACGTATCATTCCCGCTACCGACGTCGCCATCGAGCTCGGTGGCGAGGACGCGAAGATCATTTACTTCGATGGCGGTATCGAGCAGCGCATGAACGGCACCTGCGCCGGTGGCACGGGCGCCTTCATCGACCAGATGGCGGCCTTGCTCAATACCGATGCCTCTGGCTTAGACGAGATGGCCAAGGAGCACAACATCATCTATCCAATCGCATCGCGCTGCGGCGTATTCGCCAAGACGGATGTGCAACCGCTGCTCAACGAGGGCGCCAAGCGCGAGGACATTGCCGCGTCGATCTTCCAGGCCGTCGTCATGCAGACCATCTCGGGCCTCGCTTGCGGTCGTCCTATTCGCGGAAACGTCGCCTTTCTGGGCGGTCCGCTGCATTACCTGCCGCAGCTGTGCCAGCGCTTCATCGAGACGCTCGAGCTCACCGACGAGACGACCATCATCCCCGAGGAGTCGCACCTGTTCGTCGCACGAGGCGCGGCATTTGCCTCCGAGGCAAACGACGACATCGTGAGCCTGGCCGAGCTCAAGGAGCGTATGAGGAACCTGGGCAGCATCCAGGGCAGCGAGGTGCAACGTCTCGAGCCGCTGTTCGCGAATGAGCGCGAGTACGAGGCGTTTCGCAAGCGTCATGCCAAGGCAACGGTGCCCAAGGCGAGCCTCGCGGACTATCGTGGCGTTGCCTATCTTGGCATCGATGCCGGATCCACGACGCTCAAGTCGGTGCTCGTGGGTGAGAAGGGCGAGATCCTCTATAGCTACTACGTCAACAACAAGGGCGACGTGCTCGGGGCGGCTCGTGCCATGCTCGGCGACCTTGCAAGCCAGATTCCGCGCGATGCGGATGGCAATCCGCTCGTGACCATCGGGCATACCACCACGACGGGGTATGGCGAGGCGCTATTGCTCGAGGCCATCCAGGCCGACTCCGGCGAGATCGAGACGGTCGCGCATTTGCGCGGCGCCCGCGAGCTGTGCCCCGATGTCGACTTCATCCTCGACATCGGCGGCCAGGACATGAAGTGCATGCATGTCAAGGACGGCGTCATCGAGCACATCATGCTCAACGAGGCGTGCTCGGCGGGCTGCGGTTCGTTCATCGAGGCATTCGCGACCTCGCTCAACATGTCCATCGAGGACTTCGCCGCCGAGGCCCTCAAGGCCGAGGCTCCCGTCGATCTTGGCAGCCGCTGCACCGTCTTCATGAATTCCCGCGTCAAACAGGCGCAGAAGGAAGGCGCGACGCCGGCAGACATCTCGGCGGGCCTGTCGTATTCCGTCATCAAGAACGCGCTGTTCAAGGTCATCAAGCTGCGCGATGCCTCCGAGCTGGGCGAACATGCGGTGGTTCAGGGCGGCACCTTCCTCAACGACGCCGTCTTGCGTGCGTTCGAGAACCTGAGCGAGCATGACGCCATCCGTCCCGACATCGCCGGCAACATGGGCGCCTGGGGCGCCGCGCTGTTGGCGCGTGATCGTGCGACGGGCGCGAAGTCGACGCTGCTGCGCCCCGAGCAGATCGACGAGCTCGAAATCAAGCATACGGCGGTGCGTTGCGGACGCTGCGAGAACAACTGCCTGCTTACCATCAACGACTTTGGCATTGACGAGAATACCGGCAAGCATCGTCGCTTCATCACCGGCAATCGTTGCGAGCGTGGTGCCGGCATCAAGAAGCCCGCCAAGGAGGTTCCCAATCTCTTCGCGTACAAGGAAAAGCTGCTCTTCGACCGCGAGCCGCTCGTCGAGGAGGCTGCCAAGTACGGTACCGTGGGCATTCCGCGTGCGCTCAACATGTACGAGAACTATCCGTTCTGGCACAGCTTCTTCACGCATCTTGGCTATCGCGTGGTGCTGTCGGACCAATCCACCAAGAAGACCTACGAGGCTGGCATCGAGTCCATGCCCTCGGAAAACGCCTGCTATCCGGCCAAGCTGTCGCACGGTCACATCATGGATTTGCTCGACAAGGACGTCGACTTCATCTGGATGCCCTGCATCCG
>CAYLYJ010000108.1:0-2983 GCA_964388185.1 uncultured Coriobacteriaceae bacterium
TCATCGCCATCATCATCCTCGCCATTCCCGGTGTCATCCAGCAGGCCTTCCTCGGACACATCGACTACCTTGCGGGCATCATGTTGTGCGTAGGAGCCATTCCCGGCGCGGTGCTCGGCGCCCGTCTCGTGTCGCGCGTTCCCGAGCGCACGCTGCGCTTCATTTTCTCCGGCCTGCTAGCCGTTGCAGCCGTCGTGCTCGTGGTAAACGAGTTCGGCCTGTTGTAAATGCCGTTTCGAGCGAGGGGTCTCCGCTTCGACGCCCACGCATCTCCGGTCGAAACTGGGACAAATGACCTGTCCATTTGTCCCACACGCTATAATACGTAAATTACGCTATCAAAGCCCAATGCCGAGGGAAACGACGACACCACGATGAGCAAACACAACGAAACGAAGATGACCGGCGCGCAGTGCCTGATCAGGGCGCTGGAAGATGCCGGTGTCAAGACCGTCTTCGGATACCCCGGTGGCCATGCGCTCGACATCTACGACGCGCTCTACGATAGCTCGCAACTCAACCACATCCTCGTGCGCCACGAGCAGGGTGCGGTGCACGCTGCCGATGGCTATGCGCGTGCGACCGGCAAGGTCGGCACCGTCATCGTCACGAGCGGCCCTGGTGCCACCAACACGGTCACGGGCATCGCGACGGCGTACATGGATTCCATCCCGCTCGTCGTCATCACCGGTCAAGTTCCCACCGACGCGCTGGGCAGCGATGCGTTCCAGGAGTCGGACATGACGGGCATCACGCTTCCCATCGTGAAGCACAGCTACCTCGTCAAGGAGGCGGCCGATATCCCTGAGACCATCGCCCAGGCATATCACATCGCCTCGACCGGACGTCCGGGCCCCGTGGTCATCGACATTCCGAGCAACCTTGCGCGTGAGCTCGACGTTGCGTACAGCTATCCCGCTGAGGTGAGGCTCCAGTCGTACAAGCCCACGTATAGGGGCAACAGCAAGCAGGTGAAGCAGGCGGCGCGTGCAATCGAGAAGGCGAAGCGTCCCGTCATATACGCGGGAGGCGGTGTCATCGCCTCGGGCGCGACGGCCGAGCTCACGCAGCTTGCCGAGTCGATGCAGATTCCCGTCGCGACGACGCTCACCGGCAAGGGGGGCTTTTCCGAGGATAGCCCGCTCAACCTGGGGATGCTGGGAATGTACGGGCTCCCGGCGGCAAACGAGGCGATGCACGAGAGCGACCTCGTGCTTGCCGTGGGCACGCGCTTCGCGAACCGCTCGACGGGTGACGCGCAGGGATTTGCGCCGCACGCGCGCGTGATACACATCGACATCGATCCCGCCGAGATAGGCAAGAACCACCACGCCGACATCCCCATCGTGGGCGACGTGAAGACGGTGCTCACCGCTCTCGTCGAGGAGCTGCGCAAGAACGACCCACAGCCGCAGACCTCCGCATGGCTCGAGAGCATCGCACGATGGAAGCGGGAAAGGCCCCATCGCAACATGCGTGGCGAGGGCACGATTCGTCCCGAGCAGGTGATGATGGTGCTGGACGAGCTCGTGAAGGACCGCGACACCATTCTCACCACCGACGTGGGGCAGCACCAGATGTGGGCAAGCCAGCTCTTCCACACCACGAGGCCGCGCACCTTCGTGTCGAGTGGTGGTGCGGGTACGATGGGATTTGGCCTGCCGGCGGCAATGGGCGCTCAGCTCGGCATGCCCGATAGCCGCGTCATCTGCATCACGGGCGATGGCTCCATCCAGATGAACATTCAGGAGATGGCGACGATTCACGAAAACGGGCTGCCGGTCAAGGTGCTGCTCCTCGACAACGGTTGTCTGGGAATGGTGCGCCAAATGCAAGAGCAGTTCCACGACAGGCGATACAGCCAGACCCTGTTCACCGGAAATCCCGATTTCGTCGCGCTCGCCCGTGCCTACGGATGGAACGCAAGCAAGGTCGAGAGTCCGTCGGAACTCGAGGCGGCAATGCGGCAGTGGCTCGCAAGCGAGGAGCCGGCGCTGCTGTGGATTCCCATCGCGAGTGACGAGGACGTATACCCCAAGGACGCATGCGATGGCTCGGCCAAGGGCGTGTCAGACCTGCGAGACGAGGAGTAGCCATGTCACGCATTCTTTCCGTGTGGGTGGACAACAAACCGGGCGTGCTCGCCCGCATCGCCGGCCTCATCGCGCGCCGCGGCTTCAACATCGAGTCCCTCGCCGTCAGCATCACCGAGGAGGACGTGCGCAGCCGCGTGACGATGGTGGTCGATGCCGACGAGCGCATCGTCGAGCAGGTGACCAAGCAGCTTCACAAGCTCATCAACGTGTACAAGGTGACCGACCTCACCGACAAGGATCACATCGAACGCGAGCTCGTGCTCTTCAAGGTGAATGCCGAGCCCGAGAAGCGCGGCGAGATTATCGAGCTTGCGGGGCTCTTTGGCGCACGTGTCGATGGTGGGGCGCCTGATTCGCTCATCATCGAGCTCACGGACACCGCTGAAAGGATCGAGGCGTTCGAGGCACTTCTCGGCCCCTACGGCATCAGGGAAATGATCCGCACCGGCAAGGTCGCGCTAGCAGCTGACTAGCTGCGATTTTATGTGGGTTTTCCCACACAATCGTCATATTGCCCAGGGCATGATGCGGCCAGGAAAGGTATCCTCAAGAGAAGAGATTCCCACGAGGAAAGGAGCCTGACATGTGCATTCCCTGTGTCATGTGTGGAGCATGCATGGGATTGCAAGAGGGCGGCCCTGCCCAGCATGAGTACGCCTGCCCGGAATGTGGCGTTCAAGTTGCAGAATCCGATATTAGCTGTTCCACCTGCCACACGTTCCTTCCTCTTAACGCAAGGTCAAGAGTGGCTGCTGTCACGGCAGACAGCGCCGCCAGCGCCTCAAATTGCTAGCGTTCGTCCGGGCCCAAGTGCTTGGTTATCATCAGCTGTAATGACTCGTGTATGACGTTCTCGAAGGGGGCAATGTCATGCATGCTCCTGTTGA
>CAYLYJ010000109.1:0-2949 GCA_964388185.1 uncultured Coriobacteriaceae bacterium
CCTCGACCGTGTAGTTTGCATCGATGTTGTCACGCAGCTTGACGACCTCTTCCTCTGTGAGGTCACGCACACGCGTGTTAGGATTAACGCCGGTCTCCTCGCAAATCTTCTTTGCACGGGTCAGACCGATACCGTAGATGTAAGTCAGACCAATCTCCACGCGCTTATCACGCGGAAGGTCGACACCGAGTATACGAGCCAATGTCGCTCCCCTTCTTAGCCTTGGCGCTGCTTGTGGCGCGGATTCTCGCAGATAACGAACACCTTGCCATGACGCCTGATGATCTTGCACTTATCGCACATCTTTTTTACCGAAGGACGCACCTTCATAATGTCCTTACCTTTCCGAAAGTGTTGACACTTCGTTTTATCGTCACGCCCAGCCGCAGGCGGTAATTTTCTAGCTCAGACGACAGAGACGCATAGCGCCCTGCCAATTGCGGTATGCCGCAGTACTTGCTACTTGTAGCGATAGGTGATTCTGCCACGGTCGAGATCGTACGGCGAAAGCTCCACCGTCACCTTGTCACCGGGAAGAATCTTGATGTAATGCATGCGCATCTTGCCCGAGATGTGGGCCAAGACCTGATGGCCATTCTCGAGCTCAACCTTGAACATAGCGTTGGGAAGCGGTTCGATGACCTTTCCCTCCAGCTCAATAGCATCCTCTTTGCTCACGAGCGTATCTCTCCCATTTTGAATCTTCACAAACGTAATCAAACATACTACTGCAATGGGCCTTCGGATTCTAGTGAATTTTTCGTGAGATTCCACGGCGTGAGAACGAACGGCCCGTCGTCGGTAATGGCGACCGTGCGCTCGAAGTGTGCTGCGGGTTTGCCGTCGCAGGTCACAACGCCCCAGCCATCGTCAAGCGTGCGCACTTGATGGGCACCAGCCGTGAGCATGGGTTCGATTGCGATGACCATGCCACGCTCGAGGAGCATGCCCGTGCGAGCTTGCCCATAGTTGGGAACAATCGGTGGCTCGTGCATGTCGCGGCCGATGCCGTGCCCCGTGTAATTGCGTACAATACCGAAACCGTATCGCTCGGCAACCTGTTGGATGGCATGCCCGATGTCACCCATGCGATTGCCGGGGACGGCCTGGGCGATGCCCGCCTCGAGGGCACTCTCGCATGCCTCGAGCAACATATGCGTCTGCGGATCGACGCTGCCTACGACGAAAGTCGCCGCGTTATCCCCAACCCAACCATCGACGATGGCGCCTGTATCGATCGAAACGATATCGCCTTCATGCAAAACAGCGTTGCGTGAGGGGATGCCGTGCACGACCATCTCGTTGACCGATGCACAGATGGCCGCAGGAAAGCCGCCATAGCCCTTGAAGGCAGGACGTCCGCCGCCCTCGACGATGACACGCTCAGCGCATGCGTCGAGCTCGGCTGTCGATATACCCGGAGCAACAAGCAAGCCGACCGCCTCAAGCGCTTGCGCACTCAGGCAGCCGGCTTTTTTCATCGCTTCGATCTTTGCTGGCGACTTAATCTTGACGCCATCCAAGCGAAAGAACCTCATGCGTTTACTTGCCGATAGCCTTCCTCAGCTCGGCAAACACCTCGTCAGGAGACTGGCCGCCATCGAGCTCGATGAGAATGCCATTACCGCGATAGTAGTCGATGAGCGGGCTCGTCGACTTCTCGTAAACCGCAAGACGATTGCGCACCGTCTCCTCGTTGTCATCGGCACGCTGGTACATCTCGCCACCGCACTTGGGGCAGACGGAACCCATCTCGACCGTGCCGGGATACCCGCACTCGTGGCAGACACGACGCTGCGACATACGGGCCACGAGCGCCTCGGGATCAACCTCGAGAGCGATTGCATAATCGAGCTTGGTACCCAGATTGGAGAGTACGCCATCGAGGGCAACGGCTTGAGCCGGGGTGCGCGGGAATCCATCAAGCAGGAACGAGGCATCCGGGTCGGCCTTGAGCTTCTCCTCGACCAAGCCGATAACGACCTCGTCAGGCACGAGCTCGCCAGCGTCCATATAGGACTTTGCCTTGAGGCCGAGCTCAGTGCCCTCCTTGACGGCCGCACGAAGCAGGTCGCCCGTGGAAAGATGCGTGAAGCCGAATTCGTCGACGAGACGCGCGGACTGAGTTCCCTTGCCGGCGCCGGGGGCGCCCAGGAGTACGATATTCATTGAAATCTCCTCGGTCTATTTGAAGAAGCCGTCGTAGTTGTGCATCTTCAACTGGCTCTCCAGCTTGGTCATCGTATCGAGCGCGACGCCAACCATGATGAGGACTGACGTGCCGCCAAACAGCTGGATGAGGGTGTTACCCGTGAACGAGTACAAAATGGACGGGATGATCGCGATAGCCGCGAGGAACATCGCGCCCGGAAGCGTGATGCGATTGATCACGTTCTTGATGTACTGCACGGTCGCGCCGCCCGGACGAACGCCCGGGATGAAGCCGCCGTTGTTCTTCAGGTTGTCAGCCGTCTCCTGCGGGTGATAGATCATCGACGTGTAGAAGTACGCGAAGAAGACGATCAGCACCAACGTCAGAATCAAGTTGCCCCAGCCAGCGGAGCAGAAGTTAGCGACGGCCTGCAACCAGCCCGCATCGCTGAAAAACGCGGCGATCTGGGCGGGCAGGTAGAGCAGCGCGGAAGCGAAGATGATGGGAATAACGCCCGAACCATTGACTTTAAACGGCAGGTACGTGGACTGGCCACCCATCACTTTGCGACCCACGACGCGCTTGGAATACTGTACCGGAATACGACGCTGGCCACGCTCGATGAAAACGATGCCCGGAATCGTGATGAGGATCACGGCGACGATGAGCACCGTCATGAGAATGCCCTGCATCTGATCGGTTGCGTTCGTAATGGAATCAAGCAGTGCACTCGGGAGGCGCGCGATGATGTTCGCAAAGATGATGAGCGACATGCCGTTGCCGATGCCGCGCTGCGT
>CAYLYJ010000110.1:0-2924 GCA_964388185.1 uncultured Coriobacteriaceae bacterium
GTCAAGCTTTCTCGAGAGCGCGCAGGCCTCCCTCGATGAAGGCGTCTATGGCGCGGCGAATGCGTGGCCAATCATCCTGCTGCGCGAATTCGGAGCTGGCGACCGCGTGGCATCCGCTCATTTGGAAGAGCCTGACGGCACGCATGACCACAGGGTCGATGCCTCTCGTTGCTGCATCCGTCTTCGCGTCGGGATCCTCCCAGGCAAGCGCCATCACGGACGGAAAGAAGCGGGCCTCGCGCACCACACCCGCAAGCTTCTTTTCGGAGCGTACGCGTTCACAGTAACGGGGCTTTTCGTGCATGGCACATCCCGGGTTCTCACATGAAAAGCGCTCCCCAAAGGAGAGGACGTTATCCATGACCTCGCCCACGAGCTCGTCGAAGACGTCGCCCACATTATCGTAATGGACGTAAAAGGTTGCCCTGCTAACCTTTGCCTTGCGGGAAAGCTCGCTCACGCTGATATCCGTGAGGCTCTTTGTCTGCAGAAGGTCTGCCAACGCGACTCGTATGCGCCGCCCGCAGTTTCTGAATCTCGTGTCTTCGGTGTTCGTCACGGCCCTTCTCCGCTTTTCTGAAGTTATCGTACAACTTGTACGATATTGTAAAGCAAGCAGAGACCTTATCTTCCAAAATGGACGCAACGGAATATCAGAGAGCGAGGTGCCCCCGTGAAGGTAGTGCAGAAGAACATGCTGGAGTTTATGGATAAGGGCGATATGCGCTTTGTCATACCAGCCTACCAGCGCCTCTATTCGTGGAACGAGACGCAATGCGAAGAGCTCTGGTTGGACATATTGCGAGCGGCTCGTGGCAAGCGCAATCACTTTCTGGGCACCGTTCTCTACAATGTGGCACGAGATGGGAAAATGCCCGACCATATCGAAATCATCGACGGCCAGCAACGCCTGACAAGTGTGTCTCTTGTCATTCTCGCCCTGGCAAGATACCTGGAATCCCATTCCCGGTCTTGCTCCGCCGATACATCCGATGCCGCAACGCTCATATCGCGCTATCTTGTCATGAGTGAGACCGATGGGAGTGATCCGATCACCAAGCTTCTGCCCTCGCATCATGATGCGAGTTCTTATGATGCCGTGATCAGGGGAGGAGACGGCAATCCCATGTCGTCCATTACGAGGAACCTCTCGTTCTTCCAGAAGAAGATGGCGGAGGACGATTTCGACTACGAGTTATTGCTTGAAGGTTTGCATCGCCTCACGACCATCTTCGTCGAGGTGGACGATTACCGCGATGCGCAACCCATCTTCGAGAGTGTGAATTCCAAAGGCATACCGCTCAACGTGGCGGATATGGTGCGCAACTATCTCCTGCTGACGGAAAGTCATGACGAGCAAACACGGTTGTTCGAGGAATACTGGAAGGTGAGCCAGGAGATGTTCGCGCCCGATCCCGGCTCCCTCAAGCTCAATACAGGAATCAAGAGCTGGCTTGCCATTCGTCTCAAGGGCGCTCGCATTCAAAGCGCAGAGCAGACATATGCTTCGTTCAAAAGATATGTCGAGGATGTCTACCAGGGTGAAAAGGAGCCCATCTTGCGCGAGCTTCGCGGCTTTTGCCTGATGTGGGCGGAAAACTATCGCTACCACGGTGTCAAGAAGTACAGGTCTGGCTCCGATTGGGCAAAGTTGGGGGCACCCGCGCTCACGTCAGGGTACAAGCTCAAGAAGGCCGATAACGAAGAGTACGCGCGGCAGTTCCGCGAGAAGTTGCGCAATGCGGATTCCCGTTGGTAGCGCCGTTGATTCGTTAGGAGATGCGACATGATTGCTTCGCTTAAATCGATTTCGGAGATACTCGGAAAGCCGGATACGCAATATCTCATACCCGTGTTCCAACGCGTCTACTCATGGGATCGGATGCAGTGCGAGCAGCTGTGGAATGACATGATGAAGGCAGGTTCCGGTGTGGACGGACATTTTACGGGCACATTCATCTATCGTCCCGAGAGCAACGAAGGCCATGACGACTCTGGTGTCCTATCTGGTTACACGAAGGTTGATTTGGTTGATGGCCAGCAGAGACTCACCACGCTCACGCTCGTGCTCGTGGCGCTCAGGGATACGATGCGCGATGCGGGCGATACGGCCCGGGCAAACCAAATTGACGAGACGTATCTGCATTGCGTTACCGATACGCCCAAGCTCGTGCTTTCGGACGCCGATGCTCCCACCATGGCACATCTCGTCGATGGCGTTCCAGCTCCTGAGGAGGACGACCTGTCCCAGCTCCTCATCGAAGGATACGAGTTCTTCAGGGAAAAAGTCGAGGACCCATCCATCGACGTCGATGCCATCACGAGGGGACTCGACAGGTTGCATGTGGTCGCGGTCGAGCTCGAAGAAGACGACGCGCCGCAGCAGGTGTTCGAGAGCCTCAACGCGAAGGGACGGCCACTCTCGACAATCGACCTGCTTCGCAACGTCATCATGGCGAAGTACGGCGCAATCGAGCAAAGAAGGCTGTTCGACATGTATTGGGCGCCCATTGACGAGGCGTTTCACCAATTTGGCGCCGAGCAAGACGTGTACCTCGACGCGGCGCTCCACGCCTGGGCCGAAAAACATGCCCCGAGCATACACGCATCCAAGCGCAGCGAGCTCTATCAGGCGTTCAGGGCTTATCTTGGGGGACACGATTCGATATCGCTCGAGGAATTGCTTAGGTCGATTAACGAAGGTTGCCTTGCCTTTGCCGCCGATCCCGGTTCCCCGGAGGCCAAGAAGCATCTGGACTGGGCCGTGGAGAAGCCCCAGGGACTAGTTTCTCAGAGCAAGCTCTTCGGCGACTGATTCTCATCCGTAAAGCAAAAGGGCCTCGCCGATTGGCAAGGCCCCAGATATCTTAAGTGGTGGAGATGAAGGGATTCGAACCCTCGGCCCCCACGTTGCGAACGTGATG
>CAYLYJ010000111.1:0-2815 GCA_964388185.1 uncultured Coriobacteriaceae bacterium
CGACGCTGTCATCGGGCACGAGCTCCCCGGTCACGCGCAGCCACTTGGGGCCGGCACATGCGCAGAGCTCGACCTCGGGATGATCGAGGATCTGCTGATAGACCTTCTTGTTCTTGCCCGTCTGGATGTAGAGCCTGCCCTTATACAAGTCGATGGTGCCAAAGGGCCTCACTCGAGGATTGCCGTCCTCGACCGTGGCCAGATAGTACGTGGGCGCCGTCTCCTTCAGAAACTCGTAGACCTCTTCCATGAACCGCTCCCTTGCCGAAGTCGTGATATTGCATGCATGCAGTATAGAACGGCACCGTGACAAAAGAGGCGAGACGGCTCGAGGCTCTTGTCTCCTTGAGGGGATCCGGACTGCGCCCAAACGAATGGCGGGCCGAAAGCCTCGAGAGGTTCCCGGCCCGCCATGTCCCGCGCAGAACTCCTTGGCGCTACTTGGCCTGATGGCAATGGCCGTGTTGATGCTTGTGGCCATGATGCTTGTGGTTATGCATATGATTGCATCCCCCATTGCCCTCGAAGACGAAGACGTACTGGGGAGAGCCGTGATGACACCCGTGACCATGGCCATGATGATGCCCGCACCCTTGGCCCTTGCCGTGATGCCGTTTGCAGAGCTTCTTACCGTGCTTCTTCTGGATGACGGAGTAATCCACGCCCATGTCCTCGGCGGTCTGGCAGATCTTCTCGCACAGCGACGTCAGCTGCGCCTTCTCCTCGTCGGAGAGCCCCGCGAGAATCTCGTCGGCTGCCTTGCTCTCCGCCTCGAGGCGCTTCTTGATGACCTCGCGACCCAGGTCGGTCAAGGTCATCTGAAAGCCGTTCTTGGGCTTGTCGATGGTCAGGTAGCCGTTATCGGCGGCCTTCTTCGCGACGAATCGCACGTCGCGTCCCCTCCAGCCGAGCGCCTTTTTGGCGTCGTCCTTGGAAAGCGTCCCCTCCCCGGCCTTGTAAATGACCTTGATCAGAGCACCTTGTCCGCGTTTGAAGCTACGGGGGCCGTTCTTGCGCATTGCCAGCTTCATGTAGTTGCCGGCCTTCTTGAGGCTTGCTATGGCCTTTGTCGATTCAGACATGATTCCTTCTTTCGTCGAAGCGGATTGCTTTATCTACAATGTCAATAATAACCATCGAACGCGCCATGTAATAAGTTACACAAGATTAACACTTTGCATGACCGTGCGATTACGATGTCGGCCAGCGCGATGAGCGCATCGACCTAGGCCCCGAGTCCGACGAGGTCACTGACGAGCTTCGCGGCGAAGAGGACGATGACCACGAGCATGATCGGGCGTACGATTGCCGCACCGTTCTTGCGAAAGAGACTCGCTCCGATCCAATTGCCCGCGATGTTGAAGAGACCGGCGACGAGACCGAGGACGACGAGCACGTTTCCGCTTGCGAAAAACACGACGAGCGCGGCGACGTTGGTGGCGAGATTGACCGCCTTGGTCGTTCCCTGCGCCTGTTCGAGCGGCAGATGCGCGAGCGTGGTGAGCAACAGGATGAGGAAAGTGCCCGTTCCGGGCCCGTAGAAGCCGTCGTAGACGCCAACCGCAAACGCGATCAGCCCCGTAAGCGCAAAGGTCTTCGCTCGCGAAAGCGGCCTTTCGGCAAATCCGTCCAGATCGCGCGTGCGAAACACGATGAAGGCGACCAAGGGCAGCGACACGAGCATGAAGACCATGAGCGCCGCTGCATCGGCGATTAGGGCGAGGTTCGATCCCAGAAACGAGCCGGCCAGGCCACAGACGACGCCGAGGATGACGAGCCACTTCACCATGTAGCCAAACATCACGTAGCGGATGGTGGCGACGGTTGTCCCCATCGTGCTCGAGAGCTTGTTGGTCGCAATCGCACTATGGACGGGAAGGCCCGCGAAGAAATAGGCGGGAAGGGAGATCAGTCCCCCACCACCTGCTATGGCATCGACGAGACCCGCCAAGAAGACGAGTGGGCAGACGATCAGGAACTCCATACGCGTGCGATGACCTCCGATTCGGTTCGGTCGTCGTGACTATTCGGCATAATCCGATGCGGGCATATCCCCGAGTGCCGGCTCGAATCCCGCTTCGGCGTCTTCCGCGGGACAGAGGGGTGCTACGAGAGTGCGGGAGGCTGGCGGCACCAGCCAGGACACGCGCTCGAAAACGCGATCGACGAGACGCACCATGGGCCCGACGAGCAGCGCGGAGATGATCGTGCCCTCACGCACCTGGTACAGGCCGCCAAGCGCCAGCAGGGAGACGAGCGCGGCAAGGCTCATGAGCGACACGTCCCAGATGACCTTGCAGCGGCTGAATCGCATCTTCGACACATATGCGATGACCTGCACGGCCGCATCGCCCGGCGTCATCAGCAAATCCGAGGCGAGCTGCACTCTGATGCCGAATCCCAACACGACGATGGAGGCGAGCAGCCAGACGAGCTGTTGCACATAGCCCTCGGGAGCCATCGGACCAAATACCCCAAGCCAAATGTCCACGAATACGGAAAGCACGAAGAACAGCGGAATCTGGAGAAATTGGACGGGCTTGAACGCGCGGCGCAGCAAGGCGAGCTCGAGCAGGAAATAGCTCAGATTGAAAACGAAAGTCCACATGCCCATGGTCATCGGGATACCAAAGCGCTCGCTCACCTCGGTCATGACGGCAGGAACGCTCGAGATGGGCGAGGTACCCATAGTCGCGAGCTTGGCAAGCGCGATCCCGAGCGCGATGCAGATGAGGCCGACGAACATAAAGGTGATGCGCAGCGCAAGGTTAGCCGTCGGCTTCGAGAAAAAGCGCTGCCAGGAAATCGCGAATGT
>CAYLYJ010000112.1:0-2765 GCA_964388185.1 uncultured Coriobacteriaceae bacterium
AGCTGGCGGAGGGACAGGGATTCGAACCCTGGAGGCGGCTCAGCACCGCCTGACGGTTTTCAAGACCGTTGCATTCAACCGCTCTGCCATCCCTCCGCGTACGGCATACCCGCAGTATTCTACACCAGACAACCGCTCCGCATGTCCACGTGATACCTATGCGAAGAGCGGGCCGACGGTCTCCTTGAGATACGCGGCGATCTTGGGATCCTTCATCGCCTGTGCGACGTTCGCGGCAATCCACGAGGGTACCGTACCGGTGTCATAGCCATCGCTCGGGTCGATGACGAGCGCGTACATGTCCTCACGGTCAAGCAAGGAGACGAGCGCATCGGTAAGCTGGATCTCGCCGCCAGCACCGGGCTCGGTCGTGGCGAGCAGCTCCATGACGGTCGGGCTCAGCAAATAGCGGCCAAAGCTCGCGAGATTGCTCGGCGCGTCCTCGAGCGCGGGCTTCTCGACCATTTCGGTGACCTTCCACACGCCATTGCCCAGATCATCGCCGCCGATGATGCCAAAGCGACTGACCTCGTCATCGGATACGGGCAGCACCGCGATGACGCTCGCACCGCCGTGCTCATCGGAAATCGCGCGCATCTTCTGGCACATCGCGTTGTCGGGTACCAGAACGTCACCGAGCATGACGAAGAACATGTCATCACCGGTCTCTGGCGCGGCGACATGCACGGCATGCCCCAATCCAAGCGGCTCGTCTTGGTACACGAACTTCACGGGGAGTGCACCCGCATGCTCGACGGCATCGGCATACGTGTCCTTGCCCACACCGCGTAGGTGCTTGACGAGCGCATCGTGCGGGGAGAACTGATCTTCGATGGATTTCTTGTCGCGGCTATTGACGATGATGACCTCGTCAACGCCCGCCTCGAGGGCTTCCTCGACGATGTACTGAATCGCCGGCTTGTCGACTACCGGCAGCATTTCCTTGGGCTGCGCTTTCGTCGCGGGCAAAAAGCGACTTCCCAAACCAGCAGCAGGTATTACGGCTTTCATCTTTCCTCCTCGATGCAGGCGACGATCTTCTCGCCCATCTCCCTCGTTCCCAAAATGCACGCGGGCTCCGTCGTCTTGCGTACGATGTCGGCCGTGCGCCAGCCCTGGGCAAGCACACGATCAACCGCATGCGACACGTCAGACGCGGCCTCATCCAAGCCGAGACCGTGCGCAAGCATCATAGCAGTTGAGAGCACCTGGGCTAGAGGATTCGCGATGTTTTTGCCCGCGATATCGGGAGCCGACCCATGACAGGGCTCGAACAGCGAGCTCTCATCACCAAGCGACGCGCTCGCAAGCAGGCCGAGCGAGCCGGCAAGTACGGATGCCTCATCGGAAAGTATGTCGCCAAAGGTGTTCTCGGTGAGAATGACGTCGAACTGTCTCGGATTCATGACGAGCTGCATCGCGCAGTTGTCGACGAGCATGTCGACGGGCTCGACATCCGGGTAACTGGCAGCGACCCGATGCACGACCTTGCGCCACAAGCGTCCTGTGTCGAGCACGTTTGCCTTGTCAACGCTCGTGACTTTGCCGCGTCGCTTGGCGGCCGCTGCAAAGGCGCGATGCGCGATGCGCTCGATTTCGTGCTCGTCATACTGCATGACATCATGTGCATGCGTCCCCGTTGCAGTCTCCACGGTTGCATGCTCGCCGAAGTACAGGCCGCCCGTGAGCTCGCGCACGATGAGGATATCGCAGCCGAGCACCGCCTCGGGCTTAAGCGGTGAGGCATCGGCAAGCACGTCATAGACGTGTACGGGACGCAAGTTCGCATACAATCCGAGCTCCTTGCGTATGCCGAGCAAACCATCCTCGGGACGTGGCGCAGTCGGATCGACGCTATCCCAGCGCGGGCCCCCGACAGCGCCAAGCAACACCGCATCGGCGCGCCGGGCAAGCTCGAGCGTGGCATCGGGCAAGGCAACCCCGCACGCATCGATTGCACAGCCCCCGATGGGCGCCTCGACGCAGACGAAATCGATGTCGCGTTTGCGGCCGACGGCATGCAGGACCTCGAGGGCAACCCCCATGATCTCCGGCCCGATGCCGTCACCCGGCAAAACGCAAATCTCGTAGCGTTGCTTGTTCACGATCATCACCTGTGCATCTTCGTCCGCGCGACGAGGCCGCCCGCTTCGATGATTTCCTGGATGAACGGCTCGAAGGGCCTGACATCCCAGCTCTCCCCCGTGGTCAGGTCTTCGATGATGCCCATGCTCGTATCGGCAAAAACCGCATCGCCTTCCTCGATGCCATCGGCGGCCTCGGGGCACTCGATAATGGGCAGCCCGACGTTGATGGCGTTGCGATAGAAGATACGCGCGAAGCTCTTGGCGATGACGCAGGAGATGCCGGCCGCCTTGATGCAGCTTGGCGCGTGCTCACGCGACGAGCCACAGCCAAAGTTCTCACCGGCGACGATGATGTCACCCGGCTTTACCCGTTGCGTGAACGTCGGGTCGAGATCCTCCATACAATGCAGCGCGAGCTCGTCCATATCGGATGAGTTTAGGTAGCGTGCTGCGATGATCGCGTCGGTATCGACGTCGCGTCCGTACTTGATTGCCGTGCCGTTAAATTGCATGACTCTACCTTGACCAATCTATGATAGGGACTTCCGCGAGCGCTTTTCGTGGTCCCTTAATCCAATTGCTCTGGCGCGCAGACATAGCCGGCGACAGCGCTCGCAGCCGCTACGGCAGGACTCGCGAGGATGACCTCGCTGTCCTTGGCCCCCATGCGGCCGACGA
>CAYLYJ010000113.1:0-2674 GCA_964388185.1 uncultured Coriobacteriaceae bacterium
CCTCGTTGTGGATGGTGAGCGTACGGCTGTCCTTGGTCGCGGAAATCTGCAGCGTGCCGGAAATCTCGGCCAGAATGGCGAGACCCTTGGGCTTGCGTGCCTCGAAAAGCTCGGTGACACGCGGAAGACCCTGCGTGATGTCCTCGCCTGCAACACCGCCGGAGTGGAAGGTGCGCATCGTGAGCTGGGTACCCGGCTCGCCGATGGACTGCGCGGCAATGATGCCAGCGGCCGTACCCAGGTTGACCGGACGACCGGCAGCCAAATCGAAACCGTAGCACTTCTGGCATACGCCCGAATGCGCATGGCAGGTCATGAGGCTGCGAATCTTCACGGTCTTGATACCGGCATTGGCAAGCTTTTCGAGCTCCTCGTTCGTCTCGATGTAATCGCCTGCGCCAATCAGCACCTCGCCAGTGGCGGGGTCAACGGCATCGGCAGCCAGGCAGCGACCGATGAGGTTGGTATCAGGCTCATCCTTGCGATTGATGACTGCCTGCTCGATGCCATCGCTCGTGCCGCAGTCCTCCTCGTGGATGATGACGTCCTGCGCGACATCGACCAGACGACGGGTCAGGTAACCCGAGTCGGCGGTACGAAGCGCGGTGTCAGCCATACCCTTTCGAGAGCCGTGCGTCGAGACGAAGTACTCGAGAACGGTGAGGCCCTCACGGAAGTTCGCCTTAATCGGGCGGTCGATGATCTCGCCCTTCGGGTCTGCCATGAGGCCACGCATACCGGCGAGCTGGCGAATCTGCTTGATGTTACCGCGAGCACCGGAGAAGGCCATCATGTAGATCGGGTTGAAGTGGTCGAAGTTATCGGCCATCGCATTGCCGACGTCCTCGTTGGCAACGGTCCAGATCTCGACGATCTGGCGATGACGCTCGTCGGCGCTCATGAAGCCCATCTCGTAGTCTTCCTCGACTGCGGCAACCTTCTTGTCGGCCTCGGCGAGGATATCTGCCTTGTTCGGCGGAATCGTCGCATCGTAGACGGACACGGTAACGCCAGCACGCGTCGCGTAATGGAAGCCAAGGGCCTTAAGGCCATCGAGAATCTGCATCATCTCAGGCGTCTTGTAGGTGTTGGCACAATCCTCGATAAGGCGGCCGACCTCCTTCTTGTCCATGCCGTGATTGATGAAGGCATGGTCCTTGGGAAGCACGCTATTGAAGATGATGCGGCCAATCGTCGTCTCGATGCGCTCGCCGGCCTTCTTCTCCTCGTAGACGCCATAGGAGGTCTCGACCTTGGTGTCGTACTTGAGGCGCACGAAGATCTTGGCCTGCAGGTCGACGTCCGCGCGGGCGTCATAGGCGTTCTGCGCGTCCTTGAAGTCCATGAAACAGCGGCCCTCGCCCTCGAAGCCGTCACGAGCGGCGGTGAGGTAGTAGATGCCGATGATCATGTCCTGCGTCGGGATGGTGAGCGGCTTGCCATGGGCAGGCGACTTGATGTTGTTGGAGCTGAGCATGAGCACGCGGGCCTCGGCCTGCGCCTCGCTTGACAGCGGCACGTGCACGGCCATCTGGTCACCGTCGAAGTCCGCGTTGAACGCGGTGCAGACGAGCGGATGCAGGCGGATGGCCTTGCCCTCGACGAGCACGGGCTCGAAGGCCTGGATGCCGAGGCGGTGCAGGGTTGGTGCGCGGTTGAGCAACACGGGATGGTCGGTGATGACCTCTTCGAGGACGTCCCAGACAAGCGATGCGCCACGATCGACCATGCGCTTGGCGGCCTTGATGTTGGCGGCCTGCTCGAGCTCGACCAGGCGCTTCATGACAAACGGCTTGAACAACTCGAGAGCCATCTGCTTGGGAAGACCGCACTGGTGAATCTTGAGCTGGGGACCGACGACGATGACCGAACGGCCGGAGTAGTCGACGCGCTTGCCCAGAAGGTTCTGGCGGAAGCGGCCCTGCTTGCCCTTGAGCATGTCAGCCAGCGACTTGAGCGGGCGGTTGCCCGGACCCACGACGGGACGGCCACGGCGGCCGTTATCGAAGAGGGCGTCCACGGCCTCCTGGAGCATGCGCTTTTCGTTGTTCACGATGATGTCGGGAGCCGAAAGGTCGAGCAGCTTCTTGAGACGGTTGTTGCGGTTGATGACACGGCGATACAAATCATTGAGGTCGCTCGTGGCAAAGCGGCCACCGTCGAGCTGCACCATCGGACGCAGGTCGGGCGGAATGACCGGAATGACATCGAGAATCATGTCCGTCGGATTATTGTTGCTGCGGATAAAGGCCTCGACGACCTTGAGACGCTTGACAGCCTTGGCACGCTTCTGACCCTTGCCAGTCGCGATAATCTCGCGCAGCTCCTCAGCCGTGGCCTCGAGGTCGACATCGCCGAGCAGGTCGCGCACGGCCTCGGCGCCCATGCCGCCGCGGAAATAGTCACGGTAGTTGAGGCGCAGCTCACGATAGAGCGTCTCGTCGGAGATGAGCATCTTGGGCTCGATGCGCATGAGAGTCTCGTAGGCCTCAGTGCGCAGATCCTTGCGCTCCTCGAACTCCTCGCGCAGGTCGGCGATTTCCTCCTCGACCTCTTCCGGGGTCATGAGGTCTTCCTCGTCGTACTCGCGCTCGCCGTTCTCATCGAAGTACTCGGTCGACTGGTGACGCGTCATCTGAATGAGGCGATCGCGCTCGGAATCGAGCTCCTCGAG
>CAYLYJ010000114.1:0-2644 GCA_964388185.1 uncultured Coriobacteriaceae bacterium
CCGAGAAGGCCTGGGTCGTGATGATCAAGTACATCGCCCCGATTCTCGTCGCGGTGATTCTAATCACGAACATACTTCCGTTCATTATGGGATAACGATATCGATTGCGCAGACGACCGGACATGTTCCGGTCGTCGCAATAGAGGAGGCGTGTCATGGCAAAGGGCAAGAAGAAGGACAAGGACAAGGACAAGAAACGCAAGGCGAAGGACAAAGTCGTCAAGCATGCGATGGAGCATGGCTCCAAGAAGAAGGATGACGCAAAAACCGCCAAGGTAGCCGAGTCAAAGCCCGTGCCCATAACCGCTTGCAAGCCGGCATCCGCGCCCGAGCCCGAGGCAAAGACGACTCCTCAGGTCGCAGCCAAGACGCCGAGCGAACTTGCGGGCAAGCACGCGATTCGCAATGATCATGCCGCGTTTGCCATGCCCGAGGAGGAGACCTTGTATGGGCTTGCCAACCTGTTCAAGATCTTTGCCGATCCCACGCGTCTCAAGATCTTGTTCTCGCTCGTCGAGGGACCTAAGTGCGTTGCCGACATCTCTGCGGCTGCCGGGGTCACGCAGGGGGCGACGTCGCACCAACTACGCAGCATGAAGCAGGAGCGCATCGTCGACTTCGTGCGCGATGGCAAGCAGGTTATCTACTCCCTTGCCGACAGCCGCGTGCAAAGCCTGCTTGCGCAAGGGCTTTCCTACATTGACGAATAGTCCTTCCGGCGCGCGTATTATCTAGCAGTAGTCGAACTCTGACTGATCTATTGGCGCATCGGGACCGTGCGCTATGGCATCATGAGCTGCCTGTTTAATGGCCTCGGTGTGCCCGACAAGTGCCGCGAAGGGCGAGAACTGCGCCGCTCGCTGCTCCATCGACATGTGCGGATGCGTGCTCGACACGTGATGCGGCAAATCGATGATGTCGGCATATTTGCCGGTGGCGTCGCTCATGCCTGATGTCCTCCAATCTGCTTGTTGCGCTGCGTCTGCGTGGCCCCTTCCTGCAGGTTCATGCCCTTGAGGACGGCGTTTTTGCCGAAGCGCTTGCGAGCGGCGAGAATCGCCTCTTGGCGAGAGCGCTCTTCTGCGAGGTGCTGCGCCTCTGCTGCAGCCGTACGTTCAAGCTCCTCGTAATCGACGAGCAATTCGAGCTGCTCTTCCTGTGGTGCCGGCTGCGTTTTCTCGTCTTCGCAGATGATGTCGCATGCCGTGATGTTGAGCCGGCGGGCGAGCAGGCGCGGGTCGACGATCGAATCGAAGAGCTCGAGTGCAGCGTCGATGATGAGGCGTGACGAGGATGTATGACGTGGCAGGTTGATGGAGCCGTGGGCATGCTTGGGTACCGTGCGGCCGTAGAAGTCGGTGGTGGTATCGCCGTCGTATTGCGATGCGATGACCGGGTCTTCCAGGTTTTTTCTGTCGTAGCCAACGGTGATGACGATTTGGTTGGTTGCCCGGCCCTTGTCGACGAGGTCGAGGCTGAGCTGCTCTGCCATCTCGCGCATGACGAGGCGCGCCTTCTCGAAGGGATAGGGGTGTTGGAGCACTTGACCCGATCCGAAGCTATTGGACTCGGGGCGATAGGCTCGCACATCTGCCAACGTGCATGGCTCCCAGCCCCAGGCATGGTCGATAAGGAGCTCGGCGTTCACGCCGAAGAGGTCGTAGAGCAGATCTTCGTTCTTGCGGGTACCGGGGCCGGCGATGGATGCCCGCGCAATGTCGCCCATCGTGCCCAGACCCGCCTGGTCGAGTTTGCGCGCGGTCGCGCGACCTACGCGCCAGAAGTCGGTGAGGGGACGATGATCCCAGAGCAGGCGACGATAGCTCATTTCGTCGAGCTCGGCGATACGCGCGCCATCGGCGCCGGCGGGCATGTGCTTGGCGACGATGTCCATCGCGACTTTGGCGAGGTAGAGGTTGGTGCCGATGCCGACGGTGGCCGTGATGCCCGTCTGCTCGAGCACGTCGCGTACGAGCATGGCGGCGAATTCGTGCGCCGTCATGCCTGCCGTGCGCAGGTATCCCGTCACGTCGATGAAGACCTCGTCGATGGAGTAGACGTGAATGTCCTCCGGCGCGACGTGGCGGAGGTAAATTTCATAGATTTGCGTGCTGCGCTGCAGGTAGAGGGCCATGCGCGGGGGAGCGATGACGTAGTCGAGGGCGAGGCTGGGGTTTTGCCGCAGCTCGTCGTCATTGCTCGATGAACCAACGAGCCTGTGGCCCGGTGCCTGGGCCTTGCGCTTGGCGTTGATCTTCCTGACCGCCTGGATGACCTCGAAGAGGCGCGCCCTGCCCGAGATGCCGTGCGCCTTGAGGGAGGGCGAGACGGCGAGGCAGATGGTTTTCTCGGTGCGGCGCTCGTCTGCCACGACGAGGTTGGTCGTGAGCGCATCGAGACCACGCTCGGCGCACTCGACCGATGCATAGAACGACTTGAGATCGATGGCGACGTACGACCGCTGCTTTTCCTCCCGTGTTTCCATGGTATGGAGTATAGGGGATGACTGAGACACGAACAAGCGTTCGCCTTTCGGAACACAAGAGTCTGTGTGGGCAGGCTGCGAAGTTGAGGCGTCGGGCAGATCGTCTCGCCTCGATGGTCGCTCCCCGACGGCTCACTTCGTGATCCTTTCGGCTCGCTC
>CAYLYJ010000115.1:0-2525 GCA_964388185.1 uncultured Coriobacteriaceae bacterium
TTTTCTCGCTGCGGGTGCGAGGACTGTCTGAGCACGCGGTCTTTGCGTGCGAGTTTCCCTAAAGGGACTAGCTTTGCGTCGCCGCAGCAGCTGCGCGAAAACCGCTCATCGGGTGCGAGAGCTAGCCCGAAACCGCGGCCCGTCTCCGCCGTCACGACATTCTGAGCTCGAATAATTTGACGATTGTCACCCTTTAGTGCATCATTGGGTGACAATTCGCTCAAGGAGAGAACCCGTGTCAAGAACCTCAACAAAGACCATCGTTACTTGCGGCCTGCTCGTTGCCCTGCTCGCCATGTCGTGCCTATTCACCATCCCGCTCGGCCCGGTACCCTTCACGCTGCAGACCGCCGTCATCATCCTTATCTCCCTGCTGCTCACGCCCGGCCAGGCTGCCGTCACGTGCAGCATCTACCTGCTCATGGGAGCCGTCGGCCTTCCCGTCTTCTCGGGAATGACCGGTGGATTCGGCAAGTTTCTCGGCCCCACCGGCGGTTTCCTCGTGAGCTACCCCATCGCGGTGACACTCGCGAGCTTCGTCCGGCGCTCCCTCGAACGCCGTGGCGTGCGCCAAGTCATCTGCGACGTCGCCGCCGCCGTCTGCATTATCGTCATCGCCGATATCTTGGGCTGGCTATGGTTCATGGTGGTCACCCAGAGCGATCCACTCTCGGCCTTCCTCGTGGCAGATGCACCCTTCATCGCCATCGACTGCGCCAAGGCCGTGCTCGCCATTGCCGTAGCTGTCGCCGTGCGCAAGGCGATTCGATGGCAACGGGCGTGATACCCTGTATGCATGCACGCGAACACGAAAGAACGCATCCTCGAGCTTCTTGACGAAAGCAAGGGCTCGTTCGTCTCCGGGGCCGCACTCGCACGCGAGCTCGATATCTCGCGCAACAGCGTCTCCAAGGCCGTGAGCGCGCTGCGCGCCGAAGGACACGTGATCGAGAGCGTCACGAATCGCGGTCATCGCCTCGTATCGTCCCCCAGTACCTTCGATGCCAGAAGCATCGCCCGCCTCATCGACGACCCTCGCATCACGGTCGAGTTCCACGATACCGTGAGCTCGACGAATACCGTGGCCAAGCAGCGCGCCGAGGAAGGCGCCCCGGAGGGAACGCTCATCGTGGCAAACGCCCAGAGCGCCGGCCGCGGTCGGCAAGGACGCTCGTTTTCCTCGCCAGAGGACACCGGCGTCTACTTCACCCTCATCCTGCGGCCGCGCTTCGCGCTTGGCGATGTCGCGCTCGTCACGAGCTACGCGGCGTGTTGCCTGGCGGACGCCATCGAAAAGAACACGGATCGACATGCGCAAATCAAATGGGTCAACGACGTCTTCGTCGACGGACGCAAGGTGAGCGGTATCCTGAGCGAGGCCAGCTTCGACGCAGAGACGCAGAGCGTCGCCTATGTCGTGGTGGGTATCGGCGTGAACGTTATCGAACCCGAAGGTGGATTCGATGACGAAACCAATATCGCCGGTGCGCTCGTCGATGATAGCGATGATGCCAACACCCTGCGCTGCCACATCGTCGCCGACACGGTCAATCGTTTCATGCGCGACTACGAGCGCATCCCGAGCATGCCGCATCTGGCCGATTACCGCGCGCGCTCCCTACTCGACGGTCGCCATGTCGAGGTCCATGCGGGCACCGAAACCTTCGAGGCACAGGTAATCGGCATCGACGACGACTTCACCTTGCGCGTGCGACTCGATTCAGGCGAAGAGCGCACCCTGGCAAGCGGCGAGGTCCACATCCCCTCGACTCAACTCGCAGACGCTTGAGGTCAGCGGGAATGATCCCCCTACGCCATGCCAGCCAGCGTGACGCCGAGGAGCACGACACCGGCACCCACGAGTAGGCCGGCGATCGTGAGCTTCGCGTTATCGGTGCGCAGCGCATGCGGCGCGAGTTCGCAGATGACGATGTAGAGCAGCAGGCCCACGGTAAGCGCAATCATGAAGTGCACGATGTGGTCATCGGCTGCCGAGCCAATCGCGAGCATGATCAGGCCGCCCATGAAGGTCGAAAGCGCCGCGACGGCCAGAATGCCGACACGACGGCCAAGCGACTGATCACGCACGCCGGAGTAAATGATCATGCCCATGGGCATGTTGTGGATGCCGATGCCGAAGGCGAGCAGGAACGCGGCCGTGACCGACTGGGTCGCCACGCCGTACACGGACATGCCCTCAATGATGTTGTGGACCGTGAGGGCAATCACCACGGCGACGCTCACGTGCAGCGCGCTACCATGCGGATGCCCGGAAACCACGGGCGCGTAAGCGAGGTCATGCGCATCGTCATCCTCGACATGACCGTGAGCTTCGTGCTTGCCATGATCGGCATCCGGCAAGAAGCGGTCGAGCGCCGCGAGCGCCGCGAAGCCCAGCACCACGGCAATCACAGTGAGAAGCCAGCCGATATGCTCGATGCCCTCGAATACCTCGGGCACGAGGTCAAGCGCAAGCAGCATGACGATGGCGCCGAGGGCGACGGCCACCGAAAGCTCGCTCACGC
>CAYLYJ010000116.1:0-2383 GCA_964388185.1 uncultured Coriobacteriaceae bacterium
CCATCACGCGCCAGTACAACTACGAGAAGATCCTCACGATGTACAACGACACGCTGCAGGGCAAGGCGCAGCATCTCGGCATCATCATGGGCGGCACGCCGCAATGCGTCGAGGACAAGCGCCGCGGCGTCTACTCGTACGAGGCGCTGCGCAGCCGCCTGGCCGAGGGGCGCTTCGCCGGCCAGCAGTACAAGGATATGCTCGCCCCCATCATCCGCCTCGTGCCGCTCACCCACGAGGAGCTCCTCGTGCTCACCGAGAAGCTCACGAGCATCCACGCCCAGCTCTTCGACTACGAGCCACGTCTGACCGACGAGCAACTCGTGCAGTTCATCAAGACCGAGTTCGAGCGTGTCGGGGCAAGTACGCACATCACCCCGCGCGAGGTCATTCGCGACTTCATCGAGCTACTCGACATCATGTACCAAAACCCGAGCGCGCAGATGGACGAGCTGCTGGAAAGCGAGGCCTTCGCGCAAGCGGCAAGCGTAGCCCCCGATGGGGTGAGCGTGAGCAGCCAGCAAGGTGCCCGCCAGGACAACTTCTTCGAGTTCACGCTATAGCCAGGAGCGGCCATGGACGTCTTTGCCTCATATGCGCCCTTCATCCAGGACTTCATCTACCGTAACGGCTGGGAGAGCCTGCGCTCGGTGCAGGTTGCCGCCGCCGACGCCATCTTCAATTCCGAGGACAACGTCCTGCTGGCCGCATCAACTGCCTCCGGCAAGACCGAGGCGGCGTTCTTCCCCATACTCTCCCAGCTCGACGAGGACCCTTCCTCGAGCGTCGGCGTGCTCTACATCGCACCGCTCAAGGCGCTCATCAACGACCAGTTCGGCCGCCTCACCGAGCTCTGCGAGGAGGCCGAGATTCCCGTCTGGCGTTGGCACGGCGACGTCGCGCAGTCACGCAAGAGCAAGCTGCTCAAGCACCCGAGCGGTATCCTGCAGATCACGCCGGAATCCCTCGAGGCACTGCTCCTGCACAAGCATTCCCACGTCCCCGCGCTCTTCGGCGACCTGCGCTTCATCGTCATCGACGAGATTCACTCCCTCATGCGCGCCGATCGCGGCGGGCAATGTCTCTGCCTCATCGAGCGTCTCTCGCGTCTCGCATCATGCAACCCGCGACGTATCGGCCTGTCGGCAACCATCGGCGACCTCGAGCTAGCCGGACGCTTCCTCGGCTCGGGTTCGGGCCGTGACACCATCATCCCCCGCATCGAGGACACGCAACAGCGCTGGCGCTTGTCCATGTCTCACTTCTTCGTGGGAGAGGGCGCCGAGGAAATGGCGGCATCAATCCCACCCACCGATAACGCTGCATGCGATTTCGGGGAAGCGCGAAGCGGAGGTCCAAGGGAGCGAGCCAGCGAGACCGCAGGCTCGCGGGGAGCGACCGTCGGAGCGGAGCGCCTCCCCATCGCCGCTGCACCCGAGCCCGCTACTGACACCGCTCCCGCTGGCGCGGACCTTGGCCTTGGCTACATCTTCGAGCATACGCGCGGCAAGAAGTGCCTCGTCTTCTGCAACTCGCGCGAGGAAGCCGAGGGTGTCACCACCACGCTACGCCGCTATTGTGAGGCCAACAACGAACCCGACCGCTTCTTCATCCATCATGGCAACCTCTCGTCAGCCGTGCGCGAGAGCGCGGAGGACGTCATGCGCGACGAGGAGCTCGACCAGACGACCGTCACCACGGCCACCCTCGAACTCGGCATCGACATCGGTCGTCTTGAGCGCGCCCTCCAGATCGACGCGCCCTTCACGGTGAGTGCGTTCTTGCAACGCATGGGTCGCACGGGACGTCGAGGCTCACCCCCTGAGATGTGGTTCGTCATGCGCGAAGATCGCGCCGAGCCACGCACCACCCTGGGCGCGACCATCCCCTGGAAGCTCCTGCAGGGCATCGCGCTCGTACAGCTCTACCTCGAGGATCGCTGGGTCGAGCCACCGCGTCTCGACCGCCTGCCCTACAGCTTGCTCTACCACCAGACCATGGCAACCCTTGCCAGTGGGGGCGAGATGACGCCGGCTGAGCTCGCAGCTCGCGTACTCACGCTCGGGTACTTTCATCGCGTGAGCAGCGAGGACTTCCGCATTCTGTTACACCACCTCATCGATATCGACCACATCCAGCTCACCGAGGAGGGTGGCCTCATCGTTGGCATCGCGGGCGAGCGCGTCATCAACAGCTACCGCTTCTACGGCGTCTTCCAGGAAAACGAAGAGTACACCGTCCGCAACGAGTCCCAGGAGCTCGGCACCATCGTGCTGCCACCGCCCGTGGGCGAAAAATTCGCTATCGCCGGCGCAACCTGGCTCGTCGAGGAGGTCGACCACAAGCGCCACCTCGTCTACGCCACGCAGGTAAAGGGCCAGGT
>CAYLYJ010000117.1:0-2378 GCA_964388185.1 uncultured Coriobacteriaceae bacterium
GCTTGGCGATGGTGCCATCGGCCTGCATCTCGGCAAGCGCGTTGTTGATGGCCTCTGCCAGGGCGACGTTAGAAGTGTTCACGATTATGCCGTACTGCTCACCCGTCGGGATGACCTCGAGAATGTCGCAGTCGTCATACTCGTGAGCGATGCTGTAAGCAGCAGCCGGCTCATCGTAGATGACGGCCTTGATCTTGCCCGTGCGCAGTGCCGCGAGCATGTCAGGGGTCTCCTGGAACGGCGTGTAGGCGATGTCTTTCAGGTTCTCCTTGGCCCAAGCCTCACCCGAGGAGCCGGACTGGGCACCGACGGCCTGGCCGTTGAGCGCATCACGGCTCGTGACATCGGAGCCCTTGAGGACAACGATGGCAAGGTTGGAATCATAGTACGCGTTGGTGAAGGCGACCTGCTCGGCGCGCTCGTCATCGATGGTGATGGCGCTAATGGCACAATCGAAGGTCTTGCCGCCGGCAACCTGCGTCACGAGCGAATCGAAAGCCTGGTTCTGAATATCAGCGTTGAGGCCGAGATGCTTCGCGACCTCCTTGATGAGCGCGATGTCATAACCCTTGATCTCGCCGTTCTCCTGATATTCCATCGGAGCATAATCGGGACTCGTGGCAACCGTCAGGGTGCCGGGAGTGACGAGCGTGTACTCACCGTCAGCCGCAGAGCTAGAGCTCGCCGAGCTCGGCTGCGAGGACCCACCGCCGCATGCGCTCAACGCCAACATGGCGACGACGGCCATGCACGTGAGACCGAACACGAGAACCTTGGATACTTTTCCCCTAAACATCTCTCTCCCTTACTACTCGGAACCGCAAAGCTAACACGCTAGTTCAAACCGTGCAACCGTACCATAGCTACCCATCTGCGGCAATCGAATACCCGCAACATCAATCGTAAATCTTTCGAAGGAAACTCTTCGTGCGCTCGTGCTGCGGATGATCAATGACTTGCTCGGGAGCACCCTCCTCGACGATAACGCCCTTGTCCATGAATATGACACGATCCGATACATCGCGCGCAAAGGTCATCTCGTGCGTGACGATAACCATGGTCATGTGTTCCTCGGCAAGGTCGCGGATGATCTTGAGGACGTCCTGTGTGAGTTCGGGGTCAAGCGCGCTCGTAGGCTCGTCGAAGAAGAGGATGTCCGGCTTCGTGCACAGTGCTCGTGCGATGGCAACGCGTTGGAGCTGGCCGCCGGAAAGCTCATTGGGAACCATGTTCTCCTTGCCGGCAAGGCCGAACTTCTCGAGGAGCTCGACCGCCATGACGCGCGCTTGCTCCTTGTCGACCTTCTGGACGCGCACGGGAGCGTCCATGACGTTTTGGAGTACCGTGCGGTGCGGAAAGAGGTTGAAGTTCTGGAACACAAGACCGAACTTGGCGCGTGCCTGCTTGAGCGTGGCCTTGTCCGCATAGACCGCACGACCGTCAGGCCCGGGCTGCGCCACGACGATGTCCTCGTAAGCCAGATAGCCCCGCTCGAAAGTCTCGAGCAGCGTCGCGCAGCGAAGCAACGTCGACTTGCCACCGCCCGATGAGCCGATGATGCTCACGACCTCACCCTGCGTCACCTCGAGGCTAATGTCCTTGAGCACCATCGTATCGCCGAAGCTCTTCTCGACGTTTCTGAGGGAGAGAATCTCCTTGGACATGGGTACGACCTCCTCTCCCCTAGTCATGGTAATACGCGAGTTTCTTCTCGGCCTTGTTCAATATGAACTCGACAACGAGCGTGAAGATCCAGTAGATGACCGCAGCTATGACGTAGGGAATCATGCTCACAAACGATGCGGCAAGCGCCTTGGCCTCGGTAAACATCTCAGCAATGCCAAGCACGAAGGCAAGCGAGGTGTCCTTGACGAGCGTGATGATCTCGTTGCCCATCGCCGGCAGAATGCGCTTGATGACCTGAGGCAACACTATGTAGAAAAAGGTCTGTGCACGCGAGTATCCCAGCACTTCGGCAGCCTCGTAATGCCCCACGGGAATGGATTGAATGCCACTGCGGTAAATCTCGGCGAAATAGGCCGCGTAGTTGAGAATGAAGCCAATCGCGCAAGCGCCGAACTTCCAGCCCGAGCCCATGTTGATGCCAAGTAAGTAGTAGGGCCCGAACATAAGGGCCATGAGTTGAAGCATGAGCGGTGTTCCGCGCATGAACGAGATGTAGACGCGCGCCACAAGCGAAAGAGGTTTGAACTTGCTCATGCGCGCAAGTGCAATGACGATGCCAAGCGGCAGTGCGCCGACGAGCGTCACGACGAATATCTCGAGCGACAACACGAAACCTGCCCCCAAATCGGGCAGGACCACGGACATCATCTGCATGAATGCAGGATCCACATACATCACCTCGTCTACAGCGT
>CAYLYJ010000118.1:0-2359 GCA_964388185.1 uncultured Coriobacteriaceae bacterium
GAGGCCATCAACAACGCGCTTGCCGAGATGCAGGCCGATGGCACCATCGCCAAGCTTCAGGAGGAGTGGTTCGGCGCGGCTAAGTAGCTCGTTCTCGAACAACCGAATTTCTCTTCGGTTTCAATAAGGCAAGGGCGTATAATTCGTCCTTGCCTTATCTGTTTTATGCATATTTACGGGGGATTCATTCATATGGCAGCATACCTGAAGCCCGTGCTCAAGCATGCGCTCGTTACGGCGCTTGCGCTTTCGCTCGTGCTGACTTTCGTCTCGCCGCTCCTTGCTGGTGCCATGTCCGTTGACGTGACCACTGCAAAAAGCAACGAGACGGGTACGGGAAGCGTGCTCGGTGGTGAACCGACACGTGTCACCTGGGAGGCGCTTGTCGGCGATGGCGAACAGGTTTCAGCCGTGCGCGTCGGGCTTCCCGAAGGCTCCTCGATTACCGACGACTCGTCGGTCAAGGTGACGGTGCTCGAGGGTACGACGCGCCTGAGCCCCGAGAACACCGCGACGATGAACAAAGGCGATGCTTCGGTCGACGTGAGCTTCTCGGCGCCTCTACAGCCTGGCCAGCGCCTGCGTCTCGAAATGTACAAGGTATCGCTTCCCAATGTGAATGGCGAGGTCACGCTCTCTGGAACGTATACGCTGGCAAGTGGCCAGACTCTCAACTTCGCGCCTTCGCCCGCCATCGAGGTCACACATGCTTCAACAGCCGAGAAGATTTCCACTTGGCTCGGCGAACAGCCCGCCGTTCAAGCTTGGAACTCGGTTACTTTCCTGCGTCTCTTCTTCCAACCCGAGCTCATCGTCTCGTCTATTCCCATTGTCGCGGTTGGCTGGCTTATCTCGCTCGGACTCGTGCTCGTCGGCTTTCCGCTTGCCATTCCCATAGGTCTACTCGCCGCGTTCATGAAGATTGCGCGTTCGCGCTTTTTGCATGTGCTCGCGGCCATCTACACCGGCGTCGTACGTGGTACGCCGCTCTTTCTGCAAATCTATATCGCGTTCTTCGGTCTGCCACTACTTGGCATTGACATCAACCAGTATGTGCTTGCAATCATCGTTCTTGCGGTCAACTCGGGTGCCTACCTTTGCGAGATCTTCCGCGCAGGCATTCAGTCCGTGCCTAAGGGGCAATTCGAGGCATCGCGATCGCTTGGCATGACCGGTCCGCAGACGATGTTCTATGTCATCATCCCCCAGACTATCCGCCGTGTCATTCCGACTATGACCAGCGAGTTCATCCTGCTCTACAAGGACACCTCGCTGCTCGCCGCCGTCGGCGTCATGGAGCTCATGCTCTACTCGCGCTCCATCGTCTCGCTCACGGGCAACATGACGCCCTATATTGTGGCGGCCTGCTTCTATCTCATCGTCACGTTGCCGCTCATCCGCGTCGTCGGCAACCTCGAGAAGCGTCTCGCGCTCGCGGATTCGGGTGGGACCGCGCCCAAGAAGAAACGCCGCAAGAACCGTCGTGGTGCGTTTACCCAGATGCGCGAGGAGATTGCCGTCAGCACCGAGCAGGCAGCGGAAGTGCTTCAGGGACAAGAACGTCTCGAGGCCCATCTGGATGACGGCTCCGAACCCGCTGATATGGACCAAGCGCTCGACGAGCTCCAGGACGGTATCGCACTCGATGCCCAGATAACTGATGCTGACGAGAGGGGAGGCTTGCGATGAGTGGTCAGGATTCCATGATTTCGATCCAGCATCTCTCGAAGCGCTTCGGTGACAACGAGGTGCTCAAGGACGTCAACATCGAGATTGCCAAGGGCGAAGTCGTCGTTGTACTCGGACCGTCTGGTTCGGGCAAGTCCACGATGCTTCGCTGCATCAACCTGCTCGAGAAGCCCACCGGTGGTCACATCTTCATCGAGGGCAAGGAAATCACCGATCCCAAGACCGATGTCAACAAACTACGCGAGCATGTCGGCATGGTATTTCAGCAGTTCAACCTCTTTCCGCAGCTTACTGCTCTCAAAAATGTCATGCTCGCCCAACGCAAGGTGCTCAAGCGTTCTAAGGAGGAAGCAGAGCGCATTGCCCATTTCGAGCTCGGCCGTGTCGGGCTGGGCGATCGTGCCGATTACTTCCCGGCGCAACTGTCCGGTGGTCAGCAACAGCGTGTCGCCATCGCGCGTGCTCTGGCGATGGAGCCTCACGTGATGCTCTTCGACGAGGCAACAAGTGCGCTTGACCCCGAGCTCGTGCGCGGTGTCCTCGACGTCATGCGCTCGCTTGCCGAAGAAGGCATGACAATGGTGGTTGTCACGCACGAGATGCAGTTCGCCAAGGATGTGGCGGATCGCGTCATCTTCATGGAAGGTGGCGTCGTCGTCGAGGAGGGTAC
>CAYLYJ010000119.1:0-2297 GCA_964388185.1 uncultured Coriobacteriaceae bacterium
ACAACCCCTTCCCGCTTGCCTGCGGCCTCATCTGCGAGCATCCCTGCGAGCTCGCGTGCCGGCGAGGCGTAGTGGACGACGCCATCAACATCCGCGCGCTCAAGCGCTATGCGGTGGACAACGCGCCCGAGATGTTCGAACTCGATGCCGATGGCGGCTCC
The DNA here is from genome assembly GCA_964388185.1 of uncultured Coriobacteriaceae bacterium. Classification (GTDB taxonomy): domain Bacteria; phylum Actinomycetota; class Coriobacteriia; order Coriobacteriales; family QAMH01; genus QAMH01. The sequence continues at coordinate 162 of CAYLYJ010000119.1, forward strand.
ATCGCGCCTTCGGCGCCCTTCCACTACCCCGCCACCGGCAAGCGCGTCGCCGTCATCGGTGGCGGTCCGGCCGGTCTCACCGCCGCATACTATCTCGCGCTCATGGGCCACTCCCCCGTCATCTTCGAGCAGCGCGAGCACCTGGGCGGCATGATGCGCTACGGCATCCCTGCCTACCGCTTTCCGCGCGCCGAGCTCGAGTGCGAGGTCGACTGGATCGTCTCGCAGGGCATCGAGCTGCGCATGGGCACGACCGTTCCCAACGACGTGACCCTGGGCGAGCTGCGTCACGACTTCGACGCCGTCTACATCGCCATCGGAGCGCATAACGAAAAGACGCTCGGCATCGAGGGTGAAAGCGCCGAAGGCGTGCTCTCGGCCGTCGAGATGCTACGCGCCATCGGCGATGGCTTCATGCACGACTTTGCCGGCCAGCGCATCGTCGTCGTGGGCGGCGGCAACGTGGCCATGGACGTGGCTCGCACCTCGTTGCGTCTGGGCGCCGCGTCGGTCACCGTGGCCTACCGCCGACGCATCGAGGACATGACCGCGCAGCGCGAGGAGATCGAGGGCGCCATCGCGGAGGGCTGCGAGATCATGGAGCTCGCCGCTCCCCTGCGTGTGCTTGAGGAAAGCGGCTGTGTGACAGGTCTCGAGGTCCAACCCCAGGTCATCGGCAAGTTCGATCGCGGGCGTCCCAAGCCCGTCAAGGCCGACAAGCCGCCCCAGGCGATCGAATGCGACCGCGTGCTCATGGCCGTCGGCCAGGCAGTCGGCGCGTCCGAGCTCGGCGCAGACGAGCTGCCGGTCGAATGGGGCCAGGTCGTGACCGGCCCGTTCGGCCAGGTCGAGGGTATGGACGGCGTGTTCTGCGGAGGTGATTGCGAGAGTGGTCCCGCGACGGTAATCAGGGCAATCGCTGCCGGCAAAGCCGCCGCACGCAACATTGACGAATTCCTCGGCTTCAACCATGTCATCGAGCAGGATGTCGAGATTCCGGCTCCCCGCGCTGCTGACCGCATGCCCTGCGGCCGCTCCAACACAACCGAGCGCAGTGCGGAGGTACGCCGCCGTGACTTCGCGATGATGGAATGCGGCCTTTCCGACCAGGAGGCTTCGCAGGAATCCGACAGATGCCTGAGGTGCGACAAGTTCGGCCTAGGCGCATTTTGCGGAGGGAGGGAGTTCTCATGGTAAACGCAACGGTCAACGGAACGCCCATCGCGCTCCCGGAAGGTTCCAAGGTCATCGAGGCGGTCTTCGCCTCGGGCAACTACGTGCCCACGTTGTGCGGCCTCGAAGGCATAAGCGACATCGGCGCGTGTCGCGTGTGCGTCGTCGAGATCGAGGGCGTCGAGCGACTCGTGCCCGCCTGCAACACCCCGCTCGAAGACGGCATGGTCATCCATACCGACACCCCGCGCGTGCTCGAGACGCGGCGCGTCAACGTGTCGTTGCTGCTCTCCCAGCATGACGTGCAGTGCGCGACCTGCGTGCGCAACGGCAACTGCGTGCTGCAGGACCTCGCCCAGGAGCTCAACATCCTCGACGTGCCCTACGAGAAGGAGCCGACCTTCACGCCCTGGGACGAGAGCTTCCCGCTCATCCGCGATAGCTCGAAGTGCGTGCGGTGCCTGCGCTGCGTGCAGGTATGCCACAAGGTGCAGGGCTGCGACGTATGGGACATCAAGAACCGCGCGACGCGCCTGGACGTGGGCGTGCGCGATGGACTGCCCATCGAACAAGCCGGCTGCACGCTGTGCGGCCAGTGCATCACCCACTGTCCCACCGGTGCGCTGCGTGCCCGCGACGACATCGATGCGGTGCTCGAGGCGCTCGCCGACCCGGACGTGGTGTGCGCGGTGCAGGTCGCCCCGGCGGTGCGCACGTCCTGGAACGAGACGCTCGACCTGCCACGTGAGCTGGCCACCGAAGGGCGCCTGGCGGCCACCTTCCGCGCGCTCGGCTTCGACTACGTCTTCGACACCAACTTCGGCGCCGACATGACGATCATGGAAGAGGGCAGCGAGCTGCTCGAACGCCTAGGTGGGCAGGGCACCATGCCCATGTTCACGTCATGCTGCCCAGGCTGGGTGCGCTACCTCAAGATCAATCATCCCGATAAGCTCGCCCATC
>CAYLYJ010000120.1:0-2286 GCA_964388185.1 uncultured Coriobacteriaceae bacterium
CCATCGGCAGCTATGACGACAAGGAAATGCGCAATGTCGCCAGCGGCGAGGACCTGGGTCTTGAGACCGAGGAGGAGAAGGAGGAAGTCGCCAAGAAGCGCGAGGAGAACAGCTCGCTGTTCGAGGCGATGACCGAAGCGCTTCCCGACGATATCACCAACGTCACCGCGACCACGCGCCTGAACGATGCCGCCTGCTGCATCGTGGCCGATGGTCCCGTAAGCCTGGGCATGGAAAAGTACTTCGCCACCATTCCGGCCGCCGCGGGTGAGCGCCCCGAGGCAAAGCATGTCCTCGAGCTCAACACCGAGCATCCCGTCTTCGCGACGTTGCAGGCCGCGCAGGAGGCTGGCGACGCCGAGAAAATCGCCCAGTACGCAAACCTGCTCTACAACCAGGCGCGTCTGGCCGAGGGACTCGAGATTGCCGACTCGGCAGCATTCAACGAGGCGATTTGCGCGCTCATGAAGTAACCGTCAATCCTCAATGTGTTTTTTCGATTATGGGCAGTGCATTATATAGTGCGCTGCCTATAATCTTATATGGATATAAAAATGCGAGCGAGGAGGTTCATCATGGCTACGATGCTATTTCAGGGGCATGGCTCCTACAGATTCACGCTCGACGACGATACGGTCATCTACGTCGATCCGTATTTCGGAAAGGAGTACGAGCTCGAGGCCGACCTCATTCTGGTCACCCACGACCACTTCGATCATGACGCTGTCGACAAGATGCCTCACGCGCCCGGCTGCACGGTCATTCGCGCGAAGGACCTACATCCCACGAGCGACGAGTATCTCTCCACGGAATCTCACGGCGTGAAGATCCAAGCAGTGCAGGCCTATAACGATCACCATCCGTCCGATGAGTGCGTTGGCTATGTGCTCGATCTCGACGGCAAGAGCTTCTATGCCGCCGGCGACACGAGCATGACAGAGGACATGAAGAGCGGCAAGCTGGCCGCCATGGAGCTTGACTATGCGGCATTTCCCTGCGATGGGGTGTACAACATGGACGCGGATGAGGCGTCCGAATGCGCCAAGCTTGTCGGCGCGAAGCACAACATTCCCGTCCACGAAGTTCCCATCGATTCTGACGCCGATTCGGCCGTTGAGTTCGACGAGGACGTGGTCGAGAACTTCAAGGCGCCCGGGCGCATCATCCTCGTCCCCGGGGCCGAGCTGCATCTGTAAAACCAAGGCAGAGCGCGCTTAGCGTGCTCTGCCTGCACTGCGGGATTTCTTAGCTTCGCTTGCTGCGTTCGCTTCAGTCGAAATGACAAGAGAGACTACTTCGCTCTTTGCCATTCGGCCGAGGCCGTAAGACCCCGGAGTGGAGAGATCTCTACTTCACGACAAGTACCGGGCACTTGGCATGGGTGAGCACTTTGTGGCTCACGCTGCCGAGCGCAAACTCACGCAAGGCGCCCAAACCTCGACTGCCCATTACGAGCAGGTCGGCACCTGACTCCTCCGCATAGCGGATGATCTCGTCGGCGGGACGACCATGAAGCAAGACAACCTCGTGACTGACCTCTGCATCTGTCAGAATATCCGAAGCTTCCTTGATGATTTCGCGCTGTGCTTCGCCATGCGCCTCAATGGGGTCATAGACCATGTCCGAATACACATCGATGGCGATGACAGAAACGAGCTCGACCTTGACGCCTTCGAGCAAGGAGGCGATGTCTGCTGCCCGCTGCGTTGCCCTGAGCGAGTTTTCCGAACCATCAGCTGCGATGAGAATGTTCTTGTACATGGCAGGCATCCTACATGATGAGGTCGAGCGGATCCTTGGGAATCTCCCTCTTGGGCGCATTGGGATCATCAGCCGTGGACTCATCGACCTTGATGATTTCGACATCGAAGGTAAGGTCATTGCCTGCCAACGGATGATTGAAATCGAGCGTCACGGCCTCGGGAGTGATGTCCTTGATCGTAACCGGCACCTTGGACTCGTCTTCGGCGATCATCCAAATGACCTTGCCGATCTCGAGGCCCTTCATGTTGGGCATGAGCTCCATGGGGACCTCTTCGGTCTGCTCGTCGAGATGCTCGCCAAAGGCCTCCCAGTCCTTGATGGTGAAGGTCTTCTTCTCGCCCTCGGTCATCTCACGCACCTCACGCTCGAAGCCATCGAGCACCATATCGTGACCAACCTGGAATACGAGGGGATTTTCGGCGGTCATCTTGTCGTAAACGGTGCCGTCCGGTAGACGGCCCTCGAAGGTCAGGGTTACGGTTGTTCCATCGAGCATGACGATAGTCCTCTCATCCGAGTGCG
>CAYLYJ010000121.1:0-2280 GCA_964388185.1 uncultured Coriobacteriaceae bacterium
TGATGACGAACCTATGCGGTATCGCGATGTTTCTCGTCATGGCGTTCGTGCATACCGAATGGATGCTCTATATCGGGGGATTCTTCTTCGGCCTGTCGATGGGCTTCGCGTTTCCGCTGCTCAACTCGATGGCGGTCAAGAACACACCGCCGGAACGTTGGGGCGCGGCTAATGCCATGTTTCTCCTCGCCAATGACATGGGTGTCGGGCTGGGCGCCTCGTTGTGGGGCTTCGTCGCCGATTCCGTCGGGTTTCTTCCCGTCATGCTTGGCGGCGCGGCGATGTTCGTCGTCGGCTATGCCATTGCGCTCGTCGTGTTTCCGCACGGAAAGTAAGGGTGCGGCCGCGGTGCGATGCGCGTTTTTTGCGTTTCTCTAGGATGAAAGGAACTGGCCTGTACGTTTTTTCGTTTATCTAGGGTTTATGCGTGAAAAAGGCTACGAAAACGCAAAAAACGCGCATATGGCATCGTGCAATCCTAGAAAAATGCAAAAAACGTGCAGACCGCCTGCAGAATCAGACAAATACGCAGCTGCTTATCTGATCTAGAACAATCCCATTGCCTGCCAGAAAGGCACGGCGACGAGCAAGCAGATGATTGCGATGGCCGTGTAGAGGATGCAGTATTCGGCGAGCTTGGAGTGTTTGGCCATCTTGCCGTCGACACTGTAGAAGGCCGCCAGGTACACGGGGTTTTGGTACTGCACGAACCAGACGTTGATGACCGTGTAACTTGCCATCCCGATGACCCAGGGATTGATGCCGAGGGTGATTGCGATGGGAATGACGAAAGCCAGGAAGATGTTGATGAAGGCGGTCTGCGAGACGATGAGGAAGCGCGCCGCGATCGTGATGAGCGCGATGCCGACGACAAGTGCGTAAGGATTGCTCGCGATTGCCATGACGAGTGGTGTGAACTCGGCGACGATCCATTCGGTGATGCCTGCCTCGGCGAAGACATCTCCCAATCCCAGCACGATGCCGATGAAGATGAGTGATCCCCAGCCGATGCCGGGTCCGAAGTTCTTCTTGTTGATGATGCCACAGGCGGTCATCGCGACGAGAGCACCGACGGCGGGAATCCATGCCGGTATGCCGTGCAGGCCTTGCGTGACCCAAAGCAGCACGGTCGCGGCCGTGATGATGGCCATGCGACGCTCGTCGAGGCTCATGCGTCCGAGCTCGCGACGTTTTTCGAGTATGTCATCGCGCGTGTCGTGCGAGACGTCACCCTCGCTTCGCTTCGTGGCGCGCGGGCGGTAGAGAAGGACGATGAAAACGAGGTTGAGGACGGCCATCGGGACGAACCAGGGGAGTGCGCTGACGAACCAGTGCACGAAGTCGAACTGTGCCTGGACGCTTGCCGGGTAGATGGCCAACAGCGTGTATCCGACAATCGAGGAGCTGATGAACAAGGGCGCAGCCGTCTGCACACCGGTGAACATTGCGAGGAAAAGGCCGGTCGCCTCGCGTCCCTGACGTTCGTAGCCCCGGATATCGCCCACTTCCATTGCGAGCGGAGCGAGAAGCGAGGCCTTGGCGGCCATGGAGGGAATGAGCGGGCCGAGCAAGGTCCCGCAGGCGAAAAAACCAGTGGCCTGCGCGGCAAATGACGAGGGAAAGCGGCTTACGATGGCGAGCGCCATGCGCTCGAGCAAACCGGTCTCCTTCATTCCCAGACCGATGGAGAACGCACCGACGAGTAGCCACCATATGGGGTTGGAGAAGAACGAGAAGCTCGTGACTGCCGGAATGCCGCCGATGAGCGCGAAGAGCATCACCATGATCAGAGCCGTGGCGAATTCCGGCAGGACACCGCAGATCCACCAGACGATTGATCCGGCGAGAATGGCGAGCACGTAGCAACCCTGCTGGCTTAGGCCTTCTGGGTGCAGAAAGAGCGCCATGAGGACACCGACGAGGATGCCGCCGATCGCGCCGCCGATGCGTTTTGCGCGTTGCCTGCGAGCTGCCTTGTCCACGTCGTCTCTCGTCCCCTCTGGTTAATCTGATTGGCTACAGAATAGTCCTCTTGGGCATTTGATACCAACATGGCACCAAAGTGCGATTTCGCTGGGGTAATATGGCTCGTTGCAAGAGCCGCCATGCGGGCGGCGTGAAATGCGGGACATGAGGGACAAGCGTGGGGCTTCTCATCACATTCGTGCTCGGCATCTTCGTGCTGATAGGCGCGGCCATTGCCGGTTTTGCCAAGAACGAACATCGCGTGAGCGAGCTTTCGGTGGCCGTCGCCCTCGGCGCCATCGTCATGCTGCTTGC
>CAYLYJ010000122.1:0-2271 GCA_964388185.1 uncultured Coriobacteriaceae bacterium
TCGAAAGCGCCATCGCGGAGCGCGAAGAGGTTTGGAACCATGTAAGCATGCTGAGGTCGCGATTGCTCGATGCCCTTGGAAATGGCGAATATGCTCACGACATCACCGCTACGCTCGATGCCGATGCGTCTGTCGTACCGCATATCCTTTCCCTGCGTGTCAGGGGACTCGAGGGCGAGACGCTTGTGCTGAGGTGCGATAACGCTGGCGTTGCGATTTCCTCGGGCTCGGCCTGTTCTACGTCTTCACTCGACCCGAGTCACGTGCTCACGGCCATCGGGCTTTCGCACGATGATGCCCTCGGTGGTATTCGTCTGTCCTTCGGCAAGGGCACGACCGTCGAGGACATTGACCGATTCATCGAGATACTGCCCGAGGTGCTCAGATGACGTACGCATGCGAACGCATAGACTGTCACACCCATTCGGCGTATTCCGGTCACGGGTCGGGCTCTGTTGCCGACATGGTGAGGCGGGCTGAGGACCTAGGCCTGTCGACCTTTGCCCAGACCGAGCATCTGGTGCTTCCCGATGGCATGGATCCGCTGTTCGAGACCTCCATGTCGTCGCAGACCATGAAACGATATGTCGACGAGCTTCATGAGCAGCGCGAACGGCTTGCACATGCCGGCAGCGGCATGCAGCTGCTTTGCGGCATCGAGGCCGATTGGCTACCGGGTCGGACCGCCGAGCTCGAACGGCTCTGCGCTCCCTTCGACTACGTGCTCGGTTCTGTCCACTTCATTGATAACCGGCCCATAGACGACTCGCGTGACCTGAGCGTATGGGATGACTACGGTATCGATGGTCTATGGCGTGCGTACTTCGAGTTTTGGCTCGACATGGCGGTGCATCCCGGTCCCATCATGTGCTTTGCGCACCCCGATCTGCCGAAGAAGTACGGCTGGCATCCGAGTTTCGATGCAAGGGAGTACAATTACGAGATGGCACAGGCGGCCGCGCGCTCGGACCGCATGGTCGAGGTGAACACCGCGGGCCTTCGCAAGGACGTGCACGAGATGTACCCCACGCTCGAGATGCTCCGCTCCTTTCACGACGCGGGCGTCGAGTGCACGATTGGCAGTGACGCGCATGCGCCAAAGGACGTCGCGGCGAACTTCGACGATGCCGTCGGGCTCATGCGCCAGGCGGGGTATGGGAAGCTCACCGTGCCGATGCCCGATGGCGACAGGCGCCATATCGCGATCGAAGACTAGGACGGGGAGAGACAATGGCGGCTCCGCAGACGATCGGCGAACTTGAAAACGGGCTCTTCGCGGCGTTTCCACGCGAGGATGCGGAAAGCTGGGACCAGCCGGGTCTGGCCGTGGGCGATCGCGAGCGTGCCGTAGGCAAGATCGCCGTCGCCCTCGACATGAGCGTCGCAAACGTCATCGCGGCATCCGATGCGGGGTGCGATGTGCTCGTGACGCATCACCCCGCCTTCATCAAGGAAGGTCCCACCGAGTTCGGTCCCGAGACGCAGCCAAGCGCGCCAGGCCCCGGTCGCATGATCTACGAGGCGATCGGACGGGGCGTGGCGACGATTGCCATGCACACCAACGCCGATCGCGCGATAGCCACGCGCGAGCGTTTCGCGGACATCATGGGCTGCTCGTGCCTGGGAAACTGCGAAGCCGCGCTCGATGGGCAACGTGACTTGCAGGACAAGGGCTTCGGAGCGTTACTCGTTCCCGATTGGAACGAGAGGCCGACGCTCGGCGTCGTCGCCGAACTCGCCGCGCGCAATTTCGATTGCCATCCGCGCGTATGGGGCGATTCGAAGCGCCCAGTTGACCGCATTGCCTTTCTCAACGGCTCATGGGGCGATCCGGACCTCTACGAGCGCTGCGTTGCCGTCGGGATCGACTGCGTCATCGTCGGCGAGACGCGGTATCATCTATGCGTTGACGCGCAGCCATACCTCTCGATCATCGAGCTTGGCCATGACCGCTCGGAGCTCCCCATCGTCGACGTGCTCATCGACGCCTTGCTCGCATGCGACGTGTCGCGCGACGATATCCTTGACCTACGCGGCATGCATCGCAACTGGTGGACGGCCTGAGAAGGAGAAGACGATGTCCGATAGCAAAGTGCTCCTCGCCTTGCAAAGCTGCGATACGCAGATCATGCGCTCCAAGCGCGAGCTTGACGAGCTACCCGAGGTCAAGGCGATCATGGATTGCCGTGCCAAGCGCAAGGAGATCAAGGGCAAGCAGGATCAGGTCGTCGAGCTCCTGGACGAGGTCGAGGGCAAGATCGCCAAGCTCCA
>CAYLYJ010000123.1:0-2205 GCA_964388185.1 uncultured Coriobacteriaceae bacterium
GTTGCGATGGCATCAAGCGGAATGATGATGATGTTGTCGATGATGGCGATGCCGACGCCGAAGAACACGAGGGCGCCGACGACGATGAGGCTCGCGTTGACGAGCTCGGGACGCGTGGGCCATACCACGCGTTGCATCTCGCCCTTGACCTCTTTGCAATAGTTGACGAAACGACGCCAGAGGCTGGGCTTCTTGTTGGGATCGCTCTTGGCAACGGCCTTGGTGGCCTTGGCTTTCTCGGGACTCTTGTCCTTGGAACGAGAGAGCACAGCCGCCTTCTTCTGCGTTTGCGATTGCTCGCTTGCCTGCGCAAGATCACGCGCCGACTGAGCCTTTTGCTCCTCGGTGCGTGTGTCGCGCTTGCGCTTCTTGTGTTTCTTCGTAGCCATCTTGATCCGTTCGTATAAGGCGGTTCATACCTTAAAAGAGGCCAACTGAAAAGTTGGCCGGAATAGTCTGGCAGGCCAGGAGGGACTCGAACCCCCAACATTCGGTTTTGGAGACCGACGCTCTACCAATTGGAGCTACTGGCCTGTTTAGCTTGGTCTAGCCATTGTAGACCACTCCTGAACACTTAGCGAGTACAACTAGCGAGTCTCGCGGTGCAGCGTATGATGACCGCACCAGCGGCAATACTTCTTCAGCTCGATGCGCTCAGGGTTGTTCTGCTTGTTCTTCTTGGTCGTGTAATTGCGGCGCTTGCAATCAGTGCAGGCCAAGGTGACCAACGTGCGCATTAAATCCTCCTCAATCGCAGAACATGGCCCGACGGTCGTAAAACCGCCGGGCCTGTCTGCTCATAACCTAATGGGCGCGTGTTACTCGATGATCTCGGTAACGCGACCAGAGCCGACCGTACGGCCACCCTCGCGGATAGCGAACTTCAGGCCCTCTTCCATGGCGATCGGGTGAATGAGCTCGCCCGTAATCTCAACGTTGTCGCCCGGCATGACCATCTCGACACCGTCCGGGAGAATAACCGTGCCCGTGATGTCGGTGGTGCGGAAGTAGAACTGCGGACGATAGTTGGTGAAGAACGGCGTGTGACGGCCACCCTCCTCCTTGGTCAGGACGTAAACCTGGCCCTTGAACTTGGTGTGCGGATGAACGGAGCCGGGCTGGCAAACGACCTGGCCACGCTCGATCTCCTCGCGCTTGATGCCGCGGAGCAGCAGACCGACGTTATCGCCGGCCTCAGCCTCGTCGAGCAGCTTGCGGAACATCTCGACGCCGGTGACGACCGTCTTCTGCGTCGGGCGGATACCGACGATCTCGACCTCGTCATTGACATGGCAGACGCCACGCTCGACGCGGCCCGTGGCGACGGTGCCACGACCGGTGATGGTGAAGACGTCCTCGATGGCCATGAGGAACGGCTTGTCGGTCTCGCGAGCGGGGGTCGGGATGTACTCGTCGACAGCATCCATGAGCTCCCAGATAGCGTCCTGGTAGCTTGCGTCGCCCTCGAGAGCCTTGAGTGCGGAGCCGCGGATGATGGGGATATCATCGCCGGGGAACTCGTACTCGGTGAGCAGGTCGCGGGTCTCCATCTCGACGAGGTCGATGAGCTCCTCGTCGTCGACCATGTCGCACTTGTTAAGGAAGACGACGATGTAGGGAACGCCGACCTGGCGGGCGAGCAGGATGTGCTCGCGGGTCTGGGCCATCGGGCCATCGGTGGCGGCGATAACGAGGATGGCGCCGTCCATCTGAGCAGCACCGGTGATCATGTTCTTGACGTAGTCAGCATGGCCCGGGCAGTCAACGTGTGCGTAGTGACGCTTGTCAGTCTCGTACTCGATGTGGGCGATGGAAATCGTAATACCGCGCTCACGCTCTTCAGGAGCCTTATCGATGTCCTCAAATGCAGTGAAGTCCGCATTAGCGGTGCCATGCGAACCGTCATTGCTGGAGAGCGTCTTGGAGATAGCCGCGGTCAGCGTGGTCTTGCCGTGGTCGACGTGACCAATGGTGCCGATGTTTACATGCGGCTTGGAGCGGTCAAACTTTTCCTTTTCAGCCATCATTTCCTCCTGTTTGCTGATTGCATGCGCGCCCCGCCTTGGGTGCGCGTCATTACCGAATAGTCTATACGTACAAAGCCTCATTTTGAGGCGGAAAACCTGGTAGCGGCGATTGGATTCGAACCAATGGCAACACGGGTATGAACCGTGCGCTCTGACCAACTGAGCTACGCCGCCATTT
>CAYLYJ010000124.1:0-2161 GCA_964388185.1 uncultured Coriobacteriaceae bacterium
TACATCGGCAACGCCCCCAACTTCATGGTCAAGAGCATCGCCGAGGGCGCCGGCGCAAAGATGCCGAGCTTCTTCGGCTACATCGGCTGGGCGCTCGCCTTCCTCATACCGGTCTTCGTCGTCGACAGCCTGCTGTTCTTCCTCTGACGCTTGCTGGTAGGCAGTAATCCCGTCGCGCCTTAGAGCCTCTTCACGATGGCGCTGCAGAGGATGTCGGCGAGTTCGTCATCGTCTCCAAGCGGCGGCACGAACTCGTATGTAGGCGGCTTTCCCGCCACGTTTGCCTCGAAGAACGCCTTGAGACGGCTTCCTGCATCATGGGAGCCGAGCGCGTCTGCGCTGCAAAAAACAGGGCATACGGCGCGTACGTCGCGAACGCCGGCAGACCAGCCCAGAAGCGTCTTCTCGGCAAAGGGACCGAGCCATTCGGAATTGTCATGATCGCCCACGAAGGCGACGTGAACATGGTCACCTCCGAGCTTCAGGGATTTGCAGAGCCGGTCTCTGAGCCATTCGACCTGCTCGCCGTATGTGCCATCATCACGCGCGAGCGATCGTGGCTCCGAGGGCATGAGAATAAGCAGACGCGAGACGTTGCGCGGTTTCCAATCGCGTCCGATGCGCGTTGCGAGGGCCTGGGCGAATCCCGGCGTGCGGCAGAAGGAGTCGATTTCGATTACTTGCGGTGTCCAGGCCCCCTTGCCGACGCGCTCGATCGCGGCGCGGGCCTCGTCAAGGGCGGGGACCGTCATCGGCGGGAAACGCAGGGGATAGAGTGGAAGCAACACGATCGTGCTGCAACCCTCCTGCATGAGCGCGCTTGCCGCCTCGTCGAGCGATGGCGAGCCGCATCGCATGCCGACTGTCACGATACCCTGCCTGCGCGTCGCTTCAGCGAGCCTGCCGGCTAGTTTGTCGCGCAGCGACTTCGCATGCTTTAGGTACGTGCTGACCACGTCTGTGCCATCGCCATAGAAGTATTGGCGCCAGTCACGTCTCTTTGCGGGAATCGTCACGTGCCTGAATAGGCGCGATTGCACGAATCCGAGCTTATCGGCGTAGAAGCCGGTTCCCAGGACGACGTCAACGTAATGGCGCAGCGCTTCGGGTGAGTCGTCTTCGGGAACGCCCGTCTCTATGAGCAAAACGCCATACTTCATGGTCGCACTTCCTGTCCTGACATGGGGTATGCGGGCGAGGTTCCACCCATCGGGCACATGGACATTATTTCACGTTCTCGTGGCTGGGGGAGTGCCTATGACCGTGCATTCGCAATAGGAATGGTCCATATTCGATTCCCCTGTCGTATGTAGTCGACATGTCGCATCCCAATGTCAAATGTGACGATATTCTCACATTCCCATACACGTATTGTCTTTGACGTGCCGACACCATAGACTTGCAAAGCAACTGGACCATACGGAGGGATACGCCATGACCGAAAGCGATGAGGCAGCAAGCATGACCGTTACACCGCGGGTTCTGCGCACGCCCGAGCTCACGGGCAACTTGCGCGCTCATAGTGTGCGCCTTCCCGAGGCCGCGCAGGAGGCAAGCGGCATACGTGTGCTCGGACGCACCATCCGATCGATCGTATACACGACCGACATCGCAATCATCCGCAACTGCGATGCCGATGCGGTCTTCGCCGTGTATCCCTTCACACCACAGCAGATCATCTCCAAGGCCATCATGGAGGCCTCCGCGATTCCCGTCTTCGCCGGGGTCGGGGGAGGGACGACGGCCGGTCCACGCTCGGCTGCGCTCGCGCAAGATGCCGAGGCCGATGGCGCGTATGGCGTCGTGCTCAACGCACCGGCGAGCTACACCACGCTCGAGATGGTGAGCCGCGTCATCGACATCCCGGTGATCGTGACGGTCGTCGATGCCGATAGGGACGTGGTCGCCAATCGAATCGCCGCCGGCGCCTCCATCCTCAACGTCGCCGCTGGCGCCGCGACGGCCCAGGTGGTTGCCGATATCCGGGAGGAGTTCCCCGATGTGCCCCTCATCGCCACGGGCGGGTCGAGCGAGGAGAGCATCCGCGCGACGGTCGAGGCGGGGGCAAACGCCGTCATCTGCACGCCCCCGACCAACAAGGAGCTGTTCTCGGGAATGATGAAGCGCTACCGGGAGTCCTCGGACATCCACGCGACCACGC
>CAYLYJ010000125.1:0-2143 GCA_964388185.1 uncultured Coriobacteriaceae bacterium
ACCTTTTGGGAAAACTTGAAGCCCTCTTATGCACCTAAAGCCAGATTTAAACTCTCGATACATATATGTGGTGTGGATTGTGAAGAATCCCACTTCACATTCACTCCGCATAACCAACGACGGCAAGGCAACTACTTGCCTCCAAGAACACGGGAGCTGAAAACAGCTCAAGCGGACCTCGGGTTGGATTTTAGAGGGTAATGCCTCTAGTCAACCCTCCCTTCACGAATGTGATTGGGTAATGTTCGTCAGGACGCTTTTGTTCTCGATGGTGTCTGGGGCATCGGAAACGCGGGTGACCTGACGTCCCAAAATAATACCAGCAATCGTATAAAAAGCCTGAGCGATTACTGAGAAACTATATCCTATTTAGAGAATAATCATACTATTCAGCCGAATCCATACCATAAGGATGATTTTCACATGGTACCAGCGGTTTTTGACGTCATTTCAAACCGGGACGTGTGGGACACATATCCACGCAGGGGCACTCCCCGCACCGCGGCTTGCGTGCCATGCAATACTCCCTGCCAAAGCGAATCCATTGGCTATTAACGTTCTCCCAAAGCTCCCGTGGCAAAAGCTCGAGAAGGTCTTGCTCGACCTCCCCCGGCGTCTTCTTGTTCGAGAACTTCAGACGATGCGAGATACGGAAGACATGCGTATCGACGGCAATTCCCTCGACTTTTCCGAAACATTCGTTCAAGACGATGTTGGCAGTTTTGCGCCCTACGCCCGGAAGCCTCTGCAATTCCTCCATAGTCTGCGGAACCTCACCACCGAAATCGGACATGATCATGCGGGAGCAGTTGACGCAGTTGCGCGCCTTATTGTGATGAAAGCCGATGGTCCAGATGACTTTTTCGAGCTCGTCAACATCGGCCTGCGCCATCTGCGCCGGTGTCGGCCAACGCTCAAAGAGGATGGGAGTGACCTTGTTGACGTTGGCGTCCGTAGTCTGTGCGGAAAGCGCAACGGCAATCACGCATTGAAAGGGATTGCCAAAATTGAGCGCTGGCGTCGGCTGCGGATAGAGCTTGTCCATGCACGCACAAAACTCGATGGCTCGCTCGCGCTTTTTGGCCTTGGATTCGCGTGGCATAGTGAGCCTCCCTAACGGCGAAATGAGAAATTTGCCCGGAGCAAATTCCTCGTCATCTTAGTCAAGCGTGATGCCAGGCGGAAGCGTCGTGGGGTCGATGGGCTCGGCGTCCTTCTTGGCAAAGGCATCCGTTGCTGGCATGAAGATGAACTTGTAGAGCGAAGGACGCTGATAGAAACGCTCGAAGAGTTCGAGGTCACGGTACAGACGCAGATATGGAAGGTAGGTGTTCCACTTCATTTTGACAACGCCCACCGGATTGAGACCCTGGTGCACGAGGCTTCCAGCATTGTCCACATAGTAATAGAGTGCGCGATCGAGCAGGGATACACGATCCACGAGGCGCACGTAATCAAGAATGAAGACGTGATCCTCGCCAAATTGCATGCGCGTATCGAAGCGCATGGCGTGCTCCTCGATAATGCTGCGCTTGAAGACCTTGTTCCAGAGCGAAGTGTAATAGAAGTTCGAGGGTCGATGCGCCATGAAGGTGGCGTATTTCTTGCGCGAGACGAGGCCGACTGCCGGACCGTGCTTGTACGACATGACATCGCCCTGCACGCGATAGAAATCGCAAACGACCAAATCGCATGAGGGACTCGCCGCCGCCTGCATGAACGCCTCGATCGCATCGGGTTCGATCCAGTCATCGGCATCGACGAAGTAGACCCAGTCACCCGTGGCAACATCCAAGCCGATGTTGCGCGAATCGGAGACTCCGGTATTGGGTTTGCAGATAAGATGGATGCGCTCGTCAACGGCAGCATGCTCCTCGGCAATGGCCGCGCCACGGTCGGTGCTGCCATCGTCAATGAGAATGACCTCGATATTGCGATAGGTTTGCTCGAGGATGCCGCGAATGGAACGCTCAAGCGTGCGCTCTGCGTTATAGAAGGACAGTATGATGCTGACCTTGGGGTTCACTTTTTCTCCCTTAACCGCGCAAAGAAATCGCTCAGCAGCGCGGCACATTCGTTTTCGAGGACGCCTGATACTACCGCGAAGCGATGATTCAGGCGAGTATCGTCATGTATTTGATAC
>CAYLYJ010000126.1:0-2141 GCA_964388185.1 uncultured Coriobacteriaceae bacterium
GCACCCATTGCAGGCGTGAAATTGAGACCTGGCGCGATGACGGGTCGCGCACGAAGCGATATTGTAACGCAAAGTTCCTGCAGTATGGAATAGGTAATTTGCTACATCGTTGTGGTCACGGGGTCGAGCGCCGCGAGAGCCTCGCGGACGACGCGCATGATATGCGAGACCGCCCCGCTCACATCGAGCTCGATCTTCTCGCCCGTCGCGCGATCCTTGAACTCGACAACGTCATTCTGAGCGCCCCGCTTGCCGATGACCAGCTGGAACGGCCAGCCGATGAGGTCGGCATCGGCGAACTTGACGCCCGCGCGCTCATCACGGTCATCGAGCGCCACCTCGATGCCGGCGGCCTCAAGCTCATCAGCAAGTTTAAGCGCAAGCGGTTCGACGAGGTCATCACCCATCTGTAACGGAATCACGCATACATGCGCTGGCGCAATGCTTATGGGCCAGTAGATGCCATGTTCATCGTTACGCTGCTCGACGGCAGCAGCGAGCGAACGCGTCACGCCAATGCCGTAGCAGCCCATGACGTAGGGCTTTTCAGTGCCATCGGCGTCCATGTAGGTCGCACCCATGGCCTCGGAGTACTTAGTGCCAAGCTTGAAAACCTGGCTTACCTCGATGCCACGCGACCCATCGAGAACTTTGCCACAGGCAGGGCACAGATCGCCCGGTTCGGCAAGAACGAGGTCTATCCACGCATCCGGCGTGAAGTCGCGTCCGGGCTCGGCTCCGAGGAAGTGATAACCGTCCTCGTTGGCACCAACAGCCCAAGCGTGCGTGCCCTCGAGTGCGGCATCGCAGATGCAGATAACGCCATCGGGCAGGTCGACCGGGCCCATCGAGCCCTTGTGCAGACCCGCACCGAGCATCTCCTCATCGGTAAGCAGGCGCCACCCCTCGATGGCCTTCTCGGCCTTGATGTCGTTGAGCTCGTGGTCGCCCGGGATGAACAGAGCATAAATCTTTCCGTCGGCACCGGTTCCCGACAAGGCCTTCACGGTCGCGTTCTCGGGAATGTCGAGGAAGGCCGCGAGGTCGGCGATGGTGTGCACGCCCGGCGTCTCGATCTTCTCGAGCGCACGCTCCTCGCCAAGTGCCATCGTCACGCCAACGTTCGCCGCCTCGGCATCGGCCGCAAAACCACAGGTGCAGTGCACGAGGTCAGACTCGCCAGCATCGGCCAGCGCCATGAACTCGCAAGTCTCCGAACCACCGATCTGGCCGGAATCGGCCTCGACCATACGGTACTCGAGACCGAGTCGCTCGCACACGCGCGCATAGGCTACTTCCATATCGCGGTAGCTCTCGTCGAGGGATTCTTCATCGGCATTGAAGCTGTAGGCGTCCTTCATCACAAACTCGCGCGTCCTGAACAGGCCGAAGCGTGGGCGCATCTCGTCGCGAAACTTCACTTGCATCTGCCAGAGCGTACAGGGCAAATCCTTGTAGCTGCGCAGCTCGTCGCGTACGAGGCTCGTGATGAGCTCCTCGTGCGTGGGACCGAGACACAACTCGCGTTCGTGACGATCGTTGAGGCGCATGAGCTCGGGGCCGTAATCATCCCAGCGGCCCGACTCGTGCCAAAGCTCAGCGGGTTGCAAGATGGGCATGAGGATTTCCTGAGCGCCGGTCGCGTTCATCTCCTCGCGCACGATAGCCTGCACCTTGTTGAGCACGGCCATACCCAAGGGTAAGAACGTATAAGTACCCGAGCCCATCTGGCGAATCATACCCGCACGGAGCAGCAGCCTGTGGCTTGCGATATCTGCTCCAGCAGGATCTTCCTTCAACGTCGGACAATAGGTCTTGCTCATACGCATGATGCTCATGTCATACCCTCGCTTGTGATGTCATTCGAAATCAGATGTCGCACATGGTACCACGTGGCACCATGTGCAAGGGCGACCTCATTCGACAAGGAGGGCAGATGCCGTGGCATCCACCCTCCATCTCAAACCGGTCATGCCGGTCATGTGTCTCGAGACGTGCTTACTTCTCCTCGTTACCCACGAAGGCACCACGCACGGAGCAAGCCAGCGCACCGTCACGGTAGTTGTCCTCGGAGAAGGTGCTCTGAATCTTGCCATCCTGAGCGATGTAGGAAACCATCTCCTCGACGGTCATCTTGGTGT
>CAYLYJ010000127.1:0-2133 GCA_964388185.1 uncultured Coriobacteriaceae bacterium
ATGGCACGCGACCTCGTCTTGATCAGGCCGAGTTCCCCGAACGCGTCCTCGATGCACGCAAGCGAACGCACATCCGTAACGCTGGGCCATGTCCTGTCGAGCCCCTCGATTCCCGTCTCGATTCTCTCGCCGTAGCGCTCGACAATGCGCCCCGCAAGCTTGTTGGCCGCTCTCACGCTAACCTGCTGTCCGATTACGGCACGGCAGGCTATCTCGAACGTATCGAAACAACCGGGCACCCGGACTCCATCGATGCGCACACCGCGAACGGCTTCGCCGAGCGGCGAGAGCGCCTGCGAAATCGCCACGGAGTCGCTATCCGTGTCGAACATGCGTCGCACGCGGGCGATTACCTCGGAAACGGCAGGGACGAGCTCATCGGACATCGTGACGACGAGTTGGTTGCCGGCCGAATCGTCCTCGACGCGCACCCATCCACATTCGACGTTTCCGTCACGGTCCTCAAGCCGGACAGTGCGGGTATACGACACGTCGTCGACCAGCTCGACATGAGCGAGCGCACGGTCCCGGAAGAATGCGAGCAGTTCCGGAAACCTATATGGTGGCCGATAGCTCAAATGCACGGTGATAGTTCCGGATCGAACGGTCGCCTTTCCGTGCTTCTTGCGCAAATCGCTCGGCGTGAGCCGGTAGTGCTCCTTGAATGCATCGTTGAAACGCCGCACGCTGCCGAAACCGGACGATTTCGCCACGCGCGAAACGGGAAGATCAGTGTCGGTAAGCAGGGATTTCGCCAAAAGAAGCCTGCAGGTCCTAAGGTACTGGGCGGGCGTCACTCCGTATTCGGCTTCAAAGGCGCGTCTGAGATGCCTGCCCGTATAGCCGAGTTTAGCGGCAACCGACTCGATGCTCATCGAAGACGCGCACCTTGCCTGCAGCATCCGGGCGGCTCTTCTCGCAAGATTTGACCTGGCATCTACGAGCGAAAGTCCCGGAGCGAGCTCGGGACGACAGGTCATGCAGGGGCGAAAACCAGCCGCCTCGGCTTCGGCCGCCGTGCGAAAGAACGTGCAGTTCTCGTACTTGGGCATCTTCGCCTTGCATACCGTTCGGCAGTAGATTCCCGTCGAGGAAACGCCCACGAAAACCTGCCCGTCAAATCGCGTATCGCCAGACTCGAACACCTTGTAGAGCGCCCTTCTCCGCTTTTCCGAAGTGTTCAAATCCTCGCCCATCGCCACATCTGAGAGAATGGAGTTCAAATTGCCCCGCTTTCTCCGCTTTCCTTATATGCTCGCTCGTCGAACATTTGCCTTGCAAATCCATTTGCCAGACCAGAATAGTCACAACGAAGCAGAAGAATTGGCTGAAATCGGACATGCAAGCATTTTGCTTTTCGTTCGGCACTCGCCTACAAGCTGTAAACAACAGGGAGCTCTCCCCATTGTCAATCCTCCTGGAGCTCGTCTTCGAGCAGGCGACGACGCTTGATGGCATCGTTGATGGTAAAGGAGATGGCGGCAAATCCGACGGCGAAGCCCATGAGGAAGAACACCACGCCGATGGCGAGGTCACCGAACCATGCGACGTTTTCGATGCCGACGATCTGGATTTCCGCCAGGACACGCATGCCGCACGTCAAAACCCCAAGGACCGCCCCGCAGAACAGCGCGAAGCTGGCGACGTAGTCCCAGGGGATGCGATCCACCTCGGCATAGCGCTTGTAGCTCGAAAACGCCCCGCCGCGAATTTGCATGCCCACTGACGCAAAGCCCGCGGCAAGGATCGTCAGTATCAGCAGGAGGTCAACGGGAACAACGGACGCGCCAAGAGGTGTGAGCACGGGATGATCGGTGGTGTTTGCGACCTGGTTCACCATGATCCAGTAATACAGGCTCACGGTCGACCCCACGAGCAAGATATAGGATGCGATCTTCATCGACTTGTTTTCCTCGGCCTCGAGGCGCTCGTCCTTCGGTCCCATGAATTCGTTCCATTTTCGAATCAAGTGCATCGTTACTCCCCCGCTTCCCAGAACAGTTCATCCAACGTCTTGCCGAGCGTTTTGCAGATGGCGGTGCAGAGTTTGAGGCTCGGGTTATAGCGCCCGGCCTCGATGAGCCCGATGGTCTGGCGCGTGGCGCCGACCGCATCCGCAAGCTCCTGCTGCGA
>CAYLYJ010000128.1:0-2099 GCA_964388185.1 uncultured Coriobacteriaceae bacterium
ACACCGGCTGTCTTTGGTAGCGGGTAAAACTACAAATGCGAGATGGAATGATAGAACAATGGGCGGGCGGGCGCAAGAGAAATCTATGGACAGACCCCGTATTGCTTGTAGAGGGCTTCCCGATCATCGCCCATAAACGCGGCGAGAATGTCTTCGGCAGAAACACCGGCCCTCTGCATCGCAGCGATAAGGGCGGCGGAACGGGCATTGCCAGCATGTAGAGTTCCGGCAGGTCTCTATACATCTGCCCCTTGCCCAGAGAGCGTGAGTCTATCATCGCCTGATAGTATCGTAGCCTGCGCTCGAGATTGCCGTCTCGCTCGCTTTGCATCTCGATCTCGACGACCTCCCCACTGCCTGCAAGAATGGCGTCCATCCGCACCGACTTGCGCAAAGCCGTCGGATAAGACGCGCGGCCTGTCAGGAAGGGCCATTACCACGCGCTCGAGTTTCAAGACAAACTTGAGCAGCAGCTTAATAGAAGAGTTGATGTCATCACGACAGCAGGCGCCAGCCCTCGTTTTCTCGAACGTGTAAAGAAAGACGAGGTTGTGCTATATGAGGCAGGCTGAACGCAACAACGAGCAGCTCGGCATTATCGTGAAGTACCGCGAACGCATCTGGGACGCCATCGAAACTCACGTACCACCACTGCGCATCTTTTGCGAAGAGCGCTTTCGGGAGTAAGGTTCTGACTACTGGATACGAGATGACAAGAGGCACGGCAAACACGAAGGGCCCGGACAATGTGTCCGGGCCCTTCTTCTGGCTATCTTACGTATTCTTCTACGCTTCCGTGTAGTTCCTGACAATGTCGCTGGCGACCTTGATACCAGGACCCATCGTCGAGGAAAGCGCAATGGACTTGACGTAGCGACCCTTGGTCGCAGCAGGTTTCACGCGCAGAATCTCGTCGTAGAGCGCACCGTAGTTCTCGGCAAGCGCCTTGGGCTCGAAAGAAACCTTGCCGATGTTGACATGGCAGATGCCATAGCGATCAGCACGATACTCGACCTTACCGCCTTTAAGCTCGCCAACAGCCTTGGCGACATCCGGCGTAACAGTACCAAGCTTGGGGTTCGGCATCATGCCACGAGGACCGAGCACCTTGCCCAGACGACCAACCTTGCTCATCATGTCGGGCGTTGCGACGGCGGCGTCGAAGTTGATGTTGCCTGCCTGCACGTCGGCAACCAGATCGTCGGAGCCGACGACATCGGCACCAGCCTCGAGAGCCTCCTTGGCCTTATCGCCCTCGGCGAAGACAGCGACGCGAACTTCCTTGCCCGTGCCGTTGGGCAACGAGATGGAGCCACGAACCTGCTGGTCAGCCTGACGAGTATCGATGTTGAGGCGGAACGCGACCTCGATGCTCTCGTCGAACTTCGCGTTCGAAATCTCCTTGGCAAGTGTGCAAGCCTCAAGCGGCGTATACAGCTTGTCCTCGTCGACCTTGGCCAATGCGGCCTCGTACTTCTTTCCGTGCTTTGCCATTTTCTTTCCTCCTTGTGGTCAACGAGCCTGGCCGGCCCTCCCACATATACAAGACAAATACCTTGCGTATTTATCTTATTCCTCGACTAATACGCCCATGGAGCGAGCGGTACCCGCCACAATCTTCTTGGCCGCCTCGATGTCGTTGGCGTTGAGATCGGGGAGCTTGGTCTCGGCAATCTCGGTGAGCTGAGCCTGCGTGAGCGTGCCGACCTTGTCGCGCTGCGGAACGCCACTACCCTTCTGGATGCCGAGAGCCTGACGAATGAGAACAGCCGCCGGCGGGGTCTTGCAAATGAAGTCGAAGGACTTATCCTCGTAAACCGTGATTTCGACCGGAATGATCGTGTTGCCCTTGTCCTGCGTCTCGGTGTTGAACGCCGTGCAGAACTGCATGATGTTGACGCCCTGAGCGCCGAGTGCCGGGCCAACCGGGGGAGCCGGGTTTGCCTGACCGGCAGGAATCTGAAGCTTAATAAAGCCCGTTACTTCCTTGTCCTTTGCCATGATGCGAATCCTTACTACGTGCTTGCCCTTCTGGGCTTTTGTTTTCTATCTATCGAAAGCGCCTGTCGCGAGAAGCCCTCTTCCACATCGAGGCACGA
>CAYLYJ010000129.1:0-2095 GCA_964388185.1 uncultured Coriobacteriaceae bacterium
TCGACACCGGCCGGCAGGTCGAGACGCATGAGCGAGTCGACGGTGTTGGGCGTCGGGTCGAGGATGTCGATGAGGCGCTTGTGCGTGCGCATCTCGAACTGCTCGCGCGAGTCCTTGTTGACGTGCGGCGAGCGGATGACGGTGTACAGGTTACGCTCGGTCGGCAGCGGGATGGGGCCGCTGATACGCGCACCGGTCTTGGCTGCGGTCTCGACGATGAGCTTGGTCGACTTGTCGACGATCTCGTGATCGTAGCCCTTGAGCCTGATGCGAATCTTTTGCTTCTTGTTGGCCACTTAACTCAAACCTCCATATATCAAGCGGATTCGCGCTACTCGGCGCTGCCGCCAGCCTTCTTGATGATCTCCTCGGACACGCTCTTAGGAACGGGGCGATAGGAGTCGAACTGCATGTTGTAGGACGCACGACCCTGCGTGGCAGAACGCAGGTCGGTTGCGTAGCCAAACATCTCGGACAGCGGGACAAGCGCGGTGATGGCAGTTGCGGTACCACGCTCCTCCTGGCCCTGAATCTGGCCACGACGGGAGTTCAGGTTGCCCATGACGTCACCCATGTACTCCTTGGGCGTCTCGACCTCGACGCTCTCGACGGGCTCGAGCAGGATCGGATCGGACTTGCGCAGAGCCTCCTTGATGGCCATGGAGCCAGCGACCTTGAACGCAGCCTCGGAGGAGTCGACATCGTGGTAGGAACCATCGACGAGCTCGACGGCAACGTCGAGGACGGGGTAGCCAGCGATGACACCGCTCTGCAGGGCCTCTTCGATACCCTTCTCGACAGACGGGATGTATTCCTTGGGAATCGCACCGCCGACGATCTTGTTCTCGAAGGTGAAGCCACTTCCCGGCTCGCCCGGACGCATGTTGATGATGGCGTCGCCGTACTGACCACGACCACCGGACTGACGAACGAACTTGCCCTGGACGTTGAGAACCTCGTGGCCCGGCTTCTCGCGATAGGCAACGCGCGGCTTGCCGACGTTTGCCTCGACCTTGAACTCGCGGGTCAGACGGTCGATGATGATCTCGAGGTGCAGCTCGCCCATGCCGGCGATGATGGTCTGGCCGGTCTCCTCGTCGGTATGGACCTGGAAGGTCGGGTCCTCCTCGGCGAGCTTCTGCAGACCCATGGCGAGCTTGTCCTGCTCGGCCTTGGTCTTGGGCTCAACGGCGATGTCGATAACGGGATCGGGGAAGTCCATGGACTCGAGGATGATGGGATGACCCTCATCGCACAGGGACTCGCCGGTCGTCGTGTTCTTGAGGCCGACGGCCGCGACGATGTCGCCCGTGGAGCAATAGTCGACATCATGCTGCTCGTTGGAATGCATCTCGAGGATGCGACCGATGCGCTCCTTCTTGCCGTTGTTGGCATTGACGACATAGGAACCAGAGTCCAGGCGACCCGAATAGACGCGCAGGTAGGTGAGCTTGCCAACGTAGGGATCGGTCATGATCTTGAAGGCCAGGGACGAGAACGGCTCCTTGTTGGACGGCTTGCGCTCCTCCTCCTGGTCGGTATCGGGATTGATGCCGGTGACGGGCGGCACGTCGAGCGGGCTGGGCAGGTAGTCGACGACGGCATCGAGCAGCTCCTGGACACCCTTGTTCTTGTAGGCGGAGCCCACGAACACGAGGTTGAGGTCGTTGGCGAGAACGCCAGCACGCAGAGCCCTCTTCAGCAGATCGACGGGAATCTCCTCGTCCATGAGGACGAGCTCCATGAGCTCATCGTCGTAATCGGCGGCAGCCTCGAGCAGCTCGGCGCGACGCTCCTCGACGATGTCAACGAACTCGTCGGGAATGGCGTCCATGGGCTCGGGGTAGGTCATGCCCTTGTCATCGGCCTTGAAGTCCCATGCAGTCATGGTGACGAGGTCGATGACGCCCCAGAAATGGTCTTCCTCGCCCATCGGAACCTGAGCGGCGATGGCATGAGCACCCAGACGATCCCTCATGGTGTCAATCGCGTGGAAGTAGTTCGCGCCGATGCGGTCGTACTTGTTGATAAACGCGATGCGGGGAACCTCGTAACGGGAGGCCTGGCGCCAGACCGTCTCGGACTGCGGCTGCAC
>CAYLYJ010000130.1:0-1920 GCA_964388185.1 uncultured Coriobacteriaceae bacterium
CGATAGCGCTCCTCGTGCTGCTTCTCGATGGCACCGACCATCTCGAAACGCAGGGCGATCTCCTCGAAGCCCTCCTCGCGAGCGGTCTTGGCAAAGCCAGCGTACATATCGGTCCACTCGTAGTTCTCACCGGCAGCTGCGTCCTCGAGATTGGCAAGCGTCTCGGGCATCTCGCCGCCATGGAGGTACTTGAACCAAATCTTGGCATGCTCCTTCTCATTGTGCGAGGTCTCGAGGAACAGGGCTGCGATCTGCTCGTAGCCATCCTTCTTGGCCTGGCTGGCATAGTACTCGTACTTGGTATGAGCCTGGGACTCACCCGCAAAAGCGGTCTGCAGGTTGATCTCAGTCTGGCTACCCTTCAAATCCATGGTAATCCTCTTTCCTTTTGGATTGGCCGTGCAATGTGCTGCTTAGTATACGCATTTCCCATCTGAAAGGTGGAGTGATTGTTTTATTTCTTACGGAATATCATATTTTATTCAAACAGGATTTGACCGATGTCATGCGCCTCTAACTGAGCGTGATGAAATCGTAGGGCGTGGTCTGATAGACGTAGTAGTTAAGCCAATTGCTATAGAGCAGATTGGCATGTGCACGCCAGCGCTTGACGGGCAACTTGCCCGTATCGTCATTGGGATAGTAATTCGCGGGAAGCGGTGGGTTCTTGCCCGCTTCAAGGTCACGTCGATATTCCTCGCCGAGCGTGCAGCCGTCGTATTCGGGATGTCCCGTAATGAAAACCTGCGTGCCGTTGTCGGTCATCATGGCATACGGGCCGGCCTGCGCGGAACTCGCGATGACACGCAGCTGCGGCATGGCTTCGATGTCAGCGAGACGGTTTTCGGTATTGCGCGAATGTGGTGCCCAGAACGTGTCGTCGGCGCCACGCAGGAGCATCGATGACTTGCGATCAACCGTATGCTCGAAGACACCATGCATGCGATGCTCGAGGGGATACTTCGGAATGCCGTAGTGGTAGTAGAGCGCGGCCTGCGCACCCCAGCAGATGTGAAAGGTGCTCGTGACGTTGGTCTTGGTCCATTCCATGATCTCGCACAGTTCGTTCCAGTAATCGACCTCCTCGAAGTCCATGTCCTCGACCGGAGCGCCCGTGATAATCATGCCATCGAACTTACGGTCACGCACCTCGTCGAAGGTCTGATAGAAAGCGAGCATATGATCGGGCGCCGTATTTGCCACGGCGTGGCTCTTCGTCTGCATGAGCTCGAGCTCCACCTGCAAAGGCGAGTTGGAGAGCACGCGCGCAATTTGCGTCTCGGTCTTGATCTTCTCGGGCATGAGATTGAGCAAAAGCACGTGCAGCGGACGTATATCCTGCGTCATCGCGCGGGTCTCGGTCATGACGAATATGTTCTCGCCTTCCAGGACCTCGGTCGCGGGAAGTGCATTGGGAATCTTGATAGGCATGGAAATCTCTCCTGGGCGCTACTGGACGAGCGGAGCACGTTCCTTGGAGATGTCGTCGCCGATCTCATTGCCGAGCTCCTCGGCGATCTTCTTGGCCTTGCGCGAGAGCTTCTTGGGTACGACGACGGTGACGTGCACGAGCAGGTCACCGCGCTTGTTGTTGCGACGGAAGACAGGCAGACCATATCCCTTGATGCGCAGCGTCTGCCCCGGTTGGCAACCCTCGGGGATGCGCACGGGAACCTCCTCGTCTTCGAGGATTCCGCATACGGTGATATCCGCACCAGTCATCGCCTGGACCACGGTGATGTTGGCCCGCGTGTGCAGGTTGTCACCATCACGCTCAAAGTACTCGTGAGGATCGATGCGCACGGTCGCGATCAGGTCGCCGGCCGGAGCACCCTGCATACCGGCCTCGCCACGGCCCTGGACACGAATCTGCTGGCCATCGTGTATGCCGAGAGGAATCTCGATCGTGAGGTGTTCGCG
>CAYLYJ010000131.1:0-1917 GCA_964388185.1 uncultured Coriobacteriaceae bacterium
TAGGAGCGGTGGTCATGGGCGTGATTGGAATGGGCACCACCGGCCTCATGATAACTGCCTTCATGAAGGTGATTGATAGACCGGAGCTCGCGACCATCGGCATGGGCGTTCTTATCTGCGTCCAGGGGATAGGGCAATTCCTGGGCACGTTTCTTGTCCAGGGGTTGCTGGGTCCTTCGTTTGAGAACACGCTTCTCGCCGGCAGCGTCGTTATGGTCATCGGCCTCGTCGGCACATTGTGCACAGCGCTCTGCAAGATGCGGTAGGGAGAGCGCATTCGGATGCCAATGCAGCTGGATTAATCAACGTATTGGCAATCAATACCGCCACTCAAATAATAAATAGCACACTTCACCTATTCGGTAGTACAATGCTCTTGACAAACGATGAATGCACACTATCGAATGTGGGGCCAAAATGGCGGCTGATGCGAGCATACCAAGCCCGCCGGTGGGCGCGGCGCGGACGGCGATGATCGTCGTCCTGCTCGCGAGCAATCTCCTCGCGTCGTTCACGCAGTCGCTCATGAACGTCGCGCTCGATTACGTCGCGACCGACTTTCACATCACGCTCTCCCAAGCTAACTGGATGGTGCTCGCCTTCACGATCGTCACCGCGACGACCATCACCATGGCGGCGAAGCTGCTCGAGCGCATAGGCCTTCACAAGCTCATGACCATCGGCTTCGTCTTCTCGTTCGTAGGCTCGTTGCTCGGTTTCTTTGCCTGGAACTATCCGGTCATGATTGTTGCCCGTGCCCTCCAGGCCGTTTGCACGGGGCTGTGCTTCCCGCTTATCAACGAGGCGCTGCTCACCATCGCGCCAAAGGGCAAGGCGGCGACCTTGCTTGCCGTGAACAGTGGCGTCATTGGCGTCGCGCTGGCGTTTGCCCCGCCCGTTTCAGGCCTCATCATCACCTGCGTCGGCCTTCGCCCGCTCTTCCTCATTCCCGCGGTGATTGCCCTTGCCCTCATCATTGCGGGTAGGCCGGCTATCCACAATCTATATATGCGAAGAAAAGCCCATATCGACATCCCGAGCGTTGCGCTGAGCTTTGTCGGCCTGGCCTGCTTTCTCTATGGCCTGAACGAGATCTCGCATGAGGTCTTTCCGCCACTCGTCATCATGCTCGCCGGCATCGCGATACTCGCCATCTTCGTGTATCGTCAGCTGCATATCGATGAGCCCCTGCTCAATCTGACACCGCTGCGCAATCCGGTGTTCACCGTCGGTGAGACGCTCGTCACGCTTGCGTTCATGGCATCGGTGTACATGAGCCTGCTCGTCCCCCTGTATCTCGAGGGCGCGGCGTCATACTCGCCGTTCATAGCCGGCTGCATGTGCATCGTACCCATCCTGTGCTATGCGGCCTGTTGCTTTCCCAGTGGCCATCTGCTCGCGAAGCACGGCGTGTGGCCGCTCGTTCCGGTGGGGTTTGCGATCGTGCTCATCGGCTACGTCGGCATGTACTTCTCCTCCGCGCAGCTGCTCGTCATCGTCTTGCTCGCCTGCGCTGCCATAGCCTATGCGGGCATCGGCATTTTCTTCCCGGCGGTGAAGACCGTCGACCTCGACGCGCTCCCTCGCGCCATCTCCTCGTATGGCTCGTCCATTCACTCGACGATCGTGCAGATTGGCAGCTCCGTCTCGTCGGCTCTCTTCGTCGGCGTCATGTCCGGCGATGTCACCCGTTTGATGGCGGGAGGAGCGAGCAAGGCCGATGCCTACGCGTTTGGCTTTTCGCACACCCTGCTCATCGCCATCGGCATATTGATAGTGGCGGTCATTCTCAGCGTCGTCTATACGCGTCTTGTGCGCCGTCAGAAGGGGAAGATGGCTGCCGCGGACAGCACGACGAGTGGGAAAACCGGGAGAGGATAGGAGGGGGTTATCATGACTGATACCAAGGATGCAGCT
>CAYLYJ010000132.1:0-1877 GCA_964388185.1 uncultured Coriobacteriaceae bacterium
TAAGTTATTTCCTGCTTCGGGCGCAGCCTTCATGTCCCGAAGCCGCATAGCCCAGAGGAGGTGACCACATGAAGGCTTACGAACTGCTGTTTTTTGTTGACCCGTCTATTGACGAGGAGACGCGCCTTGCGACGAGCAAGCGTATCGATACCGCGATTACCGAGCAAGGCGGCAAGGTGAGCAACGTTGAGGATTGGGGTAAGCGCAAGCTTGCCTACGAGATCAACGGTCTTGCCGAAGGCGATTACACTCTCATCGATTTCGAAGCTGATCCCACTGCAATTGCAGAGCTCGACCGCGTGCTCCACATCATGGACGCTGTCCAGCGTTACATGATCACGCGTCGCAACGGCGAGACAACTTCGGTTGAGAGCGCGTAAGGCGAAGCCTTGGCGCTCAGCTGAAAGGAACGATTAAACATGAGCATCAACAGGGTAATGATTTCAGGCAATCTC
This sequence comes from uncultured Coriobacteriaceae bacterium, assembly GCA_964388185.1. Classification (GTDB taxonomy): domain Bacteria; phylum Actinomycetota; class Coriobacteriia; order Coriobacteriales; family QAMH01; genus QAMH01. Next base: position 456 of record CAYLYJ010000132.1, read on the forward strand.
ACGCGTGATGCCGAACTGAGGACCACGCCTTCGGGCACGGCCATCCTGAGCTTCGGTGTCGCGGTCAATGATCGCCGCCGCAATGCGAATGGCGAGTGGGAAGATTACGCAAATTTCATCGATTGTACGATGTTCGGTCGTCGCGCCGAGGCGCTCGCACAGTATCTCACCAAGGGTGTGAAGGTGGCCGTTGAAGGTAGGCTGCACTACAGCTCTTGGGAAGATCGCAATTCTGGCCAGAGGAGAAGCAAGGTCGACGTTACCGTCGACGAGCTCGAATTCATGTCATCGCGCAATGGTGGTGGCCAGGGTTATGATGCGGGTAGTGGCTACGGTGGCGGCAACTACGGTGGCCAGAATGCCGGTGGCAACTATGGCGGCCAGTCCTATCAGCAACCGCAGGGAAATGTTGTTCCGGAGCCGCCGGCTCCCAGCGCATATGACGATAGCGACATTCCCTTCTAGGAACGTTTTCGCATTTTAGAATCAGTGAGGAGGAACCATGGCTGATTACGCTCGCGCGCCGCGTCGCAAGTATTGTCCTTTCTGCAAGGACAAGGTCGAGTTCATCGACTATAAGGATGCCCAGACGCTGCGCCGTTACATCACCGATCGCGGCAAGATCAAGTCCCGTCGCGTGACGGGTGTCTGCACCCAGCACCAGCATGAGCTCGCGACCGCCATCAAGCGCGCACGCGAAATGGCTCTGCTGCCCTATACCGTGAAGATCGTTTCCGGTAGCGGCGGTCGCAGGAACCGCTAGCGCATCTTGATGCGCGATTTGGCAAAAGCATGCACCATCATGCACTTTGCCGAGCTGTCCGTTTTGGACGAATGAGGCGCGTACATATATGTAAGCAGTCCTGCGCCATAGCGGGACATAGAGAAGGTTTGAAAACATGAAAGTTATTCTGCTGAAGGAACTCAAGGGCCGTGGTGGCGAGGGTGACGTTGTTGACGTCGCTCAGGGTTACGCGGTGAACTACCTGCTCCCGCAGGGCATTGCGATCGAGGCCACCAAGGGCGAGCTCAAGCAGCTCGAGCAGCGTCGTCACAACATCGAGAAGCGCGAGCTTGCTCGTACCACCGATGCTAACGTCCTCAAGAATGCCCTCGACGGCAAGACCGTCAAGGTCTATGCCAGGGTAGGCGAGGAAGGTCAGCTTTTCGGCTCCATCACGACCGCCATGCTCGCGCAGGCGATTCTCGAGCAGCTCGGCGTCACGGTTGAGCGCAAGAAGATTGATCTGGGCAAGGCCATCAAGACGGCCGGCAAGCACGAGTTCACCGTTTCGGTGTACCGTGACATCAAGGCCACGCTTGAGGTCAACGTCGTGAGCGATGATGACTCAATCGAGATCGTCGAGACGATCGAGGAGCGTCTTGAAGACGAGCCCGAGCTTCCCGCCGGAGATGACGAGG
>CAYLYJ010000133.1:0-1762 GCA_964388185.1 uncultured Coriobacteriaceae bacterium
TGCGCGCCTTCCAGGACCGCATGTTCTGCGGAATTGGCAAGCCCTTTGGCATCACGCAAACTGCACTTCTGTTGTGCTTCGAGGATAAGGATGCCTCGACGTGCGATCCGGTCGTCGGCAGCTATCGTGTGGCGGCCAACTATTGCAAGCAGGAGAATCTCGGCGAGGTCATCGTCAATAACGTCTACGAGAAGGGCGCCATCGAGGGCAACCCCGGTCTGCAGAAGGCCTACGAACTCGGCCTGAGCATCAAGTAGACGGGGAGGAGCGATGGACGAGAAGCTCGCATCGATTCTAGTCGTGGCCAATCCGGCTGCTGGCAATGGCACGGGTACGCAGGCGGCGCGTCGGGCCGTCGGCGAGTTCGAGGCAGCAATTGCCGGCGGGAGGACCGCTTCGTTTCTTGCCGGTATCGAAGTGGATGCTGCCTTCCTGAGCTCGGCCGACCAGACGCGTTCCCTCATAGAGGATTCCGCCGATCGCCGGGCCATCGTTGCCGTGGGTGGTGACGGGCTCGTGCATCTGGTGGTCAATGCCCTCATGGCGATTGCGCCCGAGTCACGTCCTGCATTTGCGGTGGTGCCCGCCGGGACGGGCAACGACTATGCTCGTGCCCTCGGGTTGCCTCTCGACATCAAGCGGTCCGTTCAATCTATCCTGCACGCTGATCCGCACCCCGTTGACCTGGGGTTGTGCAACGGCGAGTATTTCGCCGAGACGCTCTCGTTCGGTCTCGATGCTGCCATCGCGCTCGATACCGTGCGCCGGCGCGAGGAAACCGGGCGCTCGGATGCGGGCGTGTACTTTGCGAGTGGCATTGACCAGCTGACGCATAACCTGGTGTCGCGAAATTACCGCGGCGATCTGGATGGGCGCTCCATAGAGGGCACGAGCGTTACCTTTGCCGTGCAGGTGGGGCCGTACTATGGCGGCGGCTTCAAGATTTGCCCGGATGCCAAGCTCGACGATGGCATGCTTGACCTATGTATCTCGCATCCGCCGGTGAGCATCGCCCGGGCAATCTACATCTTCATGCGCGCGAAAAATGGCAAGCACGTGCATATGAAGCCCATGGAATTCGCACGTGCGCGACATGCGGTTATCGAGTTCGACGAGGAACCGCCATGCCAGATCGACGGTGAGCCGTTGCATGCCACACGCTTCGATATCACCTGCGAGCACCAGGCACTGCGCGTGCTGGCCTGAGCATGGATGCTCAGGCAATCTGCCTCGCTTCGACGGTCGCTTCCCAACAGAGAGCACGGATGGCGCCTCTCACCTCGATGGTCGCTTCCCGACGGCCCGCTCTGCGGTCCTTACGGCGCGCCCCCTTAACCCCGGTTCGGGGCGCCATCCGCGCTTTGGTGAAGGTGTAGGCAAGCTGCCCCCCTTGTCATTTCGAGCGGAGCGAAGCGGAGTCGAGAAATCTCGCCCCTACAGCAACGTAGCGTTCAACAGCACGGGGTTGTGGTCGGTGAACTCGAAGCTCGCATCGATAGTCTCGAGCGCGTCGATGCGCACGTTATCAGAGACGATGAATCCGTCGATCATGTAGAACTGAAAATCGGTCGAGCCGTCATAGGGACGATCAAGTGAGCGGCAAGTGGGCGTTGAGTTGTCCATCACCGCGGTAAAGCCATCGCCTAGCGAACTCACGTCGATGTAGCCGCACTGCCATAGGTCGTCGCCTTGCAGCGGATACATACTCGTGTCCACGTTCGAGAAGCTCTGGTTGAAGTCGCCGCCGGCGATGACGTAGTTG
>CAYLYJ010000134.1:0-1720 GCA_964388185.1 uncultured Coriobacteriaceae bacterium
GGCTTGCGCCGGATTTCCATACGGATTAAGCGTGTCACCACGCGAATTCAGAACTATAGCACAAATGACATACGTGGGAACGAGGAATTTTCTTCCTCCCTTTTTCTGCCTATCTTCTTTGAGGACATTCAAGAGCGCGGGTGGGCATCCTTGTAGACGTCCTTTATGTGCTGCAAGGAGAGGTGCGTGTAAATCTGGGTAGTCGAAAGGCTCGCATGTCCGAGCATCTCTTGGACGCTGCGCAGGTCAGCACCGCCCTCGACGAGATCGGTCGCGAAGGCATGACGCATGTCATGAGGATGCAGGCTCGGGTCGAGGCCCGCCTGGGAGGCACGCTGCTTGAAGACGCGACGCAGGCTATCGGCAGACATCGCGTTGCCACGCGTGGAGATGAAGAGCGCGTTGCTGCGCGCATCGCCCAGAAGAGCCGGACGTCCTTCTCGCATGTAGCGATCCACGGCCTCGAGCGCGACCGGGTACAGGGGGACGATGCGCTCCTTGGAACCCTTGCCGAAGAGCCGCACGCTCGCATCGGAGAAGTCGACGTCACCTACCTCGAGGCGCGCGAGCTCGGCGATGCGGGCACCGCTTGCGTACAGGAGCTCGAGAAACGCCTGGTCACGAACGCCGACCTGATCGTCCGGGCAGACCGCGAGCAGCTGCGCGATATCGGCATCGCTCGTCTTGCGCGGCAGGTCGCGCCCCAATTTGGGCGAAGATGTTGCGGCGGCGGGATTGAGCTGGGTCACCCCCTGAACGTTGAGGTACTTGAAGAAGGTGCGGATGGCCGACAGGCGCCGCGAAGTCGTCTTGGGTGTATAACCCGCGGCGTTGAGCTCAACGAGATAGCGGCGAAAGCGGCGGTACTCAACCTGGAGCGGATCGAGTCCGCTACGTACTGCCCAATCGAGATAGCTGCGGATGTCGATGCAGTAGGCCCGCACGGTGTTGGGCGAAAGACCGCGTTCGACCGCGAGATGACGGGCGAACGCACATGCCCAGCGCACGGCCTGCGCGTCGAAGCGCTCATCGGCGAAGCATTCCTCGGGAGAGAAGACCTTCGTCATGATTGCGATACTCCATCGAAGAGGTCAGGACGTCCCGCAACGAAATCGTCGATAGCCGCATGCGCCCGCGCGGCATAGGCAGCCTTGCGCTCGCGCTTGTTGCGTATCTTGGGTTCGATGGGATCGATGATGCCGTAATTGACATGCATGGGCTGGTAGTCTGCCGTGGCAGGGTCGGTCGCGTATGCGAGCAGACAACCGAAGAGGCTCTCGCGGGGCAGCACAGGCTCGGCAAGGCCGGCGAGCTCGGCGTAGACGGCGAGCGCGACGAAGAGCCCCGAGGCAACGGCCTCGAGATAGCCTTCAGTACCCGTGAGCTGACCGGCCAGGTGCACCTCGGGCCTTGAGGGCATGGCGAGCGTTTTCGTCAGCACGTGCGGCGTGTCGACGAAGGTGTTGCGGTGCATGACGCCATAGCGTGAGAACTCGGCGTTGGCGAGGCCAGGAATCATCCTGAAGACACGCTCCTGCTCGCCGAAGCGCAGGTTAGTCTGGAAGCCAACGAGGTTGTATGCCGTCGCCGCAGCGTTCTCGGCGCGCAGCTGCACGGCAGCCCAGGGGCGCTTGCCCGTACGCGGATCGGTGAGCCCGACCGGCTTGAGGGCACCATGCGAGAGCGCGTCGCGCCCGGTACGCGCGACTTCCTCGACCGG
>CAYLYJ010000135.1:0-1691 GCA_964388185.1 uncultured Coriobacteriaceae bacterium
TCCTTTTTTCTCGAAACTTGGTTCTCTATGCAACGAATTCGGCAGATTCGCGCGTAATCACGACGGGTTCGACATCGTCGACGACGCACTGCTCCGTGACGATGACCTTGACGATGTCATCGGAGCTGGGGAGCACGTACATCGTATCCTGGAGCACGCTCTCGCAAATGGAGCGCAATCCACGAGCTCCGGTGCCGCGTTCGATCGCAAGCTTGGCGATGGCATGGAGCGCACCGTCTTCGAAGACGAGCTCGACGTTGTCGAAACCGAACATGCGCTGATACTGCTTGACGAGCGCGTTCTTGGGCTCGGTCAGGATGCGCACGAGATCATCCTCGTCAAGCTCGCGCACCGAGGAGATGACGGGAATGCGACCAACGAACTCGGGGATGAGTCCGAAACGATTGAGGTCCTCGGGAAGCACCTGCTCGAGCAGCTCGGCGGATTCCTCGGACTGGGACTTGCCGACGTCGGAATTAAAGCCCACGCCACGCTTGCCGATGCGCTCGCCAATGATCTTGTCGAGGCCGACAAAGGCTCCGCCCAGAATAAACAGAATATTGGTGGTGTCGATGTGGATGAGCTCCTGCTGCGGATGCTTGCGCCCGCCCGTGGGGGGGACGGCGGCATCGGTACCTTCGATGATCTTGAGAAGCGCCTGCTGCACGCCCTCGCCCGACACGTCACGCGTGATGGAGAGGTTTTCGGCCTTGCGGGCGATCTTATCGATCTCGTCGATGTAGACGATGCCCACCTGCGCTCGATCGATGTCATTATCGGCGGCGGTAATGAGCTTGAGTAGGATGTTCTCGACATCCTCGCCTACATATCCGGCCTCGGTGAGCGCCGTTGCGTCGGCAATGGCAAAGGGGACGTCGAGTATACGCGCGAGCGTCTGGGCCAAAAGCGTCTTGCCGCAGCCTGTGGGACCGAGCAGCAAGATGTTGCTCTTGGCAAGCTCGACCTCGTCATCCTCGGTACTCAGGCCCAGGGCAACGCGCTTGTAGTGATTGTAGACGGCAACGGCAAGCGCCTTCTTGGCATCTTCCTGGCCGATGACGTACTGAGACAGCTCAGCATGAATCTCGATGGGTGTCGGCAGGGTCTCAAGTGTGATGAGGCCTTCGGAGCGACCAGTCGCAGCGGGCAGCCCCTCGCCTTGCATGGCATCGTCTTCCTCGTCGATGATGTCGGTGCAGAGCCTGACACACTCGTTGCAAATGTAGACGCCCTCGCCGGCGATGAGCTTGTCTACCTCGTTCTGGGTCTTTCCGCAAAACGAGCAGCGCAGCTTACCATCAAACCCATGTGGTCCATCAGCCATGTGCCTAATCCTTCTTCAGCTCTTCATCCAACTTGGCAGCAGCGCGGGACTTGACGACATCGTCGACCAGGCCGTATGCCTTGGCCTCCTCGGCCGACATGAAATTATCCTTCTCCGTATCCTCGCGGATGGTCTCGATGGGCTGACCCGTATGCGCGGAAAGAATCTCGTTGAGCTGCTCACGCGTCTTGCGCATGAACTCGGCCATGATCTGGATATCGGTTTCCTTGCCCTGGGCACCACCAGACGGTTGGTGAATCATGATGGTGGAATTGGGCAGCGCGAAGCGCTTGCCGGGAGCGCCCGCAGCCAGCAGGACGGCGCCCATGGAAGCCGCCATGCCGATGCAGATGGTGCTCACGTCCGG
>CAYLYJ010000136.1:0-1631 GCA_964388185.1 uncultured Coriobacteriaceae bacterium
CAAGGTCCTGCGCGGGGACGGGCATCGTGAAGGCCATGTTGAAGTCCTCGCGCCATCCGACGCTCGAGGTATCGGTTCCACGAAATGATACGCAGGTGAACAGGTCCTTGTAGACGAAGGTCATGGCGCCGAATTGGGTCTGTCGCATCGTGTCGAAGACGGCGTGGTAGTTGAGTGCCGTCATATCGCGAAAGCGCGGACTTGCCGCTATGCCGAGCAGCGCGCTTGCGGCCTTTGCCGGATCGAGCAAGTTAGAGAACATGACCGGGTAATGTTCGGCTTGGAGCATCCGCGAGAAGATGATGCCGCGCGTGCGTGGCTTGAGCAATGCGTGCAGCCCTCTTTGGCTGGCATCACCGGGAAGCAGCGGCATGACGTCCTTGGCGTGAATCATGGCGATTTGAGAGAGCACGGTGGCATCGAGCGTGCAGAAGGGCATGCGCTCAAACGGTGCGAACTGCTCTGCGAGATAATCTGTCATGTACGGCATGGGCGTGACCTTTTCCTAGGCGGGATTGACGTGGATCATGACGTGCTTTACCTCGGGAAACGCGTGTTCGATGTCATCGTGGACGCGCTCGGCGATAGCATGGGCGTCAGTTAACTGCATCGAGCCGTTGATTGCGATTTCCATGTCGATGTAGACCTTGTCTCCGAACATGCGCGTGCGCAGCATATCGATGCGTTCGACCTGGCTCTCGGCATCGACGAGCTGGCAAATCTCTTTTTCGAACTGCTCCCCGCAGGAGGTGTCAAGCATCTTCTTCAGGGCGTCGTAGATGATCGAGATGCCCTGCTTGAGGATGAACAGACAGATGACGACGCTGGCGATGGGGTCAAGCACGGGGTAGCCGAGCATCGAACCGCCGACTCCGATAAGCGCGCCAATTGAGCTCATCGCATCGGAGCGATGGTGCCAGGCGTCCGCCTCGAATGCCGACGAGCGAATGACGCGTGCCCAGTGACGCGTATACCAGAACATGGCCTCCTTGACGGCGATGGAGACGATGGCGGCAACGAGCGCGATCATGCCGGGGATGGGCAGACTCTCGTAGTTGCCCGCGAGGATCTTCTCGATGCCGACCCAGCCGATGCCGATGCCCGTCACCAGCAGGATGAGACCGAGCACGATGGCAGCGAGGCTCTCGATGCGCTCGTGTCCGTAAGGATGGGACGCGTCGGCCTCGCGTCGGCCGAACCTAACGCCAAGAAAGGCGATGAAAGTCGCGAAGACATCCGAGAGAGAATGGACGGCATCGGAGACCATGGCGCTCGAATTGCCCATGATGCCCGCAATAAACTTGAACGCCGAAAGGAAGACGTTGCCGATGATACCCACGAGCGAGAGCTTGCGGATGACTGCCGTCTCGTCGGGCTTCGTGTCTTTCTCGTTCGTCTTCATGTCTCCCGATACCTTGCGTGGCGCATTAACGTGAACCCCCGGCCAGTTTTGCTGTCCGGGGGTTCAATGATACCGCTCTTACTCGCCAGTTGGCGGCTCCTTACCCGTTCTGCTCTTACGCGTCATTCCGTATTGGATGACGAAGACGGCGACGATAAGCGCAATGCCGATGATGTCCGTGATTGATTCGGGAACCATGAGCGCGAGGCCGCCGGCTATGAGGACAATG
>CAYLYJ010000137.1:0-1593 GCA_964388185.1 uncultured Coriobacteriaceae bacterium
CCCTCCTTCAAGCCCCGAAATCCGCCGCGTGCTCGGCGATAAACGCGTTGGCATCCGCGAGATTCACATGGCAGTAGCCAAAAGGGTTTTTGCCAAGATAGTCCTGATGATAATCCTCGGCCGGATAGAAGTTTGCGAGCGGTGCAGCTTCCACACGTGGCTGTTTTCCGGCTTTGCGCGCAAGCTCCATGAGCAATGATTCTGCCGCATGGGCATCCGTCGGGTCCGTCCAGTAGATTCCGGTGCGATACTGCGTGCCCACGTCATTGCCCTGGCGATTGAGTGAAAATGGGTCGATGGTGCGCAAGTAGGCCTGCAAAAGCAACGGCAGCGAGATTACGTCAGCGTCATAGGTGACCTTCACGGCTTCGGCCGCGTTTGTCGTGCCCGTGCATACGTCCTCGTAGCTCGGATTCTCGACGCTCGCATTTACGTAGCCGACCTCGGTATCGATGATCCCCGGGAGCTTCTTCAGATACGCCTCGGTGCCCCAGAAGCACCCGCCGGCAAGGTATATTTCATGTGCGTCCATGATGCCTCCGCAACTTGACTGCTTGCATCTTAGCGGAATCCGTCCTGTGGGATAATGACGCAAGTCCGGCATCCGATTTTGAAGGGTCCCGTATGCAACGAACCATCGACATACAGTGCGTGGACGGCGATATCGCCCAGGCCCCAGTGCTCGATGTGGCGGATGTCGTCGCGCTCGAGCAGCGCGTCGCACGGGATGGCACCTCGTTGTTCGATCTCATGACACGCGCGGGAACCGCTCTTGCTCGCGCGGTCGAAGCGCACGCTGTGCCCGGCGCCACGATTGTCATCCTCGCGGGCTCGGGCAACAACGGTGGCGACGGATGGGTGGCCGCGCGTGCACTTGCCGCGGCAGATCGCAACGTCACGCTCGTCAGTAAGGTCGTCCCCGAAGAGCTAACGGCGGAGCCAGCCCGCACGGCTGCGCTCGAGTCTGCATCTACCGGTAGCTTTGACCTTGCCATCGCCCCGTCAGATGCGGAACTGGCACGGTTGCTCGACAACGCCGATGTCATTGTCGACGCGATACTTGGCACCGGCTTTGCCCACGATCAGGTACGCGAGCCCTACGCAACGTGGATTCGTCTGGTAAACGAGGCGCATCGCAAGCACGGTGTGCGCATCGTCGCAGCCGATTGCCCCAGCGGACTCAGTGCCCAAACCGGCGCAACCGCCAGCGAATGCATCGCGGCCGACGAGACCGTTACGATGATCGTGCCCAAGACCGGGCTTCTGGAATCGCAAGCGCGTCCATACGTGGGCACGCTTCTGCTTGCTCCGCTCATCTCGATTGAGGAGTATTTTGATGACCTGCTTTGACGACGTCCACGGCAAGCTGGGCTTTGGCCTCATGCGCCTGCCGAAGATCGATGGCGAGGTCGACATCCCGCAATTCGGCGACATGGTCGACGCCTTCCTGGGCGCCGGCTTCAATTACTTCGATACGGCCTGGGCCTATCCGGGAAGCGAGGAGGCCACGCGCAAGGCGCTGGTCGAGCGCTATCCGCGCGATGCGTTCCTGCTCGCCACCAAAGCCGCCCCCTGGTTCAAATGCAAGAACGC
>CAYLYJ010000138.1:0-1548 GCA_964388185.1 uncultured Coriobacteriaceae bacterium
CGTCGCGTGAAAGCTCGCGAGCTGGCGGCCGTAGGCGTTTCGCTCGACCGTGACGTGCATGGTCCCCAGGTGGCTGTCGGGTCTGATCGGGCGACTGTCGTCATCATCGTCGATGACGCGTTCGGCGAGCAGGATAAGCCCCGCGCAGGTGCCGAGCACGGGCATTCCATCTTCGACGAGCGCGCGTATCGTCGAGAGCATGCCCTCCTCGCGCAGTAGCCTTCCCTGCACCGTGGATTCGCCTCCGGGCAGGATGAGCCGGTCGAAGTGGCGACTCATGTTACGCAGGCAGCGCAGCTCGAACCACGGTTCGCCCAGTTCGTCGAGCATCGCGGCATGTTCGGCAAACGCGCCCTGCACCGCCAGAATCGCCGTTGCCACTAGATGCCCCGCTCCGCCATGAGCAGCTCGATCTCGTCCTTGTTGATGCCGACCATGGCCTCGCCGAGGTTTTCCGAGACGTGCGCGATGTACTCCGGGTCCTCGTAGCGCGTCACGGCGCCGACGATGGCCCGGGCGCGTTCGGCGGGATTGCCGCTCTTGAAGATGCCGCTTCCCACGAAGACGCCCTTGGCGCCGAGCTGCATCATGAGCGCCGCGTCGGCCGGTGTCGCCACGCCGCCTGCAGCGAAGTTGACGACGGGCAGTTTGCCGTGCTCGTGCACGTAGCGAAGCAGGTCGATGGGGACCTCGAGGCGCTTCGCCTCCTCGAACAGCTCGTCTTCGCGCAAGGCACCCACCGCACGTATCTCGCCGTTGATGAGGCGCATGTGACTCACCGCCTGCACGACGTCTCCCGTGCCGGGCTCGCCCTTGGTGCGAATCATCGACGCGCCCTCGGCGATGCGGCGCAGCGCCTCGCCGAGGTTGCGCGCGCCGCATACGAAGGGCACGGAAAATGCCGTCTTGTCGATATGGTAGACGTCATCGGCCGGGCTCAGCACCTCGGACTCGTCAATGTAGTCTATCTCGATGGCCTCGAGCACCTGGGCTTCGACGAAGTGCCCGATGCGGCATTTCGCCATGACGGGGATGCTCACGGCCTGCTGGATGCCGCGGATCATCGCCGGGTCGCTCATGCGACTCACGCCGCCGGCCGCGCGTATGTCTGCCGGGATGCGCTCGAGGGCCATGACCGCGCACGCGCCCGCCTCCTCGGCGATGCGTGCCTGGTCGGGGGTGGTCACGTCCATGATGACGCCGCCCTTGAGCATCTGCGCCAGCTCCCGGTTGAGCTTGGCGCGTTCTTCCCTCGTCGTCTCTGCCATGTCTTGCCTCCGCGTGTCGATTCGAGTATTGACGGCTCGAAGCCTAGGCGTAATCTGAACATGTTTGTATAACCATTTCTTACGAAATTGTTATGACCAGATTATGCTCAGGGAAGACGGGCATGAGAGCGGTGGCAAGCGGAGGCGTTGATGCTGGATTACGATCTGGAAAGTCGCGGGGAGCTGAGTCTCTACGAATTCGTCTATCGTTCGATTAGGCGCGACATCGAGGCCGGCACGCTTGCGCCCCACGAGAAGCTGCCTTCCAAGCGCGCGTTCG
>CAYLYJ010000139.1:0-1548 GCA_964388185.1 uncultured Coriobacteriaceae bacterium
GCTCGGCGGCATCCTCGCGAATCACCATCTTGCACTTGATGGGCAGCTTGTTGATAGCAAGGCGCATGGCCTCGCGAGCATCATCAGGCTGAACGCCATCGATCTCGAACATGATGCGACCGGGCTTAACGACGGCCACCCATTCCTCGGGATTGCCCTTGCCGGAACCCATGCGGGTTTCTGCCGGCTTCTTTGTGATGGGCTTGTCCGGGAAGATCGTGATCCACACGCGACCGCCACGCTTCATGTAGCGGGTCATGGCAATACGAGCGGCCTCGATCTGGCGGTTGGTGATCCAATGCGACTCGAGCGCCTGGATGCCATAGGAGCCAAAGTTGAGGTTGTTGCCGCCCTTGGACTTACCTTTCATGGAACCGCGCTGGACCTTGCGGTGCTTGATGCGCTTGGGCATTAACATTAGCGATCCCTCCTCTCGCCACGACGGCCGCGGCCGCGACGCTGGGCAGACGTGCCCTCGAGCGCAGGATTCTTCTTATCCTGGCCAGGAAGGACCTCGCCGTAGTAGACCCAGACCTTGATGCCGCAGGAGCCCATCGTGGTGTGGGCGGTGGCAAAGCCGTAATCGATCATCGCACGCAGGGTGTGCAGGGGCACGCGGCCCTCGCGATACCACTCGCGGCGGCTCATCTCGGCGCCACCAAGGCGGCCGGAGCACTGGATGCGGATGCCCTGAGCACCCGACTTGCGCGCGGACTGCACGGCCTTGCGCATGGCACGACGGAACGCGACGCGTCCCTCGAGCTGCTCGGCGATGGACTGCGCGATGAGGTTGGCGTCAAGCTCGGGACGCTTGACCTCGATGACCTCAACGCTCACATGACCACCGGAGATCTTCTCGAGCTCCTTGCGAAGCACGTCGACCTCGGCGCCCTTCTTGCCGATGACGATGCCCGGACGGGCAGTCGTGATGATGACCTTGATCTTGTCGCCAGCTCGCTCGATCTCCACGCGAGAAAGGGCGGCATTGCTGAGCTTCTTCTCGACGTACTTGCGCAGCTTGAGATCGTTCTCGAGCGTGGCGGCGTAGTCGTTACCCGCATACCAGCGGCTGCGCCAATCCTCGGTGATGCCAAGGCGGAAGCCTGTCGGCTTAACTTTCTGACCCATGACCCTTACGCCTCCTCTCGCGTAGCTACAATGATGGTGATGTGGCTCGTGCGCTTCATGATGGGGCTTGCGGAGCCCTTGGCGCGCGGGCGATAACGCTTCATGGTCGGACCCTCGTCAACGTAGGCGGCCTTGATCACAAGGTTCTCCGGGCGCACGCCGTACTTGCTCTCGGCGTTGGCAGCCGCGGATGCGACGACCTTGGAGACGACCTCGGAAATCGCGCGCTCGTTGAAGCGCAGGATGTCCAGGGCGTCGACAACTTCCTTGCCGCGAATCTTGTCAACGACGATGCGCGCCTTGCGTGGAGAAACGCGCACGTACTTCGCAACAGCTTTAGCTTGCATTTGCGCTCCTCCTAATCTTTCTTATGGGCGCGGAACGTGCGGGACGGGGAAAACTCGCCCAGCTTGTGTCCGA
>CAYLYJ010000140.1:0-1536 GCA_964388185.1 uncultured Coriobacteriaceae bacterium
TTATTTGCGTTTTCCTAGGCAAGAGGGCTGCTTCGTGCTTGTTTTTGCCGTTTTCCTAGGAAAACTATCTGTCTGGGCCTAGGAAAACGTGCTTTTCTTGCATGGAGCGGCAAAGCACCCTAGGGAAACGAAGTTTTTCAGCATCGGAATCAATAGAGGACCCTCTACTGCCGCTTCGAGCGGGATGTGACAGGGGCCTGGCCCCTGTCACATGTCACATGTTAGCCGTCTATTCCATCCTCAGGGCATCGACGATGTCGCCCTTGCGACAGCGATGCAGGCCGTAGAGCACGCTTGCAGCCATGACCACGATCACGAGCCCGCAGCCCAGGATGAGGTACATCCACGGCGGCGTGTAGGGTAGCCCGCGCATGGATATGCCGAGTGCCATGTAGAGCAGGTAGCTCACGCCAAATGACACGATGATGCCGGGTATGAGCCCTCGCAGGCCATATCCGATGCATTCGCAGCCTATCATCGATCGGAACTGGCGCGCCCCCATGCCGATGGACTCCATGACCGCGAACTCGCGCTTGCGCAGGATGAGGCCGTTGGTCATGGTATTGAACACGTTGGCGAGCGCGATGAGCGTGAGTATGAACGAGAACAGGAAGCAGAACAGGTTCACCACGGTCACCATCATGGTCATGGACTGCTCTTGCGCCTTGTTGTCCGTTACCTGGTTGTAGTAGACCTTGAAGCCGGCCTCCTCGAAGGCGGAGCCGAAACCGGAGAGAGCCTTGACCGCTTCCTCGCCATCGGTGGTGTCGAAGCCAGCCGAGAAGGACACGGTTCTTGTCGCGCCGATGAGGGGCAAGGTGCCGAGGTCATCCATGGAGACGACGATTGTCGCCCCGCTGCTCGAGGCGACGCAAGCGGGCCTCTTTTCCGCCAGTCCCACGACTTCAACGGGCGTGCGCACGAGCTCGTCGGCTGCAAGCCTCTGGTCCGTGTAGCCGCCATCCTTCTCCCATCGCGTGAACTCGAACGTCTCCTTCCCGTCGTTGTCCGTGTCAGACACTATGATGCTTGCCGTTGCTGTCTCATCGCCCTTGATTCCGGTCACGATGTCGAGGGTGCCGGTCTTGACGAAGAGCTCGTCGTAGCTGTACACGCTTCCGGTGTTGCCGTAGCCCTCGCGCACGGCGATGACGGTGGGAGCGTCGCTGCTTTCCGGGAGCTCGACGCCGTTGTCCTTCGCGTAGGCTGCAAACTCGTCGGCAGGCAGGTAGATGACGAAGAGCGGTGTGGGCACGCTTTCGTCTACGATGCAGCTTGGGGCGACCGTATCTTTCCACGTGCTTCCCGCCATTGGAAGCGGGACGAACGCTCCCTGGGTCGAGACGAGCGCCCATCCCAGTGGCGTCACGTTTTCCACGGCACGCGCTTGGGCGTAGACGTCGGCGCCGGTCGCCTCGATGACCGATGACGTGGCCGTGCGCTCGTCGGTGGGGTCCATCGAGACCGTCATGGAGACGTCCGCATCCGAGAGGTTACCCGCCACCTTCGTGAACATGCCGAGCTGCGTGGAAAGCG